>CAZALA010000153.1:0-8649 GCA_964485725.1 uncultured Propionivibrio sp. | reverse complement strand
GCAGGCCGCCCATGTTGCGGATGTCCTGGTCGTGGTGCATGCCGATGATCACCGAGCCGGCGCCGAGGAAGAGCAAGGCCTTGAAGAAAGCGTGCGTCATCAGGTGGAAGATCGCCACCGAGTAGGCCGAGGCACCGAGGGCGACGGTCATGTAGCCGAGCTGCGAGAGCGTCGAGTAGGCGACGACGCGCTTGATGTCGTTCTGGACGATGCCGAGCAGGCCCATGAAGAGCGCGGTGATCGCGCCGATGACGATGACGAAGGAGAGCGCGGTGTCGGAGAGCTCGAAGAGCGGCGACATGCGCGCGACCATGAAGATGCCGGCGGTGACCATCGTCGCCGCGTGGATCAGCGCCGAGATCGGCGTCGGGCCTTCCATCGAGTCGGGCAGCCAGACGTGCAGCGGCACCTGCGCCGATTTGCCCATCGCGCCGACGAAGAGCAGGATGCAGGTCGCGCTCATCAGCGAGACGCCCGTGCCATTGGCGCCAAAGAGCGTGATCGTCGTTTGCGCGAAGTCGGGCGCGTGCTTGAAGACTTCGGCGTAATCGAGCGTGCCGAAGTTGGCGAGGATAAGGCCGATGCCGAGGATGAAGCCGAAGTCGCCGACGCGGTTGACGAGGAAGGCTTTCATGTTGGCGAGAATCGCCGTCGGCCGCGTGTACCAGAAACCGATCAGGAGGTAGGAGACGAGGCCGACCGCTTCCCAGCCGAAGAAGAGCTGCATGAAGTTGTTGCTCATGACGAGCATCAGCATCGAGAAAGTAAACAGCGCGATGTAGCTGAAGAAACGGTTGTAGCCCGGATCCTCGCTCATGTAGCCGACGGTGTAGATGTGCACCATCAGCGAGACAAAGGTGACGACGAGCATCATCGTCACGGTCAGCGGGTCGATCAGGAAGCCGACCTCGAAGCGGTAGTCGCCGGCGGTGAGCCACTGGTAGACCGGGCCGTTGAAGACATTGCCGGCGGAAACATCGAAGAAGATGACGACCGACGCGATGAAGGCGATGGCGACGCCCGAGATCGCCGCGGTGTGCGCGACCCAGCGCGGGATGACGCGGCAGAAAAGGCCGGCGATGATGGCGCCGAAGAGCGGCGCCAGGGGGACGACGAGATAGAGGTTTTGCATGGTCATGGCTTAACCCTTCAGGCTGTCCAGATCATCGACGTGGATGCTCTTCAGGTTGCGGAAGAGGACGACGAGGATGGCAAGGCCGATCGCCGACTCGGCGGCGGCGACGGTCAGGATGAAGAAGACGAAGACCTGTCCGGCAAGATCCTGGAGGTAATGCGAAAACGCGATGAAATTCATATTCACCGCGAGCAGCATGATTTCGATCGACATCAGCAGGATGATCAGGTTTTTCCGGTTGAGGAAAATACCGACGACGCTGATCGCAAACAGGATCGCGCTCAATATCAAGAAATGGGACAGTGTAAGCAAGGGTCCTCCCCGGTTCATCCACACGCCGCGGCGCCTGGCGCCGCCACGATTCTTTAAACTTCCAATGACCACATGCGAGCGCCGCAGCGGCGCGCGCAGCCTTTCGTTCTTACTCGCGCTTTTCGGCAGGCATCTTGAGTACGCGCACGCGATCCTGGACGCGCACGAAGACCTGCTGTCCGGGGCTCACCGACTTGCTCTTGCGTTTGCCGCGCAGCGTCAGCGCCGCCGCCGCGATGATGCCGACGAGCAGGATCACCGAAGCGAGTTCGAACGGATAGACGTAGTCGGTGAAGAGCAGACGACCGACCGCCTGGACATTGCTGTAGTCGGCGGCGGCCTGCGGGACGTCGGCCTCGCCGACGCGGAAATACGAAACCCAGAGGACGAGGCTCATCTCGGCGACCATCAGCAGCCCGACGATCGCGCCGAGCGGCAGGTAGCTCCAGAAGCCTTCGCGCAGGCGGTCGAGGTTGATGTCGAGCATCATCACGACGAAGAGGAAGAGCACCATCACCGCGCCGACATAGACGAGGACGAGCGCGATCGCGAGAAACTCGGCCTGCAGCAGGATCCAGACGCCGGCCGCCGTGAAGAAGGCGAGGACGAGGTGCAGGGCCGCGTGCACCGGGTTGCGCAGGGTGACGACGCGCAGGCTGGCAAAAACGAGGATCGTCGCCAGGAAGTAGAAAACGAAGGTCTTGAATTCCATCGTGGGCGCCCGTTAGCGGTATTTCGCGTCGGCTGCGCGGTCCTCGGCGATCTCTTTTTCGTAGCGATCGCCGTTGGCCAGGAGCATCGGCTTGGTGTAATAAAGGTCGCCGCGCTTTTCGCCGTGGTACTCGTAGACGCGCGTTTCGACGATCGCGTCGACCGGGCAGGCTTCTTCGCAGAAACCGCAGAAGATGCACTTGGTCAAATCGATGTCGTAGCGCGTCGTGCGCCGCGAGCCGTCCTCACGTTCGGCCGATTCGATGTAAATCGCAAGCGCCGGGCAGACCGCTTCGCAGAGCTTGCAGGCGATGCAGCGCTCCTCGCCGTTCGGGTAGCGGCGCAGCGCGTGCAGGCCGCGGAAACGCGGACTGTACGGCGTCTTTTCCTCGGGATACTGGACCGTGATCTTGCGCGCGAACATCTTGCGCCCGGTCACCGACATTCCCTTGAACAGCTCCCGCAGGAAGAGGCTGTTGAAAATATGCTTCAGCGAAACCATGACTTGCCTCTCACTTCCATATGCTCAAGGGCGACATCATCCAGCAGCCGACGACGACCAGCCAGACCAGGCACACGGGGATGAACACCTTCCAGCCCAGACGCATGATCTGGTCGTAGCGATAGCGCGGGAAAGTGGCGCGAATCCAGAAGAAGAAAACAATGATCAAAATGATCTTGGCGAACAGCCAGGGCGCGCCGTCGGGCAGGAAGCCGACCGGCGAGAGCCAGCCGCCGAAGAACATCAGCGCGGCCATCGTCGAGAGCAGCACCATCGCGCCGTATTCGGCAAGCTGGAAGACCGCGAAGGCCATTCCCGAATACTCGACGTGGAAGCCGATGATCTCGGACTCGCCTTCGGCCATGTCGAAGGGCGCGCGGTTCGCCTCGGCGACCATCGACACCATATAGACGACGCACATCGGCAGCAGCGGCAGCCAGTTCCACGAAAGGAAGCCCAAGCCCATGTCGGCGAAACGGCCGCGGCTCTGGCCCATGACGATGTCGCCAAGGTTCAAGCTGTTCGAGACCATGAGGACGACGACGAGGGCCAGCCCCATCGCGACTTCGTAGGAAATGAGCTGCGCCGCCGAGCGCATGCCGCCGAGGAAAGCGTACTTGGAGTTCGAAGACCAGCCGGCGAGCGCGATGCCATAGACGCTGATCGAAGTCATCGCGAGGATGTAGAGCAGGCTCGCGTTGACGTTGGCAAGAACCATCGTCGGGCTGAAAGGAATGACCGCCCAGGCGGCGAGCGCCGGCGCAAAGGCAATCAGCGGCGCGAGCAGGAAAACGGTCTTGTCGGCGCCGTTCGGAATCACGACTTCCTTCAACATCAGCTTCAAGCCGTCGGCGATCGGCTGGATCAGCCCCCAGGGACCGACGCGGTTTGGCCCGATGCGCACCTGCATCCAGCCGATCACCTTGCGTTCCCAGAAAGTGATGTAGGCGACGCAGCCGAGCAGGACCGCGATGATGAAAACGACGCGCAGGACGACCCAGGTAACGGTCAGGATGTCGGCCCAGGCGCTGCCGAAGAATTCCTGGCCGAGCCCCATCGCCCAGTTGAAGTGCGGAACCATGAAGCCCGGCAAGAGGCTCTGGAAAGTCTCAACCATCATGCACGCTCCACGTTGATCGAACCCGACATGTCGGCAAGCGCCGCCGTCGCCGCATGCGCGGCGGCGACGCGCACACAGCCGCCCGGAACCGTCTCGTCGGCCTGCGCCGTCAGCAGTGCCTCGCCCTGCCCCTGGCGCACTCGCAGCGCCGTGCCGCTCTCGATGCCAAGCGCCGAAAGCGTCGCTGCCGACATGCGCGCCTTGGGCGGCGCCGCATCGCGCGTCTGCTGCAGCGCGGCGCTGCGCCGGACGAGCGGGTCGGCAAAATGGATCGGCACTTCGGCGATGCGCTGCAGCGCGCCTGCGGCCCGCTGCGCCGGCGCTGCCGCCAGCGTCGCAATGGCGAGCTCGGTGCCGTTGTCAAGGCCGCTTGCAAACTCGCTGCCGGGCGCGATGATCTCGTCGCGCACGGCTTCGGAAGCGTCGTAGTCAAAGCCCGCAACATCGACGAGATTGCCGAGGACGCGCAGGACTTTCCACGCCGGACGGCTGTCGCCGAGCGGCCGGCAAACGCCCTTGAAGCTCTGCACGCGGCCTTCGCAATTGACGAAGGTCCCCGAGGTCTCGGTAAAGGGCGCGGTCGGCAGCACGACGTCGGCGTAGTCGGTGGCCGGCGCGTGCATGAAAGGCGTCAGCATGACGACGAGCGCGGCGCCCTTCAAGGCGGCGATTGCCTGCTGCGGGTTGTGGCAGTCGAGCTCGGGCTCGACGGCGAGGAGGAGATAGGCCTTGCGCGGCTGCGCAAACATCTCGTAAGCGTTGAGCCCGCTCTCGGCGCTCGGCAGCGCGCCGGCAAGGTAGCCGCCGACGCTGTTGGCCGCTTCGCCAAGAAAGCCCAGCGTCGCGCCGGTCAGGCGCGCAAGCTCGGCGGCAAGCGCGTGCAGCTGGTCGGCATCGGCGCCGTGCTCGGCAAGGTTGCCGAGGAAGATCGCGCGTCGCATTTCACCAGTTTCACCCGCAAGCAGGCTCTCGGCGATGGCGATGCTCTCTGCGCTGTCTTCCTTATCTTCGATCGCTTTGAACGCCGCGGGCAGCGCCGCGTTCTGCTTCTTCGCGACCGCCTTGACGATGCCGGCGAGCGCGAGCGCGAGCGCATCGGGCGCCACCGCAAGACGCGCGTGCAGCGCGATCAGCGGATCGTCGCCGGTGCTGGAGACGACGCTCACCTTGCCGCCCTTCTTGGCAAGCTGGCGCAGGCGCTGCGCGAAGAGCGGGTGGTCTTTCCGGACGATGCTGCCGACGACGAGCGCGGCATCGAGCTTGCCGACGTCCGAGAGCTGCATGCCGAGCCAGGGCGCGCCGGCACGCTTGCCGTCGCCGGAAAAGTCGCGGCGACGCGGACGGCAGTCGACGTTGCCCGAACCCAGGCCGCGCGTCAGCTTTTGCAACAGATAGATTTCTTCGAGCGTCGCATGCGGCGAGGCGAGCGCTGCGATGGCTTCTCCGCCATGCGTCTTGGCGACGTCTTTGAGGGCGTGCGCGACGTAATCGAGCGCGACGTTCCACTCGACTTCGCGCAAGCTGCCGTCGACCCGAATCAGCGGTTTTTGCAGGCGGCCTTCGTTGCCTTCGCTGTTGAGGCCCTGGTAGGAAAAGCGGTCCTTGTCCGAGAGCCAGCATTCGTTGATGGCTTCGTTCTCGCGCGGCAGCACGCGCATGACGCGGCTGTTCTTGATCTGTACGGAGAGGTTCGAGCCGAGGCTGTCGTGCGGGCTGATCGATTTCCTCGTCGACAGTTCCCAGGCGCGCGCCGAGAAGCGGAAAGGCTTGGAGGTGAGCGCGCCGACCGGGCACAGGTCGATCATGTTGCCCGAGAGCTCGGAATCGACGCTGCGGCCCAGGAAGCTCACGATCTCCGAATGCATGTTGCGGTTGGCCATGCCAAGTTCCATGACGCCGGCAACTTCCTGGCCGAAGCGAACGCAGCGCGTGCAATGGATGCAGCGCGTCATTCCGGCCATCGAAATCAGCGGACCGACTTCCTTCGGGAAGATCACGCGCTTGGCTTCCTGGTAGCGCGAAGCGCCGCCGCCGTAACCCATCGACAAGTCCTGCAACTGGCATTCGCCGCCCTGGTCGCAGATCGGGCAATCGAGCGGGTGGTTGATGAGCAGGAACTCCATCACGCCTTTTTGCGCGGCGACGGCAAGCTCGGAGTGCGTGAACACCTTCATGCCGTTGGTCACCGGCGTCGCGCAGGCGGGCAGCGGCTTCGGCGCTTTCTCCACCTGGACGAGGCACATGCGGCAGTTGGCGGCGATCGAGAGCTTCTTGTGGTAGCAGAAATGCGGGATATACGCCCCCACCCGCAGCGCAGCGTCCATGATCGTGCTGCCGGGCGGCACCTGCGTCGCTTTGCCGTCGATTTCGATATCTAGCATCTGGCTACCCTAGACCGTTGCCTTGAAGAAACCGCTGCCCGCGCGCTGTACTTCCGGCGGGACCAGGCATTTCTTGTGTTCAATGTGGTAAGCGAATTCGTCGCGGAAGTGCTTGAGGAAGCTTTGCACCGGCATCGACGCCGCGTCGCCGAGCGCGCAGATCGTGCGCCCCATGATGTTCGGCGTGATTCCCGAAAGCAGCTCGATGTCGCCGTCGCGGCCCTCGCCGTTCTCGATGCGGTGGATGATCTGGTACATCCAGTGCGTGCCCTCGCGGCACGGCGTGCACTGGCCGCAGGATTCCTCGTAATAGAAGAAGGAAAGGCGTTCGAGCGATTTGACCATGCACGTCGTCTCGTCCATCACGATGACGGCGCCCGAGCCGAGCATCGAGCCGGCTTTGGCGATCGAATCGTAATCCATCGTGCACTCCATCATCATCTCGCCGGGGATGACCGGGGACGACGAACCGCCGGGGATGCAGGCCTTGAGCTTGCGCCCGCCGCGCATGCCGCCGGCCATTTCGAGCAGCGTCGAAAAAGGCGTTCCGAGCGGGACTTCGTAGTTGCCGGGCCGGTTGACGTGACCCGAAACGGAGAACAGCTTGGTCCCGCCGTTATTGGCCTTGCCCATGTCGAGATAGGCGTCGGCGCCCATGTTCAGGATGTAGGGGACGGCGGCGAAAGTCTCGGTGTTGTTGATCGTCGTCGGCTTGCCGTAAAGACCGAAGCTTGCCGGGAAAGGCGGCTTGTAGCGCGGCTGGCCCTTCTTGCCTTCGATCGATTCAAGGAGCGCGGTCTCTTCGCCGCAGATGTAGGCGCCGTAACCGTGATGCGCGAAGAGTTCGAAGTCAAAACCGGCGCCCTCAATGTTGCGGCCGATGAAACCGGCGGCGCGCGCCTCGGCAAGCGCTTCCTCGAAGCGCTTGTAGACTTCCCAGATTTCGCCGTGGATGTAGTTGTAGCCCGCGGTCGCGCCCATCGCGTAACCGGCGATGATCATTCCCTCGATCACCGAGTGCGGGTTGTAGAGCAGGATGTCGCGGTCCTTGAAGGTGCCAGGCTCGCCTTCGTCCGAATTGCAGACGACGTACTTCTCGCCGGCCGCTTTCGGCATGAAGCTCCATTTGAGGCCGGTAACGAACCCGGCGCCGCCGCGGCCGCGCAAGCCCGACTGTTTGACGAGCGCAGTGACCTGCTCGGGCGGGGTTTTCTCCGCGAGGATTCTTTTCAGGGCCGAATAACCGCCGCGCTCGACGTAGGCGTCAAGGCGCCAGGCCTTGTCGCTCGTCTGGTCGAGGCCGACGGTGAGAAGCGGACGGATTGCACCGAGGATCGCCATTATTCGAGCTCCGCGAGCAGTTGGTCGATTTGCTCGGGCAACATGCTCGAGCACATGCGCCGGTTGTTCACGAGCATCACCGGGGCGTCGCCGCAGGCGCCCATGCATTCGCCCTGCTTGAGCGTGATCCTGCCGTCGGGCGTCGTCTCGCCGTAGCCGATGCCAAGCTTTTCCTTCAGATAGTCGCCGGCATGAACGGCGCCGGAAAGCACGCAAGGCAGGTTGGTGCACACGGTGAGCTTGTATTTGCCGACGGGCTTCAGGTCGTACATCGAATAGAAGCTCGCCACTTCAAAAGCGGCGACCGGCGCGATGGCAAGGTAGTTGGCGACAAATTCGATCGCCTCGGGCGAGAGCCAGCCCTTCTCTTCCTGCGCGATGGCGAGCGCGGCCATGACGGCCGACTGTTTCTGCTCGGGCGGATACTTGGCGATCTCGCGATCGATCTTCTTCAGGGAGTCGGGAGTCAGCATTTAACGGTCAATCTCGCCAAAAACGATGTCAATTGTGCCGACCATCGTGAAGACGTGGGGCAACCTGTGGCCACGCGTCGCCCCCGAGGACACTGCGCACTACCTGCGCCGCGACGTCATCGACCTCGCCGAGGTGCGGCGCCAGTACGGCCTGGAACCCAACGAGCCGTTGCCGGGCAGCACCAGCCCGCCCGAGCGCAGCGCACATCTCCGCCAGTACGTGTCGCCGTTCGGTACGTACTTCGACGCGTACGAACTGCACCTGCTGTCGACCACGTCGCTCTACGGTCTGGCCGCGCGATTCCCCGACGCAGGTGTCGACGTGCGTCGCTACCGACCCAACCTGCTGATCGACACCGGCGACGCGTCGGCCACGCACCCCGAGTTCGACTGGGTCGGCCGCCGCGTGCGCATCGGTGGGTTGGTGATCGACGTGGTACGTCGCATGCAACGCTGCTCGATGATCGTGCACGCCCAAGCCGAACTCGCCCGCGACCGCACTGTGCTGCGCGCCCTCGTGCACGAGACCGGCCACTCGCTCGGCGTCGCGGCCGACGTCGTCGAGCCAGGTGCGATCGCGATCGGCGACGAGGTGGAACTGCTGTGAGCACGGCGCGACAACGCACCGAAGCCAAGGAGGCAACGTGAAGCTCGATCGTCTGAACCCGGCCGGG
>CAZALA010000152.1:0-8694 GCA_964485725.1 uncultured Propionivibrio sp. | reverse complement strand
GCGCGGTATCGACAACGCCGCGTATTACCGGCTGCTGCCGGAGACGGCGCGCTATTACACCGACTACACGGGTTGCGGCAACAGCCTCAACACCCAGCATCCGCGGGTGTTGCAGCTGATCATGGACAGCCTGCGCTACTGGGTGCAGGAAATGCACGTCGACGGCTTTCGCTTCGATCTCGCATCGACGCTCGCGCGCGAAGCGCACGCGGTCGATCGCCACGGCTCCTTCTTCGACGTCATCAGCCAGGACCCGGTGCTCTCGCAGGTCAAGCTCATCGCCGAGCCCTGGGACCTTGGCGACGGCGGTTACCAGGTCGGCAATTTCCCGCACGGCTGGACCGAGTGGAACGATCGCTACCGCGATACGGTGCGCAGCTTCTGGAAAGGCGACGAAGGCCAGGTCGGCGACCTGGCCTGCCGCCTCGCCGGTTCGAGCGACCTTTATGCCGCGAGCGGACGACGCCCCTACGCCAGCCTCAACTTCGTGACCGCGCACGACGGCTTCACGCTGCAGGATCTCGTCAGCTATAACGGCAAGCACAACGACGCCAACGGCGAGGGCAACCGCGACGGCACCGACCGCAACCTTTCCTGGAACTGCGGCGCCGAGGGCCCGAGCAAGGATCCGCTGGTGCTCGCGCTGCGCGCGCGGCAAAAGCGCAACATCATCGCCACCCTGCTGCTCTCGCAAGGCGTGCCGATGCTGCTCGCCGCCGACGCCTTCAGCGGCACCCAGCTTGGCAACAACAACGCCTATTGCCAGGACAACGAAATCAGCTGGACCGACTGGCGCCTCGACGCCGAGCAGGAAGCCTTTTTCGACTTCATCGGCCAGCTCGTGCGCCTGCGCCGCCGCCACCCGGTCTTCGCGCATCGCGGTTTCTTCATCGGCAAGCGCATCAAGGGCAGCCGGGTCAAGGACATCGCCTGGCTGGCGCCGCACGGCGGCGAGATCGGCGAGAAGGAATGGCGCGAGCCTGCGACGCGCTCGCTCGGCCTCTTTCTCGGCGGCAGCGGTTTTTGCGAGCGCGACCCGCGCGGCCACCGCCTGAGCGATGACAACTTCCTCATCCTCGTCAATGCGAGCCACGAGACGGTGCGCTTTGCGCTGCCCGACTGGGGCGGCAAGCGCCGCTGGCAAACGCTGATCGACACGGCCGCTTCGGCCGCCGGCCATCAGACGCGCAAACGCTATTACCAGGGTGCGGAAGCCTACCCGCTCGTCGAGCGTTCGCTTGTCATCCTGCTCCTCGTGCGCAACCCGCGACCCCGTACGCTCGATCTCCTGCGCGGGCAGGCTGCGGCTGCCGCCGCTCAGGAAACAGCCACCGCCGCGCTTCAGGCAATCGGACAACCGACGCCCTCTGCCGTCGAGTCGCCGCCGTGAGCGCCTCGCGCCGCCTGCCGCGAAGCACGCCGCCGGCCGGCGCGGCGCGCGCCGAGGCGATCATCCCGCGCGCCACCTACCGGTTGCAATTTAACAGCGACTTCGGTTTTGCCGACGCGGCGGCGCTCGTTCCCTATCTTGCCGAGCTCGGCATCAGCCACTGCTACGCGTCGCCCTTCCTGAAAGCGCGGCCGGGCAGTCGCCACGGCTACGACATCGTCGACCATCAGGCGCTCAATCCCGAAATCGGCTCGGACGAAGATTTCCAGCGTCTGGTCGCGACGCTCAGGGCCCACGACATGGGGCTGATCCTCGACCTCGTTCCCAACCACATGGGCGTGATGGGCGCCGACAACGCTTGGTGGCTCGACGTCCTCGAAAACGGCCGCGCCTCGGCCTACGCCGATTTTTTCGACATCAACTGGCAGCCGCCCAATCCGCGCCTGCAAGGCAAGCTCCTGCTGCCGCTGCTTGGCGATCACTACGGAACGGTGCTCTGCGGCGGCGAGATCCGGCTCGCGTTCGAGCCCGAGAGCGGGCGCTTCTTCCTCGCCTATTTCGAGCATCGGCTGCCGATCGACCCGGCGACCTACGGGCGCATCCTGACGCAGCGGCTGGAGAGCGACGCAGGCGCGGTCGAGCTTGAAGCGCAGGTCGCGAGATCGGCGCTGCAGGCGCTCGCGGTCGAATTCTCGCGCCTGCCTTCACGTTCGCAGAACTCGGCGGTAAAGCGCGCCGAGCGCGAACGCAACAAGGCGACCTGCCAGCGCAGCCTCGCCGAGCTCTGCGCGGCGTCGCCGCTCGTCGCAAGCCGCCTCGCCGAGCTCGTCGAGCGCTTCAACGGCAGCGCCGGCGAAGCTGCAAGCTTCGACCCACTGCACTACCTGATCCGCGCGCAGGCTTACCGGCTCGCGTACTGGCGCGTTGCCGCCGACGAGATCAACTACCGCCGCTTTTTCGACGTCAATGAACTCGCCGCCCTGCGCATGGAGAACGCCGAGGTTTTCGAGGCGGTGCACGGCAGGGTCTTCGCAATGCTCGAGCGCGGCGAGATCGAGGGCTTGCGCATCGACCACGCCGACGGCCTCTTCGATCCGGCGCGCTATTTCCGCAAGCTGCAGGCGCGCCTCGCAGGCCACCGTCGCGCCGGCGCTTTCGCCGCCGATCCCGCGCACCTGCCCGTGTACCTCGTGATTGAAAAAATCCTCGCCGAACACGAACAGCTGCCGCGCGACTGGACGATCCACGGCGACACTGGCTACCGCTTCGCCAATCTCGTCAACGGCCTTTTCGTCGATGCGCAGGCAATGGCGCGCATGAGCCGGATCTATGTGCAGTTCAGCGGCGTCTCGGAAAGCTTTGACGACGTCGCGTATGTCGCCAAGAAGCTCGTCATCCGTTCCCTCCTCGCCGGCGAACTGAGCACCCTCGCCGCTCATTTCGCCCGCCTCGCCGCCAGCCACCGCGACACCTGCGACTTTACCGTCAATGGCTTGCGCGATGCCCTCTCCGACGTCGTCGCGTCTTTCCCGGTCTACCGCAGCTACCTCTCCGCGGCCGGCCTTTCGGCCGACGACCGCCGGCACATCGAGTGGGCGGTTGCCGTCGCACGCCGGCGCAACCGCGCCGCCGACGCCAGCGTCCTTGACTTCATCGAATCCGTGCTCACCGGGCGCTTCGGCGCGCCCGGGCGCGCCGCCGAGCAGCTGCGAGTCATCGAGCTGGCGATGAAGTTCCAGCAGTACACTTCGCCGGTGACCGCCAAAGGGCTCGAGGACACGGCCTTCTATCGCTATTACCGGCTCGCTTCGCTCAACGAGGTGGGTGGCGATCCTCGCCGCTTCGGCGTCACGCTAGCCGCCTTCCATGCCGCGGCAAAGGCGCGCGCCGAGCGCTGGCCCAACGCGCTGCTCGCCGGGTCGACGCACGACAGCAAGCGCTCCGAGGACGTTCGCGCGCGCATCAATGTCCTCTCGGAAATCCCGGCGGCGTGGCGCCTCTCGCTGCGTCGCTGGCGGCGCATCAACCGCAGCAAGAAGCGCATCGTCGACGAGCGTCCCGCGCCTTCGGCCAACGACGAATATCTCCTCTACCAGACGCTCGTCGGCAGCTGGCCGCTGACCGCGAGCGGCGGCGCGTCGGCGGCTGGCGAATCTGGTGATCTCGACGCCGAAGGCCTGGCGGCTTACCGCGAGCGCATCGTCGCCTACATGCGCAAGGCGGCGCGTGAAGCCAAGCAGGAGACCAGCTGGACCAAGGTCAATGAAGCTTATGAAGCGGCGCTCACTGGCTTCGTCGAAGCCGTGCTCGCGCCCGGCGAGAAAAATCTCTTTCTTGCCGATTTCATCGTCGCCACTCGCCGGCTGGCGCGCTTCGGCCTCGTCAATGCGCTCGCGCAAACCCTGCTGCGGTTGACTGCGCCAGGCGTACCCGACTTCTATCAGGGCAGCGAGCTCTTTCAATTCGACCTCGTCGATCCGGACAATCGGCGGCCGGTCGACTACGCAGAGCGCCGCCGCCTGCTCGGCGAAGTCCGCGAACTGCGCGCGTCGGCTAGCTCCGCCTGGCCGCCACGTCTTGCCGAATGGATCGCGAGCATAGAGGACGGCCGCGCCAAGCTCCATCTCACATCGTGCGCGCTTGCCTTGCGCCGCGCCGATCCCGAGCTTTTTCGCCGCGGCGGCTACCTGCCCCTGCAGGCGCAGGGTCGCTACGCCGAACACGTGATCGCCTTTGCCCGCGTTTTCGAGGGCCGCTGCGTGATCTCGGTCGCGCCGCGGCTGCTCGCGAAGTTGCAGGGCGGCGCCGCGGAAATGCAAAAGACGCAGTGGCATGACACTCGACTCGCTACGCCCGAACTTGCCGGCGCGCCCGGCGGATGGCGCAACGTCGTCAGCGGCGAGCTTCTCCCCCGGGCCGGCGAAGGGGGAGAGCTCAAGCTCGACGTCCTCTTCGCGCACTTCCCGTTTGCCCTTCTCGTGAACGACGCGGCAAGCCCGCTGACATAGCGACCGAAACGATATGTGCGAATCTGCACAGACCGCAAGCATAGCGACCGCCACGATGCAACTACCGACTGCTGGATTGCGATGCAGCTTGCACGCCTCGCGTCTGGCCGTACCCGCAGGCTGCGGTCGTTTCACTTTTTTTGGAGAGCGATATGAATTATGTTGAACGCGACACCTACGGCATTTACAAGCGGCATGCGGGCACGAAGCAGGGCCCGGGACCGGACCTCATGGGCGCCAACACCTTGACCGGAAACGACGTCTATAACGGCAAGGAAGAGGATTTGGGCGACATCAAGGAAATCATGCTCGACATGCGCAGCGGCCGCGTCGCTTATGCGGTACTCTCCTTCGGCGGTTTTCTGGGCATGGGCGAGAAGCTCTTCGCGGTGCCGTGGCAGGCATTGAAACTCGACACCGAGAACAAGCGCTTTGTCCTTGACGTCGACAAGGAAGACCTCAAAGACGCGCCTGGTTTCGACAAGGACGACTGGCCCGACATGGCCGACCCGACCTGGGCCAACCAGATTCATTCGTACTACGGAACCGAACCGTATTCCGACGATCTGAGAATTTGATTCGCAGAACTCCTCACTCCCGCACTGGCGGGATTGGCCCCCCGATGATGCGGGGGCTTTTTTTTGCTCCGTTTCCCCGAGTGTACCGCCTGGATCAAAGCCCGTTCTTCGGAGACTCAAGCCGCCGTCGCGCCGATATGTGAGTCAGCGTACCGACGCGACACGCGCAGCCCACCATGCTCTCGATCGGGTTTCCTCCCCAGCGCGAATGCCCGCTGCCACTCTTCCACCGAGGCCGACATGACACCACAGAATCCCTTGATCGACATCGCCACCCTGCGTCAGCGTTCGCGCCAGAACATTGAACAAGGCGCAGTGACGCCAGGCTACGGTGCCGATCGCGAGCGCGTGCTCGAGCTTCTCAACGACGCCATGGCGACCGAAATCGTTTGCGTGCTGCGCTATCGCCGCCATTACTTCATGGCGCGTGGCATCCATTCGGCCGCCGTTGCCGACGAGTTCCTCGCGCATTCCAACGAGGAACAGGCGCACGCCGATCAGATCGCCGAGCGCATCGTGCAACTCGGTGGCGAACCCGATTTCTCCCCGGCGCGCATGCTCGAACGCAGCCACAGCGAATACATCGAGGGCACGACGCTGAACGACATGATCAAGGAAGATCTGGTCGCCGAGCGCATCGCAATCGACAGCTATCGCGGCCTTATCGAGTATCTGGGCGACGGGGACCCGACGACGCGCAGATTGTTCGAATCCATCCTGGCGGTCGAAGAGGAACACGCTGACGAACTCGCCGATCTGCTGCAGACGATGCCGCAGGGCAATTAAAAGACAGCCCTTGCTGCTGCGCGTCCCGGGTACCGTTCAGCCCAGTGCCCCGGCCTTGCGCGCCGGGCTCTGATCGCGCGCCTTGAACCAGCCCATCGCCTCCTGGGCGCTGATTGTCGGCGCCTTGCTGATCCTGACCGCGCTCTCGGGCAGTCTGATCAAGCGCCTGCCCGCGAACGCCTCGATGCTCTACCTCGCTGTCGGTTGCGCGCTGGGGCCGCTCGGCGCCGGCCTGCTCGCACCCGACCCCTTGCGCATACCGCACGTGCTCGCGGTGGCGTCGGAAATTGCGGTGCTCGTTTCGCTCTTCTCGATCGGCCTCAAGCTCGGCCCGCCGCTCTCGAGCAGCCGTTGGCGGGTACCGCTAAGGCTCGCCTTCCTGTCGATGGCGCTCACCGTCGGCCTCGTCGCCATCGTCGGCGTCTTTGGCATGGGCCTGCCACTGGGCGCCGCGATCCTGCTTGGCGGCATTCTCGCGCCAACCGATCCCGTGCTCGCGGCCGACGTCCAGGTCGAAGAACCGGGCGACCGCGACCGCCTGCGATTTGCCCTGTCAGGCGAGGGCGCGCTCAACGACGGCGCGGCTTTCCCATTCGTCGTGCTCGGCCTGGGTCTCCTCGGTGCGCATGATCTCGGCGAAGCCGGCATGCGCTGGCTCCTCCTCGACGTCGGCTGGATGCTGCTCGGCGGCCTGTTGATCGGCGGCGCGCTCGGCACGGCGATCGGCAAGCTCGTCGTCTATCTGCGCACGCGTCATCAGGAGGCCGTCGGCCTCGACGAATTCCTTGCCATGGGACTTGTCGCACTCGCTTATGGCTGTGCGAGCTTTGCGAGGGCGTCGACCTTTCTCGCAGTCTTCGCCGCGGGTTTCGCCGTGCAGCAGATTCGCGGCCGTGCGCGCCCGCGCGAGGTGCCCAATCCGGGCCCGGCCGGTTTGCAGGACAAGGAAGCCCACCTCGCGGTCGCCACTCATCCGGAGCTCGCCGGCGCGTACATGATGGAAGCCGTACGCGGTTTCAACGAACAGCTCGAAAGGATCGCCGAACTTGCGATTGTTCTGATGGTCGGTGCGATGCTCGCCTACACGTACCTCGACCAGCAAATCTACTGGTTCCTGCCGCTCCTCTTTCTCGTCATCAGGCCGCTCGCCGTCTGGCTGGGGCTCGCCGGCGCCGGCAGCCTGGTGACTTCCGAACACCGCGTGCTGATTGCCTGGTTCGGCATCCGCGGCATCGGCTCGATTTATTATCTCCTGTTCGCGATCGACCAAGGCCTGCCAGAGCCGGTCGCGGTCAAAATCACCGCGCTCACGCTCGCTGCCGTCGCCGCCTCGATCATCGTCCACGGCATCTCGGTAACGCCGCTGATGACGCGTTACGCTGCGCGCCGGCGCAGCAAGAGCGAAACCGGCGGAATCGCAGACGACAACTGACCGCCGGCCGCCCAGCCCCCGGCGCCCGGCGCCCGGCTTTCGCGGTCGGTGGCCGGGCTTACTCCTCAAACGGAATCTTCGCGTCTTCCTCGAAACGCCGCTTGCGCTTGCGGCCAAACGCCCAGGCGGTCACTGCCGCGAGCGCGACGAGGAAGACCAGCCAATAGATGACTTCGCCTGGATTGGTGATGGCCGCGACGACCGATGTATTGAGCATGATCCCTCCCGCCCGTCATTGTGAACGCCAGGCCGCCCCCTTCTGTGCGACAGCGCACGGAGCGCGATTCTGATCGTTTCATGATAGGCAGCGTCGATTCGTTTTCAGGGAGCCCAGTCATGAAACGCAGCGCATCGGCCCACTGGCAGGGCGGACTCAAGGACGGCAAAGGGACGATTTCCACGCAGAGCGGGATTCTCTCCGACGCGCAATACGGCTTCCAGGCGCGTTTCGAAAGCGGGCCCGGCACCAATCCCGAAGAACTGATCGCCGCTGCCCACGCCGGCTGCTTCAGCATGGCGCTCTCGGCCCAGCTCGGCGAGGCGGGACTTACGGCGGAGAGCATCCGGACGAGCGCCGAGGTCACGCTGGAGAAGGTCGGCGACGGTTTCGCGATCACCGCGGTGCACCTTAATCTTGTTGCGAAAGTCCCCGGCGCGACAGGCCAGGCCTTCGAGGAGGCGGCCAACGCAGCGAAGGCGGGATGCCCGGTGTCCAAGGTGCTCAACGCCAAGATCACGCTCGAGGCGACGCTGGAGAGCTAAAACCCGGCCCGTATGTCGCAGGAAGTGCGTGCGGCGGCCGGCTGCCTGCACGCCCTTTTCGTTCCGCAGTCCTTCTTCGGGCTGCGGCGTTCACGCCTGAACCAAGCTTTCCGCGATAATGTCAGAAACTGCGACGCCGATGAAGGCGCCAGCGTGGTGGCTTGCAGCGTGCCGATTGCAGCAGCGGCCTTGCCGCGCCGCGAAGCCAGCACACTTTACGAAAAACCTGCGGCCGTATTTCCTTATTTCCATCCTTTCCACGCTGCCCGCCCTAGGCTCGCCACCGTCCATGTCGCCGATCATTGCCGTCGAAAAGCTGTCGAAGACCTACGCCTCGGGCTTTTGTGCGCTCAAATCGGTCGATCTCGAAATCAGGCAGGGCGAGATTTTCGCCTTGCTCGGTCCGAACGGCGCCGGCAAGACGACGCTGATCAGCACGATCTGCGGCATCGTCCGGCCCAGCGCGGGTACCGTCCGCGTCGATTGCCACGACATCATTGACGACTACCGCGCAGCGCGCGAGCTGATCGGCCTCGTGCCCCAAGAGCTCACGACCGACGCCTTCGAATCGGTGTGGGCAACGGTCTCGTTCAGCCGCGGCCTGTTCGGCAGAAAGGCCAACCCGGCCTTCATCGAAAAAGTCTTGCGCGACCTCTCGCTCTGGGACAAGAAAGACAACCGCATCATGACGCTCTCGGGCGGCATGAAGCGTCGCATGATGATCGCCAAGGCCTTGTC
>CAZALA010000151.1:0-8813 GCA_964485725.1 uncultured Propionivibrio sp. | reverse complement strand
AAGGACGGCAACTTCATTCGCGCCAAACAGCTGATGCTCCCGAACAAGGAGCATCCGGGCGATCTCATCGACGTCGGCCAGGTCGGCGACATCACGCAGATCGACCCGGCGCTGATCGGCCACCTCGAAGCCGGCGGCTTCATCCCGGTGATTGCGCCGATCGGCGTCGGCAAGGACGGCGAGACCTTCAACATCAACGCCGACGTCGTCGCCGGCAAGATCGCCGAAGTCCTGAAAGCCGAGAAGCTCGTCATGCTCACGAACACGGCGGGCGTCCTCGACGAGGCCGGCAAGCTCCTCACCGGCATCACGCCCAAACAGATCGACGAGATGGTCGCCGACGGCACGCTCTCCGGCGGCATGCTGCCGAAGATCGGCTCGGCGCTCGAGGCCGCGCGCAACGGCGTGAAGAGCGTGCACATCATCGATGGTCGCGTCGAGCACGCGCTGCTGCTCGAGATCCTGACGAGCACTGGCGTCGGCACGCTGATCAAGTCGCATTGAAACAGTGAGGAGTCGGGAGTGAGGAGTGAGGAGTAAAACCGAGCCAGTGGATCACTCCTCACTCCTCACTCCTCTCTCCTCACCGTGCGCTCCGCGCACCTGGCTGTTCGACCTCGACAACACGCTGCACAACGCCAGCGCGCATATCTTTCCGCACATCAACCGCACGATGACCGCCTACATCGGTGCCGCACTCGGCATCGACGAGGCTGCGGCGACGCGCCTGCGCCAGCACTACTGGCAGCGCTACGGCGCGACGCTGCTCGGGCTGATCCGCCACCACGACGTCGACCCGCGGCATTTCCTCAAGGCGACGCACGACTTCCCCGACCTCGCGGCGATGCTCGTCGTCGAACCCGGCCTTGCGGCGCTGCTCCGCCGCCTGCCCGGACGAAAAATCATTTTCTCGAACGCGCCGCGCCATTACACCGAGAAGGTCCTGGCGCTCGCGCGCATCGAGCGCTGTTTCGACGCGGTCTATTCGGTCGAGAAGCTGCGCTTCAGGCCCAAGCCCTCGCCCGCCGGTTTTCTGCGCGTGCTGCGCGGCGAGGCGCTCGATCCGCGCGCCTGCATCATGGTCGAGGACACCCTCGGGAACCTGAAGACCGCCAAGCGCCTCGGCATGAAGACCGTGTGGGTAAGCGCCAGCACACGCCGCTCGCCTTACGCCGACGTCAAGATCGCCTCGCTGCTCGACTTGCCGCGGCGCCTCGGACGGCTATAATCAGCTTGCCTAATAATACAAACGGGGGCAATAACAATGGCGAAGCCGGGAGAGAAGAAGCTGCAGATCCTGCAGGTGCTGGCGTCGATGCTCGAGGATCCAAAAGGCGAGAAGATCACGACGGCGGCGCTTGCGGCGCGACTTGACTGTTCGGAGGCGGCGCTCTACCGCCACTTCGCGAGCAAGGCGCAGATGTTCGAAGGCCTGATCGAGTTCATCGAGAACAGCCTCTTTAGCGTCATCAACCAGATCTCGGCCGAAGAGGCGCAGGGCCTGCAGCAGGTCGAGCACATGCTCGCCCTGCTCCTTAACTTCGCGCAGCGCAATCGCGGCATGACCAAGGTCCTGATCGGCGACGCCCTCGTCAACGAGAACGAGCGACTGCAGGCACGCATCAATCAACTGCAGGACAAGATTGAAGCGGCGCTCAAGCAGGCGCTGCGCGTCGCCGCGACGCAGGAGCAACTTGCCGCCGACGCCGATTTCGCGGCGCTCGCCAACGTCTTGCTGTGCTTTGTCATCGGCCGCTGGCAGCAATACGTGAAGAGCGGTTTTACGCGCCAGCCGATGGCGCAATGGGCCCAGCAATGGCCGATGCTGTGCGTCACCTGCCTCAGCCAGCAACAGAGCCCGAACTGAAAAGACGCCGCACTGGCTTGCGCAAGCCCCGCCATGCAGCCGCAATAATGCCATTGGCATTTGCACGGCAACGGAATTAATTAGCGCTCGCTGTTGTCGAAACCCCCGGAACACGCGCCTCTCCCGAGACCAGACCAATTCTGCAGGGATCAGGGCGCGCCGCTTCGCTGGCCTGATTGGCGGGAGGGGCATGATCGACATCTTCGTCAGCTATACGGAGAAGGATCGCGAACTCGCGCGGCGCATCGCGACGCTGCTCGAGGCGCACGGCTGGAGCGTCTGGTGGGACCGCCGCATTCCGGCCGGCGAAACCTGGCGCAGCGTCCTCGAAAGCGCGCTCGAGGGCATGCGCTGCATGGTCGTCCTGTGGTCCTCGCGTTCGATTGTCAGCGAATGGGTCCATGAGGAGGCGAGCGAAGGCCGCCGCCAGGGAAAGCTTTTCCCGGTGCTGCTCGAAGCGGTTCGCCCGCCGGCCGGATTTCGCGAACTCCAGGCCGCCGACCTGAGCGGCTGGGACGGCACGGCGGAGTTCGAGGCCATGCGACTCCTGCTCACCGATCTCGAGCGCTTCCTCGGCAAACCAGTCAACTCCACGCCGGGCTCGCCCGCCGCTGGGCAGACGGGCCCCGAGAGTGTCGCGACTGACCCGACCAGGCACGCTGCTGCGCAAGGCGCCGGCCTGGCTGCGCTGCCGGGTTCGCGGACGATACAGGTCGGGGCGCTGGCCGGCGCGCTGCTGCTAGTGGCCGGCGGCGCCTATCTCGCACTGCGCCCGTCTTCGCTCGCAGTCCCGACGGCGAGCCGGCCTGCGCTGCCCGCCCCGACGCCCAGCCCGCCGTCGCGCGAGGCGCCTGCACCGACCGAGATACCCCCGAGACAAGCCAGCGCGGCCGCCGACCCGCTCGCCGTTCCGCCGGCGGTGCCGAGGACCGCGCCCGCAACGCGCCCGGCAGCGCGAACGAAGCCAGCTGTCAACGCGCGCTGCAGCGACTGGCTGGCGCGCATCCAGCTCGGCGAAACGCTTTCCGAGGAAGCACAAAGCGCTTACCGCAAGGAGTGTCGATGATGGCCTGCATCCCCGACTCGCGCCGCTCGCGCCGACGCGTTTTCTCTGCGCTAGGGCTGACGATTCTTCTTGCAGCGGCCTGCGCCGAGCTCAAGGCGCCGACGATCGCCGCAGCCCCTGCGCCGATTGCCTCGACCGCGAGCCCCGCACCCGCCGCTCCGCCCGCTCCGCCGCCGCTGCTCGCTTACGACGATGCCGTGCTGAGCGCCGCGACGGCGCTCTTCGGCAACGCGCAGCTGCCGGCCGACGCCGCGCGAGCGCAGCAACGCTACACAGTGGTCATCGACCCCCTGATCGACGGCATGACCGGCGCGCAGACGGCGGCGACGCAGGCAATGGGCCTGCGGCTCGCCAGCTTGATGCGCGAGCGCTATCCGCAATTTGCGGTGGAAAAGTTCTCCGCGGCGAGCGTCGCCAAGAGCCCGCTCGTGCTGATCGGCACTTTCACCGGCGTCAACGCGCAACGCCAGACGACCGGCGCGCGCGAAGCCTACCGCATCTGCCTGGCGCTCGCCGACCTGAAGAGCGGCAAACTCGTCGGCAAGGGTCTTTCCTTCGCCCGCCCGGCCGGCGTCGATCCGACGCCGCTCGCCTTCTTCCGCGACGCGCCGGCCTGGTCCGAGGACCCGGCGACCGAGGGCTATATCAAGACCTGCCAGGGCACCAAGGCCGGCGACCCGATCAACCCGCTCTACCTCGACCGCATCGTCGCCGCTGCGCTCGTCGCCGAAGCGATCGACGCATATGACGCCGGCCGCTACCGCGATTCGCTCGAGATCTACACCAGCGCGCTGGTGACGCCGGCAGGCCGGCAGTTCCGCGTCCTCAACGGGATCTACCTCGCCAACTGGAAACTCGGTCGCGAGCGTGAGGCTCAAGCGGCGTTCCGCGAAATCGTCGATTACGGCATCGAGCAGCGCCGCCTGGCCGTCAAGTTCCTGTTCCGGCCGGGCGCGACGGCCTTCGTCAGCGACTCGCGTCTGAGCGCCGCTTACCCGGTGTGGCTGAAGACGATCGCCGAGCGCACGGCAAATCGCGGCTCCTGCCTCGAGATTTCCGGCCATACCAGCGCCACCGGCCCCGAACCCTTGAACGAGCGCCTCTCGCTGCTGCGCGCCGAATACGTCAGGACGCGGCTGCAAAACATCTCGCCGCCGCTCGCGCAGCGCCTCATCGCGAACGGCATGGGTTCGCGGCAGATGATGGTCGGCAGCGGCCGCGACGACGCCAGCGACGCGCTCGACCGCCGCGTCGAGTTTCGCGTCATCGGCTGCTAACGCGGACGCAAGGCGATGAATAAGGCCCGCTTCGGTTCCCGTTCATCGCCGCGCGCGGACCAGGTGATCCTCTTCAGCGGCCACATGGTCGACGCGCCCGACCGGCGTCCGCCACGCTTCCCACCGGAGAAGACGGGCGTCGCCGCGGCGGCGATCGCCGCGGCGCTCGACGAGTTTGGCGCCGACGACAAGGCCTTGGCGATCTGCGGCGGCGCCTGCGGCGGCGACCTGCTCTTCGCCGAAGCCGCGCTGGCGCGCGGTTGCCGCGTCGATCTGCATTTGCAGTTTGCCGAAGACGAATTCCTGCGCGCCTCGGTCGCCTTTGCCGGCAAGGCCTGGGTCGATCGCTATCACGCGGTCAAGGCCGACCCGCTTACGCGTGTCCATGTCCAGCCGGCCGAACTCGGACCGCCGCCGCCCGGCGCCGACCCTTATGCGCGCAACAACCACTGGCAGGTCGCCACGGCGCTCGCGCAAGGCGCCGACAAGCTCTCGCTGCTCGCCCTGTGGAACGGCGGCCTCGGTGACGGCGTCGGCGGCACCGCCGACATGATCGAGACGGTCAAACGTTACGGCGGCGAAGTCGCCGTCATCGACAGCGCGAAGCTCTTCGGAATTGCAACACGGTCAAGGAGGGAAGACCAATGAACCCCGCCGCCCAGTTGCAATACGAGATCGGCCGCGCCGCCAACAGCCTGCGCCTGCGCCGGGCGAGCAGCGGCGACGAAAGCGAGGCGAAAACCCTGCACAGACTCGTGCGGCGGCTGAGCGCGCTGCAGGACGCGCTCGACAAAGCCGACCTGCTGCACACCGCCAACGCGCTCGCCGACGCGATCACGACGCTCGAAGAGGCGGTCGCCGCGATCCGGCACGGCCCCTTCGACGGCTATCTCGCGGCGCTCGAAGAGCACTTCGACGGCCTTTGCGCCCTCTCGGCGAGCCTGCACCGACAGGACGCGCTGGCGCCGGCGGACGGCGAAGCCGAGGCCTCGCCCAGTCGGCCGGCAAAGCGCGGCCCCGCCCGCGCGCGCGGCCTGACGCCGGACTTGCCGGCCGGCCTCAAGAGTCCGCTCACGAGCACGGATTTCACCGCGCTTGCGGGCGAGTACGAAGCGTGGTTTGCGGCCTGCGCCGTGCGCCCCGGTCGCGAAGGCGAAGTCGCCTACTATCGCAAGCGGCTCGAAGCGGGCCGTGCCGCGTACGCGCAGGTCGGCGCCGAGCTCGCCATCCCCTGGACCTTCATCGGCATCACGCACGGCATGGAATGCGGCTTCAATTTCGCCTGCCATCTGCACAACGGCGACCCGCTCAAGGCCTGCACCGTGCAGATCCCGAAGGGCCGGCCGACGAGCGGGGAGCCGCCTTTCACCTGGAGCCAGAGCGCGCGCGATGCGCTGATCTACAAGGGCTACCACGAGATCACCGACTGGCGGCCGGCGCACATGTTGTACCTGTTCGAGCGCTACAACGGCATGGGTTACCGCCGCCGTGGTCTCGCCAGCCCCTACCTGTGGAGTTATTCCAACCTGTATGAGAAAGGCAAGTTCGTCGCCGACGGCCATTTCGACCCGGAAGCCGTCAGCAAACAGTGCGGCGCCGCCCTGATGCTCAAAGCGGTGCTTTGAACAAGGAGAAAATCGTGAGCAAGAAAGCCCTGTGTATCGGTATCAACAACTATCCCGGCACGCAAAACGACCTCGCCGGCTGCGTCAACGACGCCAACGACTGGGCCGCCGAGTTGTCGGCACGCGGCTTTGCCGTCACGCAAATGCTCGACGCCGAGGCGACGCAGGCGGCGATGACGCAGGCGATGCGCGCGCTGATCGCCGCCGCGGCCTCGGGCGACACGCTCGTCATCACCTATTCCGGCCACGGCACCTGGGTGCCGGACAGCTCGGGCGACGAGCCCGACGGCCGCGACGAGGGCCTGTGCCCTTACGACATCGACGGCAAGGGACCCTTGCTCGACGACGAGATCAGGAAGGTCTTCGCCGCACGCGGCGCCGGCGTGCGCATCCTGCTCGTCTCGGACAGCTGCCACTCGGGGTCGGTGACGCGCGGCAACGAAGACGATGTCGACGCCGAGCAGCCGCGTGCCCGCTTCATGCCGCTCGCCTCCTGGATGCGAACGGCCGAGTTGCCGGCAGCAAGCTTGCGGCCGCGCCATCTTGTCGGAGGCCTGCGCCGCAGCGGCTGCGACCTCCTGCTCGCCGGCTGCCTCGACAGCCAGTTCTCCTGGGACACGCGCTTTCGCGGCCGGCCGAACGGCGCCTTCACCTACTACGCGCTGAAGAGCCTGCGCGAGAGCAAGCCGGCGAGTTACGAAGAATGGTTCACGGCCATCCGCAGCTACCTGCCCTCGACCAGGCTGCCGCAGGATCCGCAGATTCTCGGCTCGGCGAGCGCCCGGCGCGCACGCGTCTTCGACTGAGGTCGACGATACCGCGTGGAAGGGCAGCGCGCCCGCTGCGCTCTTCAGGTTCAGAGAAGGCAAACGTTCAGGGAAACGACCATGCGCAAAACCGCCGCTTCAACGCTGCGCCTGACCCCTGCCGCGGTACACGCAGGCAGCCACTTACCCCTGCCGACGCTGCTCGCCGCGGCGACGCGCGCCGGCGAGACGCGGGTCGATCCGCTGCTCGCCGGGGTCAGCGTCGAAGGCATCTACGCGCTCGGGACGACAGCGCGCGGCGCGCCGCCCGCACCGCCGGAAAAACTCGCCGAACCGGAACTGCTCGCGCTCGAGGCCGAAGACGGCAGCACGCTCTTCATTCGCTCCGATGCGCTCGCCGAGGCGATCGCCGAGCTGCACCCTGAAGCCGTCGCCGGCGGCGAAGCCGACCTCGGCGGATTGCAGGACGCCAACCTGCGCACGCGCGGCATCGCCGACCTCGTCTGGAAAACCGCTTCCGTCCTCAGGCTGCCCGCCGACGGGCTGTTCGAAGAAGCCGCCAGGGAGGCGCTGCGCCGGGCCAAGGAAAAGCTCGGCGACAAAGTCGAAGAGAGCGCCTACGCCTGGGGTTCGCTGCTGGCGACGAAAGCGCTGCTGGCGAAAATCGAATCGCGCCTCGCCGGCCGCCCCGGGCTCTACCGCTGGCACGACCGGCTGATCGCCGCCAGCGACCGCTGCGCGCCGGGCGACCCGCGCCTTGCCGCGGCGGCGGCCGGCAAGCCGATGCTGGTGCTGATCCACGGCACCGGTTCCTACACACTCGGCAGCTTTTCCGACCTGCGCGGCGATGAAGCCACGTGGACGGCGCTCTCGGCGCGCTTTCCGGGCGGCATCTTCGGTTACGAGCACCGGACTTTTTCCGAGAGCCCGGCCGAGAACGCCGCTGCGCTGATCGCGGCCTTGCCCGCCGGCGCGCGCGTTTCGCTGCTCACCCATTCGCGCGGCGGCCTCGTCGGCGATCTCTTGTGCCTCGGCCAGGTCGACGAGCGCGCGATCGCCGCCTACACGATCGACACTGCCGGCGCGCAGGACGTCGCCGGGCTCGAGCGCGAAGCAGCGGAAGAACGCGATCGCCTGCGCGCGATCCGCGAGGCGCTTGCCGCCGGCAAGATCCGCGTCGAACGTTACCTGCGCGTCGCCTGCCCGGCACGCGGCACGCGCTTTCTCTCGGAGAACCTCGACGCGGCGCTCTCCGACTTCCTGAACCTGCTGCAATGGGGCGGCGGTGCGCTCGTCGGCGTCGCCGCGACCGCGCTCGGCGGGCCGGTCGCCGGCGAAGTCGTCGGCGCTGGGGCCTCCAGCAGCCTTGGCGTCGTCAAGCGGCTGGTGCTCGAGATCGCCGGCCGCCGCATCGACCCGCGCCTCGTCCCCGGCATCGCCGCGATGCGCATCGATTCGCCGCTCGCCGCCTTCCTCGCCGACCCCGGCACGCATCGCCGCGACGGCATCGCGATGGCGGTGATCGCCGGCGACACCGAATTCGAGGGGCTGGGCCTGTCCAACCTGCGCCGGCGCATCGCCAACCTTTTCTGCGACTGGCGGCTGTTCGACGAGAACGACAACGACCTCGTCGTCGACACCGACTCGATGTACGCCGGCCTCGCTTTCCGTCCCGGCGCGCGCTACCTCTACGACCGCAACGCGACGGTCACGCACTTTCGCTACTTCGTCAATCCGGCGACGCGCGAGGGCCTGAACGTCTTTCTGACGCAGGACGAAGAACAGTTCGCCGCGCGCTTCCTGCCGCTCGATGGCGGCGCGCCCATCCCGTGGCGCGAGCGCGAAGCGCGCATCGTGCAGCGCGGGCTCGGGGGCGCTGCAATGGGCCCGCGCCCGGTCGCGATCCTGATTCCCGGCATCATGGGAACGCACATCGAGATCGACCGCAAGAATCCCGACGAGCCGGGCAGCGGCCGCCGCATCTGGTTTGACCTGGGCGCGCTAATCCTCGGCCGGCTCGAGCGGCTCGCCGACCCGCAGGCCGCCAATATCGCCGCCGAGGACCTCTTCGACCGCTTCTACGGCGACCTCGCCGAATACCTTGCCGGCACGCACACCGTGCTGCGCTGCCCCTACGACTGGCGTCTGCCGCTCGAGCAATGCGCGCCGGCGCTCGAACGACGAATCGAACAGGCGCTCGCCGAAAATCCC
>CAZALA010000150.1:5298-8902 GCA_964485725.1 uncultured Propionivibrio sp. | reverse complement strand
GATTGGGGGTGGTCGGCACGTAGACGCTGACGAAATGGCCGGGCGGGTGGTTGACGACATCGCCACCGGGTTTGCCGGTGAGGAAGGCGATCGTCCAGCTGCCGCGGCGCGGGTACTCGATCAGGAGCGCTTTGCGAAACGCGTTTCCCGAACTCGAGAAGAGCGTGTCGGAGACCTGTTTGACGCTGTTGTAGATCGAGTTGACGACCGGGATGCTGGTGAGCAGTCGTTCCCACCAGCTGACGAGGCGCTGGCCGATGAAGTTCGCGGTCAAAAGGCCGGTGGCGAAAATGATGAGCAGCGTCAGGACGACGCCGGCACCCGGAATGTCGAAGCCGAAAAGGCCGCGCGGGCGCACCGATTCGGGCAGCAGCAGCAGCGAGCGGTCAGCCGCGCCGGCGATCAGGAGCAATACCCAGACGGTGATCGCGAGCGGCACCCAGATCAGGAGGCCGGTGACGAAATAACGCTTGATCAGCTGCCGGCGCACGTCGTCGCTCCGGCGCAGCCCTGGCATGCAGCGGGAACTTCGGGCTTGGGCGCTTCGGCCGGCTTGTCGCCGCCCTTGAAGTCGGTCGCGTACCAGCCCTTGCCCTTGAGCTGGAAACCGGCCGCGGTGAGCTGCTTGCGGTAGCTTTCCGCGCCGCATTCGGGACAAAGGACGAGCAGCGGATCGCTGAGCTTTTGCAGATGATCCTTCCCGAAACCGCAGGAATCGCAGCGATAAGCGTAGATCGGCATCTTCAGACCCTTGAACGTCAAAGAGCGGCATTATACCTGAAGGGGCGGGGGTTCCGCGCTTGCGATGCAAGCCGGGTAAGGCGCGAGAGCCCTGTTTACACGCGATTAAATCAGGCGCAGATAGCTTTGCGTGAGCGGCTTTCCCCAGAACAGCGCGATCAGTCCGGCCGCGGCAAGATAGGGGCCGAAGGGCATCGGGACGTTGCGCCCGTGGCGCGCGAGCACGATCAGCACGACGCCGACGAGCGCGCCGACGAGCGATGAGAGGAGGATCGTCAGCGGCAGGATCTGCCAGCCGAGCCAGGCGCCGAGGGCGGCGAGGAGCTTGAAGTCGCCGTAGCCCATGCCTTCCTTGCCGGTGGCGAGCTTGAACGCCCAGTACACCGACCACAGCGCAAGATAGCCTGCGATCGCGCCGATCACCGCCGAGTTAAGGTCGGTATACACGCCAAACAGGTTGAAGAAGAGGCCAAGCCAGATGAGCGGCAGCGTGATCGAATCGGGAAGAAGCTGCGTGTCGAAGTCGATGAAGGCAAGCGCGATCAGGCTCCAGACGAGCAGCAGCGCGCCGCCCGCCATTGCGCCAAAGCCGAAGTGCGCGCCGACGGCCGCGCAAAGCACGCCGCTCAAGGCTTCGATCAGCGGATAGCGCGGTGAAATGGCGGCCTGGCACGCCGAGCATTTGCCGCGCAGGGCGACCCAGCTGACGATCGGAACGTTCTCCAGCGCCGAGATCGGATGCGCGCATTGCGGACAACGCGAGCGCGGCGTAACGAGCGAGAGCGCTTCGTGCTGCGGCGCGTCCTCGCCGCGCAGCGCGGCGCATTGTCCCTCCCAGTCGCGCTCGAGCATGATCGGCAGGCGGTGCACGACGACATTGATGAAGCTGCCGACAATGAGCCCGATGAGGCCGCAGGCAAACGGAAAAACGGCGGGGTCGGCGAGTGCTGCAAACGCGGGAAGTCCCTCCGCGATCATCCGACGACGGCGCCGAGCTTGAAGATCGGCAGATACATCGCGATCACCATGCCGCCGATGAGAACGCCGAGGACGACCATGATGATCGGCTCCATCAGCGACGAGAGCGCTTCGACGGCGTCATCGACTTCCTGCTCGAAGAAGTCGGCGACCTTGCCGAGCATCGAGTCGAGCGCGCCCGACTCTTCGCCGATGGCGACCATCTGGTTCACCATGTTCGGGAAAAGTTCGCTGTTCTGCATCGCCGAAGTCAGGCTCGTTCCGGTGCTCACTTCGTTCTGGATGAGCTTGGTGCCGGCCTTGTACACGTAGTTGCCGGCCGCGCCGCCGACCGAATCGAGCGATTCGACGAGCGGCACGCCGGCCGAGAACATGGTCGCGAGCGTCCTTGTCCAGCGCGCGATCACCGCCTTGCGGATGATCGGTCCGAACAGCGGAATGCGCAGGAAGAGCCGGTCGAAAGCGATCTGCATCGCCTCCGAGCGCTTCCAGAAATAGAAGAAGGCGAAGATGCCGCCGAAGAGGCCGCCGAAGATCGCCCACCAGTAAGCGATGAAGAAATCGGACATGCCGATGACCATCAGCGTCGGCGCCGGCAGGTCGGCGCCGAAGCTCTTGAACACTTCCTTGAACGCCGGGATGACGAAAATCATGATCACCGCGGTAATGATGAACGCGACGATCAGGATCGTCACCGGGTAGAACAGCGCGGCCTTGATCTTCGACTTGATCGCGATCATTTTTTCCTTGTAGGTCGCGAGGCGGTCGAGCAGGGTCTCGAGGATGCCGGCCTGTTCGCCGGCGGCGATCAGGTTGCAGTAGAGCTGATCGAAGTAAAGCGGGAATTTGCGGAAAGCCTGCGAGAGCGAACTGCCGGTCTCGACGTCGGACTTGATGTCGAGCAGGAGCTTGCCGACCGCCGGGTTGTCGTGGCCGCGGCCGACGATATCGAAAGTCTGCAGCAGCGGCACGCCGGCCTTCATCATCGTCGCGAGCTGCCGCGTGAACAGCGCGATGTCTTTCTCGGTGACCTTGCCGCCGCGCCCGAGGCGCTGCTTCGAGACCTTGGTGACGAGCACGCCCTGACGCCGCAGCGTCGCGTTGACGACGGCTTCACTGGTGGCGCGCTGCTCGCCGCGAACGACCTTCCCCGCCTTGTTCTTGCCGACCCACAGGAAAACCGATTCCTTGACCCCCGGAGTGCGTTTGATCGTTTTGGTCGCAGTCGCCATGGTGATACTTTCCTAAATATTGGTGCTGCCCAGCACCTCTTCAAGCGAAGTCAGCCCGCGCTTGACCTTGAGCAGCCCCGACTGGCGCAAATCATTGACGCCTTCCTTCTGCGCCTGGGCGGCGATATCGAGTTCAGTGCCGTTGCACATGATCAGGCGCTGGATCTCTTCAGTCACCGGCATCACCTGATACAGCCCGACCCGGCCCTTGTAGCCCGTCCCCTTGCAGCGCTCGCATTCGCCCGGACCATAAAGCGTCCAGCTGCCGTCGAGATCGCCTTCGGCAAAGCCTGCATTCAAGAGCGCGGCACGCGGCGTGTCAAGCGGCTTCTTGCAGTTGCACAGCCGGCGCACCAGGCGCTGGGCTGTGATCAGGAGAACGCTCGAAGCGATGTTGAAAGTCGGTATCCCCATGTTCATCAGACGAGTCAGCGTCGAGGGCGCGTCGTTTGTATGCAAAGTGGATAATACCATATGTCCGGTTTGCGCAGCCTTTATCGAAATCTCCGCGGTTTCGAGGTCGCGGATTTCGCCGACCATGATGATGTCGGGGTCCTGACGCAGGAAAGCCTTGAGCGCGACCGGGAAAGTCAGCCCCTGGCGGTCGTCGATATTGACCAGGTTGATGCCGGGCAGCGGAATTTCGGCCGGGG
>CAZALA010000150.1:463-5288 GCA_964485725.1 uncultured Propionivibrio sp. | reverse complement strand
GGGCTTGTTGAGGATGTTGAGGCAGGTGTAGAGCGAGACGGTCTTGCCCGAGCCGGTCGGACCGGTGACGAGCACCATGCCGTAGGGGCGCGAGATCGCGTCGAGCAGCACGGCCTGCTGATCGGGTTCGTAGCCGAGCGCCTCGATGCCCATCGTCGCGCTGCTCGGGTCGAGGATGCGCAGGACGATCTTTTCGCCGTACATCGTCGGCAACGTGCTGACGCGAAAATCGACCGCCCGGCTTTTCGACAGCACGAGGCGCATGCGGCCATCCTGTGGCACGCGCTTCTCGGCGATGTTGAGGCGCGAAATGACTTTGATCCGCGAAGCGATCTTTTCCTTGATGACGAGCGGCGGCGCGGCGATCTCGCGCAGGATGCCGTCGGTGCGGAAACGGATGCGGTACTTCTTTTCGTAGGGCTCGAAGTGGATGTCGGAGGCGCCTTCGTTGATCGCATCAAGCATCATCTTCTGGATGAAGCGGACGACCGGCGCGTCGTCGACGTCGAGTGCGGCCTGCTCGTCGATCTTGTCGGGCGCGTCGTCGTCGGTAAATTCGAGGTTGATTTCCTCGTTGGTGAGGTTCTTGAGGACTTCGCCGGCCGATTCCGAATAGCGGTTGACGAGCGGCGTCAGCTTGGCGTCGTCGACGATGACGGGGTCGACGGCCATTCCGGTCTGGAAGCGGATCTCGTCGAGCGCGCGCAGATTCGTCGGATCGGCAATCGCGATGGCGAGCCGGTTGCCTCTCTTGTGCAGCGGCACGACGCGGTGCGAGGCAATGAGCTTGCGGTCGATGGCGTTGCTGACGATATGGGCTTCGTCGAAGGCCCCAAGGTCGAGCAGGGGGTAGCCGAAGGTATCGGCGGCGAAACGCGCGATTTCGCTGGTGGTCGCTTTCCGCGCGGCAACCACCTGTTCGATGAAAGAGGTTTTGGTGGCAGCCGCCTGCGAGAGCAACATCTCGGCCTCGGCTTCCTTGATCCGGCCAGCCTGGACCAGTGCGCGCGCAAGACCGTTCAGGGTGGATTGTTGTGGATTGGCTGCCATTCTCGCTATCAAAGTTTTAAGCGGCACACATCCGCGCCCTTGGCGGCGGTATGTCAGATCGATGATGCATTGACTCGGATCGTTTGTAAAGACGAGATCGTGGGCGCGAGGCCGCGCCGTCGCCGGCTACAGGCGCCCGAGCAACACTTCGGAAACAAAACGGCTGCCAATGTAGGCAAGGAGCAAGGCGACAAAGCCTGCGATCGTCCAGCGCAGCGCGATGCGGCCGCGCCAGCCGTAGGCGCGGCGGCCGAAGAGCAGGGCCGCGAAAATGGCCCAGGAAGCGAAAGCGAAGAGCGACTTGTGATCGAAGGCCATCGCTTTGCCGAAAATCGCTTCCGAGAAAAGAACCCCGCTCGCGAGCGCGCCGGTGAGCAGCACGAAGCCGATCGCGATCATGCGAAAGAGCAGCGCTTCCATCGTCAGCAGCGGCGGCAGGTGCGCCAGCCCGGCGTTGAACTGGCGGTGGCGCAACTGGCGTTCGACGAAACCCATGAACACCGCGTGCAGCGCCGAGAGCGTAAACAGGCTGTAGGCGAGCATCGCGGTGAGAAAGTGCAGCTTGAAGCCCCAGGCGCTGGCGTAATCGATTACGCGCACCTGCGGGAACACGAGCGGCAGGATGGCACAGGCAGCGGCAAGCGGCAACACCATCGGCTGCAGCCCGTCCATGCGCGAGCGGAAACTCTCAAGCCAGTAAATGAGGACCGCGAGCCAGAGCATCAGGGCGGCGGCGAAGCTGAACGAAAAACGCATGCCGCCGGCGCCGAAAAGCCCCTCGTAGAGCGCGATCCCCTGAAGGATGAGCGCGAGAAGGATCGCGATGCGCTCCCATGGCTGCATGGCAAGCGCTTCGTCGGTGACTTCACTGCCGCGGCGCAGCGGCTGCCAGCGCGTTCGCCAGAAATGCCAGCCGAGGAAGGCGTAAAGCACGCCGGCGGCAAGCAGAGGCGCGCGGTGCAGTAGAATATCCGACATTTTTGAATTTTAACCCAAGGCCCAAGCCAAATGCTCGACAACCTCACCCAGCGCCTGGCGCGCGTCATGAAGTCGCTGCGCGGAGAAGCGCGACTGACTGAAGAGAATATCGCCGAGGCTCTGCGCGAAGTGCGCCTGGCGCTCCTCGAAGCCGACGTCGCGCTGCCGGCGGTGAAGGCCTTCATCGCCGCAGTCAGGGAAAAAGCCGTCGGCGAAGAGGTCATCGGTTCGCTCAGCCCCGGGCAGGCCCTGATCGGCGTCGTGCACCGCGAACTCACTTCGCTCATGGGCGCCGAGCACAGCGCGCTCAACCTGGCGACGCAGCCGCCGGCGGTGATCCTGATGGCGGGCCTGCAGGGCGCCGGCAAGACGACGACGGTGGGCAAGCTCGCGAAGTTCCTGCGCGAAAAACAGAAGAAGAAAGTCCTCGTCGTTTCCTGCGACGTCTATCGCCCGGCGGCGATCGAGCAGTTGAAGACCGTCGCCGCGCAGGCCGAAGTCGATTTCTTCGCCTCGACGACGAGCGAAAAACCGGTCGACATCGCGCGCAGCGCCGTCGATTGGGCGAAAAGGCATTACCACGACATTCTCCTCGTCGATACCGCCGGCCGCCTGTCGATCGACGCGCAGATGATGCAGGAGATCGCCGATCTGCACGCCGCGATCAAGCCGATCGAAACGCTCTTCGTCGTCGATGCGATGCTCGGCCAGGACGCGATCAACACGGCGAAGGCCTTCAGCGACGCCTTGCCGCTAACCGGCATCGTCCTCACCAAGCTCGACGGCGACGCGCGCGGCGGCGCCGCGCTCTCGGTGCGGCACATCACCGGCCGCCCGATCAAGTTCGCGGGCGTCGGCGAAAAGCTTACCGGACTCGAGCCCTTCCACCCCGAGCGCATGGCTTCGCGCATCCTCGGCATGGGCGACGTGCTGTCGCTGATCGAGGAAGCGAAGAAGGGAATCGATGAACAGAAAGCCGTCGAGTTTGCCAAGAAGCTCAAGTCGGGAAAAAGCTTCGACCTCAACGACTTCAAGGAGCAGATCGGGCAGATGCGCAAGATGGGCGGCATTTCTTCGATGATGGACAAGCTGCCGGCGCAGTTCGCGCAGGCCGCGAGCCAGATGCCCGCGGGCGGAGAGGAAAAGACGGTCGCGCGCATCGAAGGCATCATCAACTCGATGACCCCGGCCGAGCGCAGCAAGCCCGAACTGCTCAAGGCTTCGCGCAAGCGCCGCATCGCGACCGGCGCCGGCGTTCAGGTGCAAGAAGTCAACCGGCTGCTCAAGCAGTTCGAGCAGATGCAGAAGATGATGAAGCAGTTCTCGAAAGGCGGGATGGCCAAGCTGATGAGGGGGATGAAGGGCATGCTCCCCGGAATGAGGTAGGGGAAAGGGCCGGCTGCGCTTGGCGATACGGCGTTGCAAAGACGCCTTGCATAGCGCTGGAGGTGCAATGCGCTTCGCTTATTGCACCCTATGCCCGCTTCAAGGCGAGATCTTCGTCGGTCAGGGCCGCATGAGCAAGCGCAGCCGGCCCTAACGTGCGGCGACTTTCGGGCGCTCGTAGACCCAGTGCTTGTTCCAGGCGGCGCGCACCATGTTCGGATATTCGGGTTGGCCGAGGCTGCCGTTGTAGCGGCCGAGCGCGCGATAAAGATCACCCTGCTCGAGGTCGAGGTAATAGCGCAGGATCGTGCAGCCGTAGCGCAGATTGGTGCGCAGATGGAAGAGGTTGTCCTCGGCGCGGCCAATCGTCGCCACCCAGAAGGGCATCACCTGCATCAGGCCGCGCGCACCGGCTTTTGAAACCGAGTATTTCTTGAAGCCGCTTTCGACCTGGATCAGCCCGAGAACGAGTTGCGGATCGAGACCGGCGCGCGTCGCCTCATAATGCACCGAGCGCAAAAAATCGTGCCGCGACTCGCGGTCGGCGATGCGCTTTTCGAGCCGGCCCGACATTTCGGCGAGCCAGTCGACCGCGTCCATCGCGTCGCGGAAGGAACTGCGCTCGGGCGCCTGGTCGGAAATCGCGCGCGACAGGATCGCCCGGACGCTGTCGGACAGCGCTTCGTACTTCTGCGCCCCCGCCTGCGCGGCGAAGGGCAGCAGCAGCGCCAGCGCGAGAGCTAGGCGGCGCACAGCCTCGCTCGCACGAAGTCTACGATCGCCGCGCGCGCAAGCATCTGCGCCGACGCGTCGGTGCGCCCCTGATACTCGAGTTCGCCCTTGGCAAGACCGCGCTCGCCGACGACGATGCGGTGCGGGATCCCGATCAGTTCGGCTTCCGCGAACATGACGCCGGGACGTTCGTTGCGATCGTCGAGCAGGACTTCGACGCCGGCCTCCGCAAGCTCCGCGTACAACGCGTCGGCGGCGGCCTTGACGGCTTCGCTCTTGGTGTAGCCCATGGGCACGATCGCGACTTCAAAGGGAGCGATCGCCGCCGGGAAAATGATGCCGCGCTCGTCGTGGTTCTGTTCGATCGCGGCGCCAACGATGCGCGAGACGCCGATGCCGTAGCAGCCCATTTCCATCACCTGACTCTGGCCTTTTTCGTCGAGGAAGCTGCATTTTAGCGCTTCGGCATATTTTGTGCGCAGCTGGAAGATGTGGCCGACCTCGATGCCGCGGCAGAGCTCGAGCCTGCCCTTGCCGTCGGGCGAAGGATCGCCGGCGACGACGTTGCGCAAGTCGGCGACGGCGGCGGGCTCGGGCAGGTCGCGGCCGAAATTGACGCCCGTCAGGTGGTAACCGGCTTCGTTGGCGCCGCAGACGAAGTCGCTCATCACGGCGACGC
>CAZALA010000150.1:0-453 GCA_964485725.1 uncultured Propionivibrio sp. | reverse complement strand
GCGGTGTCGCTGGCGATCGCACTGTCGGTGCCGCTGGCAGTCACCGGACCGATGTAGCCCGGCTTGCAGCCGAGCGCGAGCTCGATTTCGTCGTCGCGCGCGAAGCGGAAGTCGCCGATGAGTTTCTGTGCCTTGACTTCGTTGAGGTCGTGGTCGCCGCGCAAGAGCAGCAGCGCAAAGCGCGCCGGATCCTCTTCGGGAAGCTCGCGCATGACGGCGATCGCCTTGACCATCTGCGTGATCGGCAAGTCGAGAAAGGCGGCGACGTCTTCGCACCTGGTCTTGCCCGGCGTTGCCACTTTCAGCATCGCCTGCGCGGCCACCGCGCGCGCTGCCGCCGGCGCGAGCGCTTCGGCAAGCTCGACGTTGGCCGCGTAATCGGACTGCGGACAGTAGGCGAGCGCGTCTTCACCGGAATCGATGAGTCCCATCACGGTCTGGTAGGTCGACCCG
>CAZALA010000149.1:0-9046 GCA_964485725.1 uncultured Propionivibrio sp. | reverse complement strand
AGCGCGCGAGCCGACCGGCTGGCCGTCGGCGACATAGCGTTCGATCAGCGTTTTGAGGAGCGTTCGGGCGCGTTCGTCAAGCATCGGTTAACCTGTCAGTAGCTGCACATCCCTTAACGAGCGGCAGGGCAGTCGCGTGGACATCGCATTGGACATCGCATCGTGCCCGGCCTGCCGCCCATGCCGCGTAGGAATTCTACAAAAGTTTGCGCAAGGATAGTGCAATTGCACCAGGCGCGGGGCCCGCTGCGTCGTAAGCCCGGAAAATTGTGGTTTAATTCGCCCCATGACAAGCGTCCCGTCCTCCTCGCCGCCCCCGCAGCCGGCCGTCCCGCGCACGGTGGCGCTGATCGGCAAATACCATAGCCGCGAGATCGCCGAGTCGCTCCTGCTGCTCGCCGACAAGCTCCATGGGCATGGCATCGCGGTGATCGTCGAAGCGATGACCGCGAGCATCTTCGACGGCGCGGCGAACAGGAACTGGAGCGTTGGCGATTTCGCCGCGATCGGCGAGCAGGCAGACCTCGCCATCGTCCTCGGCGGCGACGGCACGCTGCTCAACGCGGCGCGCCAGCTTGCACGTTGCCGGGTGCCGCTCGTCGGCGTCAATCAGGGTCGCCTCGGCTTCATGACCGACATCGCGCGCAGCGACATGCTCGCGTGCATCGACGATCTTCTCGCCGGCAAATTCACGAGCGAGGACCGCCTGCTGCTCGAGGGCGAGATCCTGCGCGACGGCCAGGTCATTGGCGGCAGCCTCGCGCTCAACGAGGTCGTCGTCGACAAGGGCGCGATCGGCCGGCTGATCGAGTTCGAACTTTTCATCGGCGGCGAATTCATTTACAACCTGCGTTCGGACGGTCTCATCGCCTCGACGCCGACCGGCTCGACGGCCTACTCGCTCTCGGCCAACGGGCCGATCGTGCATCCCGAGGTCTCGGCCATCGCCCTCGTTCCGCTCTGTCCGCATTCGCTGACGAACCGTCCGATCCTCGTTGGCGACCGCAGCGAAATCGAGGTGCGCATCGTCCATGCGACCGATTCGCGCGTGCACTTCGACGGGCAGGTGACCGTCGATCTCAAGCCCGGCGACGCCGTGCGCATCCGTCGTTCGGTCTTCTCGATCCGGCTCCTCCATCCGCCCGGTTACAGCTATTTTGCGATGTTGCGGCAAAAGCTGCACTGGAGCGAACAGCCCAAGGTTTACTAGGGCCTTCCCCCGGCGAGGATACCGAGAATGCTCTGCCGCCTGAACATCAGCGATTTTGTCCTCGTCGATCGGCTCGAACTCGACTTCGGCAAGGGCTTCGGGACGCTCACCGGCGAGACCGGCGCCGGCAAGTCGATCCTCGTCGATGCGCTGGCTTTCGCGCTCGGCGAACGCGCCGACAGCGGCCTCATCCGCGCCGGCTGCGAACGCGCCGAAGTCGCGGCCGAATTCGACCTCGCCGACGCGCCGGCGGCACGGCAATGGCTCTCCGATCACGACATCGGCCATGACGAAGGCGAAGGCGAAGGCCTCCTGCTGCGCCGCGTCGTCGATGCCGGCGGACGTTCGCGCGCCTATCTCAACGGTTCGCCGGTGACCTTGCAGCAGTTGCGGGAAGTCGCCGAAGCGCTTGTCGATATTCACGGCCAGCACGCGCACCAGTCGCTGCTGCGCGCCGACGCGCAGCGCGACCTTCTCGATTCGCACGCGCGCCTGAGCGAACTCGTCGCCGAGGTGGCCAGCGCCTGGCACGCCTGGCGGCAGGCGAAGACGCAGCTCGAGAGCGCCGCCAGGGGCGCAGCGACGCTTGCGGCCGAACGCGAAGAGCTCGAGTGGCAGCTACGCGAGCTCGAGGCGCTGGCTTTTTCGGCCGACGCATGGGAAGCGCTCAACGTCGAACACAAGCGTCTCGCGCACGCCGCCAGCCTGCTCGAGGGCGCGCGGCTTGCGCTCGACATTCTCGCCGAGGGCGACGCGGCTTGCGAAGCACAGGTCGACAAGGTCGCGGGGACGCTCGGTGAGCTTGCCGAGTACGATCCTGCGCTCGAGGGCGTCGCCGAACTCGTGCAGTCGGCGCAGACCGAGCTTGCCGAAGCGGTTTCCGCGCTGCGCCGTTACGCCGATCGCCTCGATCTCGATCCGCAGCGGCTCGCCGAGGCCGAGCGCCGCATCGAAGCCGTGCTCGCCTGCGCGCGCAAGTACCGCACGAGCCCGGACGAATTGCCAGCGCTCTTGGCGCGCTTGCAGCAACGCCTGGCGGTGCTTGCCGAAGCGGCGGACATCGCCGCGCTCGAAAAGCGTGTGGCTGGCGCCGGCAAGGTTTACGCCGAGGCGGCCGCGCGACTCTCGGCGCGCCGTGTCGCGGCGGCCAAGGCGCTCTCGCTTGAAGTGAGCCGCGTCATGCAGCAGCTCGCGCTTTTCGGCGGCCGCTTTGAAGCGGCGCTGCTGCCGATCGAGGGCGGCGCTGCCGAAGGTCTTGAACGCGTCGAATTTCGCATCGCCGGTCTTTCCGACAGCGAGCCGCGCGCGCTCGCCAAGGTCGCCTCCGGCGGCGAACTCTCGCGCATCAGCCTGGCGATCCAGGTCGTCACCAGCCAGGCGGCGAGCGTGCCGACGCTGATTTTCGACGAAGTCGACGTCGGCATCGGCGGCGGCGTCGCCGAGGTCGTCGGCCGCCTGCTGCGCGAGCTCGGCGGCGAGCGCCAGGTGCTTTGCGTGACGCACTTGCCGCAGGTCGCCGCGCAGGCGAACTGGCAATGGCAGGTGGTGAAAAGCGCCGAGGGCGGCGAGCTGCGCAGCCGCGTCCTCGTCCTCGATCGCGACGGCCGCATTGAAGAAGTCGCGCGCATGCTCGGCGGCGTCGAGATCACCCCGATCACTCGCCGGCATGCCCGGGAAATGCTCGGCGTTTCCTGATCCGACTAAAACCCTTCACCACCGAGGCACAGAGACACAGAGAAAACCTTTCTTGCAGTTCTCTGTGTCTCTGTGCCTCTGTGGTAAATGATCTTGGCTTTTGGCGCCCAAGCCAATCAAGCGCCCGCACGCCCGGGAAATGCGCGGCATTTCCTGATCCGACTAAAACCCTTCACCACCGAGGCACAGAGACGCAGAGCAAACCTTTTCTTGCAGTTCTCTGTGTCTCTGTGCCTCTGTGGTTAATGGTCTTGGTGTCCTACTGCCCTTTTCGCCGCTCGCAGTTGCAGTCGGCCTTCGAGCAGACGCCGTAGAGGTAGAGCGCGTGCTCCTGGATGACGAAGCCGCGTTCCTTCGCGATCTTTTTCTGCCGGCGCTCGATTTCCTCGTCGTAGAACTCTTCGACGCGGCCGCAATTGACGCAGACGAGGTGGTCGTGATGCTGGCCGGCCTTGATTTCGAAGACCGACTTGCCGGATTCGAAATGATGGCGCTCAAGCAGCCCCGCCTGTTCGAACTGGGTGAGGACGCGATAGACGGTCGCGAGCGCGATGTCGATCTTCTCCTCGATGAGCTGGCGATACACGTCCTCGGCGGTGAGATGGCGCACGCCCGCGTTTTCGAAGAGGTCGAGTATCTTGAGCCGCGGGTAAGTGGCTTTGAGTCCAATGCTCTGAAGATCGGCTGACTTGCTCATGGTCGGGAGGGGTGAGTGAATAAATCCGAAGGCGCTTTTCGGTTATGATATACCGCAAATCATGGCGGCAGAACCGAGATCGCATTGCCAGTCCCGCTTCCAGTCTGTTTCGACGCTTTGCGATGAAAACTTCGGCGCGCCTTTCCATTCATTTATCAAGATCCGCACGCATGAATCTGTTCAAGCTTGCCACAGTGGCGCTGGCGACCGCTCTCCTCGTCGCGTGCACGTCGGTCCCGCGCATCGTCAAGGAATACAAGATCGACGTGCAGCAGGGCAACGTCCTCACGCAGGAAATGGTCGTGCAGTTAAAGCCCGGGCTCTCGAAGGATCAGGTGCGCTTCATTCTCGGCACGCCGGTGCTCATGGACATGTTCCACGCGAACCGCTGGGACTACGTGTATCGCCTGCAGAAGGGCAGTACCGGCGAAGTCGAGACGAGAAAGTTCTCGGTCTTCTTCGACGCCAGTGACAAGCTCGTTCGCGTTGCCGGCGACGTCGCGGCGGCCGAGGCCGCCGACTTCGCGGCGGCGACGCAGAACCGCAGCAGCGAGATCGACCTGGGTTCGGTGCCCGAGGGAACCGTCGCGCCGCCTGAAAAAGAGCGCGGATTTTTCGGCAGATTGCTGGAAAGCATGGGTTTTTAAAATGGATCAAATCAGGATTGCAATCGTCGGCGCCAGCGGGCGCATGGGCCGCATGCTGATCGAAACGGTGCTGCGCGACGGCGCGGCGAAGCTGGTGGCGGCGATCGACCAGCCCGGCGTCGCGGCGATTGGCAAGGATGCGGGCGAGCTGGTCGGCCTGCCTTGCGGCCTTCCCGTCAGCGACGACGTCGAAGCCGGGATCCGGGCCGCCGACTGCCTGATCGACTTCACGCGCCCGCAAGGAACGCTCGAGCATCTTGCGCATTGCCGACGCCACAAGGTTGGCATCGTCATCGGGACGACGGGTTTCGACGACGCCGGCAAGCAGGCGGTGGCCGACGCGGCAAGCGAAATTCCGGTCGTTTTCGCGCCCAATATGAGCGTCGGCGTCAACGTCGTTTTCAAGCTCCTCGATACCGCCTCGCGCATCCTCAGCGAGGGTTACGACGTCGAGATCGTCGAGGCGCACCACCGCCACAAGATCGACGCGCCATCGGGAACGGCGCTGCGCATGGGCGAAGTCGTCGCGAAAGCGCTCGGCCGCGATCTCGACGAATGTGCAATCTACGGGCGCGAAGGCGTCACCGGCGAACGCGACGGCGCGACGATCGGTTTTGCGACGGTGCGCGGCGGTGACATCGTCGGTGACCATACGGTGATGTATTGCGGCATCGGCGAGCGCGTCGAGATCAGCCACAAGGCCGGCAGCCGCATGCCTTATGCGCGCGGCAGCCTGCGCGCAGCGCGCTTTCTCGCGGGCAAGCAAAGCGGCCTGTTCGACATGCAAGACGTGCTTGGCCTGCGCTGACGCGTTCGCGCTCAAGGCCAATGAAATCCCGGCTGCTCTCGGCCAAGCTGCATGAGCTCTTCGGCGCCGACGGCGGCGACGGTGAAGCGGCGCTCGCGGCGCTGCTCGCTGCGGCAGCCGGCGCGCATCCGCGCCTGGCAAGCGGGATTCCGCAAGTCCTCGCTTTTGCCGACCACCTGGTCATGCAGTATTCGAGCCTGCAGCAGGTGCAGTCCGGGCTTTCGGGCGACGCTTTTTCCGACTGGAACCTGAAAAGCGGCAGGATCGATTCGGGCAAGCAGTGGAAAGCGCTGCTCGGCTACGCCGATCGCGACCTCGACGATACGATCGCGACCTGGCGCGGCCTCGTCCTCGCCGAAGACCTGCAGCTTCTCGACGCGGCGATCAGCGCGCATCTTTCCGGCCGCACGCATTCCTTCCAGGCGGAGTGCCGCCTGAAGACGCGGCGCGGCAAATGGAAGTGGATCTTCGTCAAGGGCTCGGTGGTCGCGCGCGACGCTGCCGACGAGCCGACGCGCCTCCTGCTCCTGCAGCGCGACGTCACCGACTTCCGGCAGACGGCGGCCGAGGCGCTGTCGGCCAAGGACGCCGCCGAGGCGGCCAATCGTGCGCGCAGCTATTTCATGGCCAATATGAGCCACGAAATCCGCACGCCGATGAACGGCATCATCGGCATGACCGAACTTGCGCTCGATACGCAGCTCGACGCCGAGCAGCGGCATTATCTGCGCACCGCCAAATCGTCGGCCGAAACGCTGCTCGCGATCGTCAACGACATCCTCGATTTTTCGAAGATCGAGGCCGGCAAGCTGCGCTTTGAGGAAATTCCGTTCGCGGTCTCCAACCTCGTCTACGAAGCGGTGCGTGCGCAAGCGGTGACGGCGCACAAGAAGGGGATCGAAGTCACCGTGACGCTCGCGCCCGATGTCCCCGCCCGCATCATTGGCGATCCGACGCGCGTGCGTCAGGTGATCACCAATCTGATGGGCAACGCGGTCAAATTCACCGAGGAGGGCGACATCGCGGTCGAGGTCAGCGTCGAGGAGAGATCGATCTCGTCGGTGGCGCTGCGCTTTGCTGTCCGCGATACCGGCATCGGCATCCCGGCCTCGCGCCAGAGCATGATTTTCGAAGCCTTCGCGCAGGCCGACGATTCGACGACGCGGCGCTTTGGCGGCACCGGCCTGGGGCTGACGATCTGCACGCACCTCGTGCAGATGATGGGCGGGCGCATCTGGCTCGAGAGCGTCGAGGGCGAAGGATCGACTTTCTTCTTCTCCGGCCGCTTCGGCGTCGACGCCGTCAATACCGTAGCGCCCGCGGAAGGCCAGTTCGCGGGCCAGCGTGCGCTCGTCATCGAAAAGAACCCGGCCGTCGCCGAGCAGCTGATCGGCTTCCTCGCGCAGGCCGGCGTGCAGGGCGCGGCCATCGCCGACCCGGTGCAGGCGGTCGAGGCGATCGAGAAGGCGCGCGCGCTGGGTTTTGCCTACGACTTCGTCCTCGCTGAACTCAAGATGCCCGAACCCGGCGGCCTCGCGCTCGCCGAATCGTGGCAGGGCGCCGATCGCAGCGAAAAGCTCATCATGCTGATGACGACCGAGCAGCAAAGGCAGAATCTCCAGCACTTGCGCGACCTCGGCGTGCATGCCCACCTCGTCAAGCCGATCGCGCCCGAAGACCTCGTCGAAGCGCTGAAGCTTGCCGCGATGCGCAAGGGCGAGCCGATCGCGATGCTCGATCCCTTTGAGCTCGAGAGCCGCGCCGAGCTTCCCCGGGACAAGCTCAAGGTCCTCCTGGTCGAGGACAATCCGGTCAACCAGGAGCTCGCGGTGCGGCTCCTGAAGAACCGCGGCTGCGTCGTCACCCTCGCCAACAACGGCGCCGAGGCCGTCGATTGCTTCGAGAACAGCGAGTTCGACCTGATCTTCATGGACATGCAGATGCCGGTGATGGACGGCCTGGAGGCGACCGAATCGATCCGCTCGCGGGAAATGCGCCGAAGCTGGGTCATCTCGCAGGAGTTTCGTCCCGTCTACATCATCGCGATGACGGCCAACGCCATGGACGGCGACCGCGAACGTTGCCTGCAGGCCGGAATGAACGACTACGTCTCGAAGCCGATCAAGCCCGACGAGCTCTACGCGGCGATCGACCGCGGCCTCGGCGCCGCCGGCACGACTTCCCGGCCGCTGCCCGGTGCCGCGAGCGAGGATCCTGCCGACACCTGCCTCGACCTCGGCGCTGCCATGCGCGACCTTGGCGACCGCAACCTGCTGCAAACGATGGCGGCGATGCTCGTCTCCGAGTGGGACCAGCATCTTTCGCGAATTCGCGCCGACGTCGATGGCAGGAACGCTGCGCAGCTGTGCATGGACGCGCATACGATCAAGAGCCTCGTGGCGATTTTCCACGGCGAAGCGGCGCGGCGCATCGCGCTCGACCTCGAGCACGCGGCGAAGACGGCGGAGAGCGTCGACTGGGAGCGCTGCGAGCAGCTCGCGGTCTCGCTCGAAGCCGAGATGAAGCGCCTGAAGCCCGAAATGGAGCGCTTCGTCAAGAGCGAAACCGAAGCCGCCTGAACTCGCTGAGGCTTGAGGCGCGCTGGCGGGGCAGGCTGGCCGCGCCGGGCCGCGAATTGCCGAGCTTGCGGCCTTCGGGTATCATGGCCGTGTTTTCAAGTCTTTAAGCGGGAGAGCCCTACGCTCCTCCCGCTTTTGCATATCTAAGCTGGTGCTCTGCCCGGTCGCAGCGCCGATCGCACGGCAGACGCCGCGAAAATCAGGAGTCCTCGTGTCCTTGCTTCCCGCTTTCCCGCCCGCACTGCTTGCGCTCGCCGACGGCACGCTCTTTCGCGGCTATTCGATCGGCGCGCCCGGATCGTGCAGCGGCGAGGTCGTCTTCAATACGGCGATGACGGGTTACCAGGAGATCCTGACCGACCCTTCGTACTGCCGGCAGATCGTCACGCTGACCTACCCGCATATCGGCAACACCGGCTGCAACGACGAGGACTTCGAATCGCGCGCCAATTTCGCCGCCGGCCTTGTCATTCGCGACCTGCCGCTGCGCGCCGAGAGCTGGCGCCTGCAGCAGACGCTCCCCGAGTATCTGAAGCACCACGGCATCGTCGCGATCGCCGGCATCGACACGCGCAAACTCACGCGCATCCTGCGCGAAAAAGGCGCGCAGGCAGGCTGCATTCTGGCGGGCGAGGGCGCTGATAACGGCGACGCGAAAGCGCTCGAAGCGTTGGCCCAGGCGCGCGCTTTCCCGGGGCTCTCCGGAATGGACCTCGCCAAGGTCGTTTCGGTCGCCGCGCCCTACGAGTGGACGCAGGGACTCTGGTCGCTCAAGGGGTATGCTGATTGCGGCGCAGCCGCGCCGCGCTATCACGTCGTCGCCTACGATTTTGGCGTCAAGCGCGAAAGCCTGCGCATGCTGGCAAGCCGCGGCTGTCGCGTCACCGTCGTGCCAGCGCAGACGAGCGCCGCCGAAGTCATGCACTACCGCCCCGACGGTGTTTTTCTCTCGAATGGCCCGGGCGATCCCGACCCTTGCGACTACGCCATTTCGGCGATCCGCGAACTGATCGACAAGCGCGTGCCGCTCTACGGCATCTGCCTCGGCCAACAGCTGCTGGCGCTGGCTTCCGGCGCGCGCACGATCAAGATGAAGTTTGGCCACCACGGCGCCAATCATCCGGTCAAGGATCTCGATACCGGGCAAGTCATGATCACGAGCCAGAACCACGGCTTCGCCGTCGATCCGGCGACGCTGCCCGACAACTTGCGGGCGACGCACGTCTCGCTTTTCGACGGATCGCTGCAAGGCATCGCACGCACCGACGCGCGCGCTTTCGCGTTCCAGGGCCACCCCGAAGCGAGCCCGGGGCCGCAGGACGTGGCTTATCTTTTCGACCGCTTCATCGCCTCGATGCAAGCAGCCAAGGCCGAGGAAAAGTAACAGATGCCCAAGCGTACAGATCTTAA
>CAZALA010000148.1:0-9099 GCA_964485725.1 uncultured Propionivibrio sp. | reverse complement strand
CATTCAGGGCCAGCAGATTGGTCTGGTAGGCGATGTCGTCGATGATGCCGATCTTGCTGGCGATGCTCTTCATGTCGTCGACGGTCTTGGTCACCGCTTCGCCGCCTTCGGCCGCTTCCTTCGCGGCCTTGCTCGCCATGCCGTCGGTGACCTTGGCGTTCTCGGTGTTCTGCGTGATCGACGCCGACATCTGCTCCATCGACGAAGTCGTTTCCTCGACCGACGCCGCTTGCTCGGACGAGGATTGCGAGAGCGACTGGGCGGTGGCCGAGACCTGCCCCGCGGCGTTCGTCAGATTGTCCGCCGCGCTCCTCACCTCGCCGATGATCTGCGTCAGCCGCTCGATCATGTTCTGCATCGCCCCCATCAGCATCCCGACTTCGTCACGGCTGTTGGAATCCAGCCTCACCGTCAGGTCGCCTTCGGCAAGCCTCTGCGCCGCACCCAGCGCCTCGTTGACCGGCCGCGTGATGCTGACCGTGACCCACCAGGCGAAAGCCAGGCCAATCAGAATCGCGGTCAGCGCGATCGCCATGATCAGTCGCTCGGCAGCAGTGGCCGTCTCATCGGCATCGCGGCCGGCCTTGGCCATCAGCTCGGTCTGGAAATCGATCAGCTTGTTGATCGATGCCATGTAAGCGAGCTGCGAGACCCGAAGCTCATTGAACAAGTGGGACGTCGCCTCGTCGACCTTTCCGGTCGCTTGTATTTCGAGGAATTTGACGAGATCGGCGACGTACTCCTTGCGCGCGGTCAAGGTCTCGCCGATCAGCTTCTTGCCGGCTTCCGAGGTGATGGTTTTTTCGAGCCGTTCGAAGCTTTCGCCGATCTTCTTGCGCGCTTCGGCAATGGTCGCCAGTTCCGGCTTGATCTTCTCCTGGTCCTTGAGCAGCAGAACGTTGCGGCTCGAGCGGGCGGTGATGTTGACGTTCTCGATGATATCGTTGGCGAGGACGGTCTTTGGAAACTTGTCCTTGACCATATCGTCGATCTCGGTGTTCAGCGCGTTGAGCCGCAAATAGGCGATCAGCGAGACGATCACCAGCATGCTCAGGACGAGTCCAAAGCCAACTCCGAGGCGGACGCCGATTTTGAGATTCTTGAACATGATCTATTACCTTCCTGATTAAACAGCCGAGAAGTTGCCCGCATTGGCAGGGAGCGAGGGAACGGTCTTGTTAGGCAGCAGCTGCGCCTCCTCGCGCCGCGTGACGATATCGATGAGTGCCGCGACGTCGAGGATCAGCGCGACCTCGCCGCTGCCGAGAATCGTCGATCCGCCGATGCCGCGCAGCCGCGAAAAAAGGCGTCCGAGCGGCTTGATCACCGTCTGGAATTCGCCCATCAGCTGGTCGACGACGATGCCCGCGCGATGTCCGTTGAACTGGACGACGACGATCGATTCGCGCGCCGGGGCCTGCCCGGCGCACTCGAAGAGTTCGCGCAGGCGGACAAAGGGCAGCGCCTCGCCGCGCAGGTTGAGGAAATTGCGCTCGCCGCTCACCTGCCTGTGCTCGATGCACTCGACGACCGAGTCGAGCGGGATGACGTAGGCGGCCTTCTCGATGCCAACGAGGAAACCGTCGATGATCGCGAGCGTCAGCGGCAGGCGGATCGTGAAGCTCGTTCCCTGGCCCGCGACAGAGGCCACCGCGACGCTGCCGCGCAGGGCGACGATGTTGCGACGCACGACGTCCATGCCGACGCCACGGCCGGAGAGGTTGGAAACTTTTTCGACAGTGGAAAAACCCGGTTCGAAAATGAGCTTGAAGAGCTCGGCGTCGGAGAGCGTATCGCCGGCGCCGATCAGCTCTCGTTCGACGGCCTTGGCGCGGATCTTCTCGCGATCGAGTCCGCCGCCGTCGTCCGAGACCTCGATGACGATGGTTCCCGAGTCATGGTAGGCATTGAGCATGACGCGGCCGCAGGCTGGCTTGCCACGCTCCGCGCGCAGCGCCGCAGACTCGATGCCATGATCGAGCGAGTTGCGCACGAGGTGCATCAGCGGGTCGCCGATCTTTTCGACGACGGTCTTGTCGAGTTCGGTCTCGGCGCCGCTGATGACAAGTTCGATCTCCTTGCCGAGCTCCTTCGAGACGTCGCGGACGACGCGGTGAAAGCGCGTGAAAGTGTCGCCGATCGTCACCATGCGCAGTTGCAGCGCGGAGTCGCGGATGTTCTCGACGAGACGCGAGAGCACCGAGGTCGCTTCGACGAGTTCGCTCTGCCGGCTCTTCAGCGCGATGAGGTTGGCCGAAGCGCCGGCGATGACGAGCTCGCCGACGAGGTCGATGAGCTCGTCGAGTTTGTCGGCATGGACGCGAACGAGCTGCGCGTCCTTTGCTTTCTTGTCGACGATCTGTGTCTGCCTCGCGACCGCCGCCTCGACGATCTCCTTGTGCACGACCTTGTGCTCGACCAGGATCTCGCCGAGCGGCTGCGCGGGATTGTTGCCAGGCGCGCTGCCGGTGTCGTGCTGGACGGCGAGCCCGTCGTCGAGTTCGGCCTGCGTCAGCGCGCCGCAGCGCACGAGCATTTCGCCAAGACGCATCGTGTCTTCAGGAAGCTCGCGAATGTGCTGCAGATAATCGGCGACCCGGCTGTTCGGCGGCAGGATGCGCAGGTCGCACTCGTCCTCGACGAAGGCGAAAACGCGCTCGATGTCGGCCTTCGACGCTTTCGTCTGCAGGCGCACCTCGAAGCCGAGGTAGCACGATTCGGGGTCCATTTGCGCGGCCGCCGGCATGGCATCGCTGATCGTCTCGATGCCGATGATTTCGCCCAAGGACCCGAGATAGCGAATGAACGACAGGGGGTCCATGCCGCCGCGCAGGACGTTCGCGCCAAAACGCACCGAAATGTGCCAGCTGTCGGTATTGACGACGCCGCCGCCCGAGCTTTCGACTTCGGCATCGGCTTCGCTCCGGACGGTGAGGCTCGAACCCGGTTCGTCGCTCGCAAGTTCCGCCGCGAGGCGCGCGGTGAGCGCCTCGCCGAGCGCGACGAGTTCCGCCGGCGGCTCGCTCTGCTGCGCCGCGAGGACATCGACGAGCCGGCCCATGTGGTCGCCGCATTCGAGCAGCAGCGTCGTGATCGTCGCGCTGACCGCCAGGTCGCCCTTCCTCAGCGCGTCGAGCAGGTTCTCGACGCGGTGCGTGAACTGCTCGATGAAATGGCATTCGACGACGCCCGAGCCGCCCTTGATCGTGTGCGCGGCGCGGAAAATGCCGTTGATGTCGCCGCTATCAGCCTTTTCGCCCGCATCGGCCGTCTGCTCGAGCCGCAAGAGGCCGCTCTCCATTTCGGCGAGCTGCTCGCGGCATTCCTGGATGAAAACACTCGTCAGTTCGTCCATGGCCGGCTCCTCAAGCGCTCTCGGCGGCCGGGATGACGAGCGGATCGCCCATTTCGGCAGCCAGTTTGCAAAAGTCGATGAGCGCGCGAACAGCCTGGCTGTGCGCGACGATCGTGACGCGCTTGCCGCAGCGCCGCGCTTCCTTTTTGAGCAGCAATAGGAGTTGCAGGCCGGCGGTGTCGATCTCGGCGACGCCGTTCAAGTCGAGCTCGAGGTCCTCAGCCTGAGCGAGCGCGTCGAGCAGCAGCTCTTTCTGCGCGAGGGCATGGTAGATCGTGAGATCCTGGTCGAGGACGAGCCGCTCGTTTTTCTTGGTCATTGCAAACTCCGCACTAGAACAGTTCGACGTTGCCGGAGGGCCGCTTCGCGGCCGCCGGCTGCCGGGAGGGCTGGTTCTGCTGATTCTTGCGCTGTCGCTCGCCGGCGAGCGCGCGATCGTGCACGTCGCGCTGCCCCTGCATCACGTAGCTGGAATACAGCTCGCCAAACTCGCTCTTGATCGGCGTGATCTGCGGATCAGTCGTGGCGTAGTCTTCGGCGTGCTCGATGGCGGCGGCGACGCTCTGCGTGTGCACGTCGATTTTCCCGATGCCGGCGATGACCTGCTGCAGCTGCTGGCGCGTCACGTCCTGAAACTGCACGCTCGCGAGCGTATCGACAAACATTGAGGCGAGTTCTGCGCTGCTCTCGCCGATGCGGCCAAGCACCTCGCGCTCGCGTTCCGTGATGCGCTCGTAGCTTGTTCCGAGCGCGCCGAGCTGGCGGGCAAAATCCTCGAGCGCCTTGCGTTCTTCCTCGATGTGGGCGTGAGCGAGCTTTTCTTCGAACTGCGCTTCGATGATTTGCGTCACGCAGACGATGCCTTCGTCGATCTTTTTTACCGCGGCCTCCGTCTCATGCGAGAGCTTGCGCACTTCGTCGGCGACAACGGCAAAGCCGCGGCCGGCTTCGCCGGCGCGCGCCGCTTCGATCGCCGCATTGAGCGCAAGAAGATTGGTCTGCCCGGCGACGCGGCGGACGAGATCGACGAGCGACTGCAGCGCTTTGGTTTTTTCGATGGCGACGGCGCCGCTCGCGGCGTCCGCCTGGGATTCGACGATACGCTGCTGGACGAAGCTCTCGAGCCGCTCGATGAGCGCCTTGTTGGCGGCGATCGTCTGTTCGGAATCGGCAGCGTGGTCGGCGGTTTCCGCGCTCGCGGCACCGACGAAGGCATCGAGCTCAGTGACAACTTTGTCTATCGTCTGCAAGCGCGAAGTCATATCGAAAGCGGCTTTTTCGGTCTGCTCGGTGACGCTGTTGAGCTGCTCGGCGAGGACGCGGTTGTACGCCGGGATCTGCCGCAACTGGGGCAGGACGATGCGCTTGCAGAGCTTGTTCGCCGGGCAGCGCGGGCGCGGATCCTGGGCGATCGCCTGGAGGCCGAAATTGGCGTCACGATAGAGCAGCGAAGAAATCAGCCGACGCAAGCCCGTGTAGAGGAGGAGGGCGATGAGCACGTCGATGACTTCGGTCGGTGCTGCGGACAGACCGAGCAGCGCCGCGGGCGCACCGCCGAGCGCAAAGTGCGCGACAAAAAACAGGCCGGCGATGATCGAGGCGGCGATCAGACGCACCAAAAGAGAGCGGCGCGAGAGCTGCTGGCTTTGGACGCGCTGTGGTGAATTCATGGGGCGCTACTTGACGACGAGCTTGATCGTGTTGAGCAACTCGTCGGCGGTCGCCGGCTTGACGATCCACCCCGATGCGCCTGCCGCTTTCGCCTCCATCTTGCGCGCCTGCTGCGACTCGGTCGTCAGGAAGAGGATGGGCATGAACTTGTAAGCAGGCAGCTTCCTCACTTCGCGAATGAGGTCGATGCCGTTCATCCCCGGCATGTTGAGGTCGGTGATCAAAAGATCGAGCTTGACGCCGGTGTTGAACTTCTTCAGCGCTTCCTCGGCGTTGGCGGCCTTCTCGACCTTGTAGCCCGATTTGCTCAGAATGCTTGAAACACTCAGCAGGATGGTGGCCGAGTCGTCCACCAGCATGATCGTTGCCATGTTCTTCTCCCCAGACCGTAGGGCATGCTCGCAAAATAAATTCGCCCTGTGTATCCGTGGAGACCGCAAAATACTGCGGGAACTACGTAGTCGCCGCGGCCGAAATTCAAGCCGAAAGCGACATGGGAGGCTGACGGCGCAATTCCCTTCGGTCATTGCGCCCTATGGCCCGAGGAGCGCTTCGGCCGAAAACAGATCGGAGGCTATAGGGTGCAATAAGCGAAGCGCATTGCACCGATCCGTGCATGGCGCAGCGTATTGCACCGCTTACCGCATTGCACCGATCCGCGTTGCCGGCGAGCGCGCTCTATCCGCGGCGATCGCGCCGGTCGTCGTGACGGCCGCGATTCCTCTCGTCTTCCCAGCGTCCGCCGTGTTGGCGCCAGTGCTTGCCTTCGTGCTCCCAGCGATGCGGGACCCAGGCATAGCCCGGCCGGCGCGCTTCCCAGCGCCCCGGCACCCATTCGTGCCGGCGGCCGGCCCAGCCCCAGTAGCCGTCGATCCAGACGACGCCGGCGGCAGGCGGTCGGCCGACGTATTCGATTCGCGGCGGCGGCGGCGCGACCATCACGGTGTCGCCGTAATACGGGCCGTCCGGCGCCGCGGGGGCGACGATGCAGCCGCTCACGGCAAGCGTCGCGGCAGCGAGCGTGGTCAACAGGATGCGCTTGTTCATTCGGTGCTTCCTCGCGGGTAATGAGAAGGGACACCGATAACAACGTCTGGCGCGCCAGCCTGCCGACGCGGCGTGGCGCACTTTACAAACTGTTGCAGCTTGTGCGCGACCACGAAGCGAACGCGAGCTGCCCGGCGATCGAGCGATGCCGGGCCGCCTTCCCGCGTTCCCGCGTTTCTACGCTCCGCGCTGGCGGCGCACGGTGATGCTCTCGCCGCCCAGTCCCCAGTTGTCGGTGTCGACTTCGTCGATGACGACGACCGTCGTCGCCGGATTCTTGCCGAGGACTTCGCGCAGCAATTCGGTGGCGCCGTGGATCAGCCGCGCCTTCTGCTCCGCGCTCACGCCTTCGCGAGTGATCTTGATATTGACGTAGGGCATTTCGCTTCCTCCTCTGTGATATTCGTGTCGCGCCCGCGCGCTCGGACCCGTCTCGCGTCAGTCGCCCTGCGCGCCGGCGAGCATCGTGTCGAGCTCGCCGAGCACTTCGTAGCAGGGAAGGACCTGCGCGACACTCGCTTTCGCTTCGCGACGCTCGCGGATCGCCGCGAAGAACTCGCGATCCTGCAGTTCAATGCCGTTGAGCGAAACGTCGATGCCGCTGACGTCGATCCTTTCCTCCTTGCCGTTGAAGAGATCGTCGTAGCGCGCGATGTAGGTCGCGCTGTCGCCGATGTAGCGGAAGAAGCTGCCGAGCGGACCGTCGTTGTTGAAGGAGAGCGAGAGCGTGCAAATGGCGCCGCTCGAGCTCTTCAGCTGGATCGCCATGTCCATCGCGATGCCAAGCGACGGGTGCGGCGGGCCTTGCAGCGCGTGGGCGGCGACGATGCTGCCGCCGCTCTGCCAGGCGAAGAGGTCGACCGTGTGCGCCGCGTGGTGCCAGAGCAGGTGATCGGTCCAGCTGCGCGGCTCTCCGAGCGCGTTGACGTTGCTGCGGCGAAAGAAGTAGGTCTGCACGTTCAATTGCTGCAGCTTGAATTCGCCCGCGACGATCTTGCGCTGCACGTACTGGTGGCTGGGATTGAAGCGTCGCGTGTGCCCGCACATCGCCACCAGCCCGCTCTGCCGCTGCTGCGCGAGCACGGCCCGCGCGTCGGCGAGCCTGTCGGCGAGCGGGATCTCGACCTCTACGTGCTTGCCGGCCTTGAGGCATTCGATCGCCTGCGCGGCGTGCAACGGCGTCGGCGTGGCGAGGATCACCGCATCGACGTCGTCGCGCGCGAGCGCTTCCGCAAGCCGGGTCGTGACCTGGCCGATCGCGTATTTATCGGCCACCGCCTGCGTCGGCGCGAGCTCGCGGCCAACGAGCGAGACGACTTTAACGCCGGCGATGTGGCGCATCGCGTCCAGGTGCTTCAACCCGAACGCGCCCGCGCCGGCGAGCGCCACACGGATCACTGGTTCGCTCATGCTTTCTCCTCCATGCCCCAATATATCAACAAGCGCATTGCCCCGCGACGCTCATCCCGACCCGCTCTCCTCCGGCCAATACAGCCGCATCGGGTTAGCGACGAGGAGCTTCTTCTGCAAGTCCGCGCTCGGCGCGATCTCGGCAATGAAGTCGACGAGAAGGCCGTCGTCGGGCATGTGGTCCTTGAGGTTGGGATGCGGCCAGTCGCTTCCCCAGAGGACGCGATCAGGAAAGCTTTCAACGAGGCGGCGCGCAAAAGGGACGACGTCGCGATACGGCTTTCTTTCGCCGGCAAGCGCCGGGGGACCTGCCAGCGAGAGCCGTTCCGGGCAGCTCACCTTGCTCCATATATGCGGATGCTCGCGCATCAGCCGCACGAAGCGCTCGAACTGGGGGCTATCGACGCCGGCACTGACGTCGGGCCGGCCCATGTGGTCGACGACGACCGTCGTCGGCAAAGCCGTGAAAAAATCCTCGAGCTCGAGCAGGTCTTCCGCTTCAAAATAGACGACGACGTGCCAGCCGAGGCGGGCGATGCGGCCGGCGATCTCGACGAGCTCGTCGCGCGGCGTGAAATCGACGAGGCGCTTGACGAAATTGAAACGGACGCCGCGCACGCCGGCGTGGTCGAGCGCCCGCAAGGCCTCGTCGCTGACCTCGCGGCGCACCGTCGCGACGCCGCGGGCGCGGCCTTGCGAACGCTCGAGCGCGGCGACGAGCGCGCGATTGTCGGCGCCGTGACAGGTTGCCTGGACGATCACGTTGCGGGCAAAGCCCAAGTGGTCGCGCAGGGCAAAGAGCTGTTCGCTCGATGCATCGCAGGGCGTGTATTTGCGCTCGGGCGCGTAGGGGAAAATCTCACCCGGGCCGAAAACATGGCAGTGCGCGTCGACCGCCCCCGGCGGCAGCCTGAAAGATGGACGCGTCGGCGCGGGGTCGAAGCACAACCATCCCGGGCTGACTTGAAAACTCATCGCTATCCTTGCCAGACCGACGCTGGGACCATGACCTCGCCGCGCATGATCAGCCTCGCGGTGCGCAGGAGGGCGGCGCGAGCGACTTTCTGCGGGTCCTGCCGATCGAGCTCGAGTTCGACCGAAAATTCGCCGCTCGGGTGTTCGACCGAAATCGTTTTCGGGTTGCCGCCGGGCAGGCGTGCGACTTCGTTCGCGACCGAGCCTTCGAGCACGCAGGCGGTGGCGACCGTGACCGCGGCGAGGACGCCGATCGCGTCGTGGCAGACGTGCGGAATGAAGCTCCGCGTCGCGATGCTGCCAGCGCCTTGCGGCGCCGCGACGAGCGTCATCTTCGGGTAATTGCGCGCGCTGACGTCGCCCAGCTGCATGAGCTCGCCGGCCTGGCGCCGCAAGGCTTCGATGCGCTCCCTGAGCGCCTCGTCGGCATTGAGCCCGGCGACGCTCCCGGCGCCGCCGCGGCCGAGCGCGCTCGCCCTGAAAATGACGAACGGCCTGCCGTTGTCGGTGCAGGTCACTTCGATCCCGTCCATTCCACTGCGGGACTTTCCGGGGGGCAGGGCGCCCGGGGTGTCAGCGGGAAAACCTTCGGCCTCGAGGTCGTGCCGGAGGTATGGAGCATCAGCGCCACGTCGTCCGGA
>CAZALA010000147.1:0-9382 GCA_964485725.1 uncultured Propionivibrio sp. | reverse complement strand
CGATGGCAAACAGGCGGCGGTGTTCCTTGATGGCGTAGCGGTCGGTCATGCCGGCGACGTAGTCGGCGACGCGCCGGGGCTGCTCGGCCTCGTCCTGATACTGCGGCGGCAGCAGGCGGGGATCGCTGATGAAGGCGGCGTAGAGCTCGGCGACGATGCGCTGCGCCTTGCTCGCCATGCGCAGGACCTCATGGTGCTGATAGAGCCGCGTGCGCAGGAAGCGCTTCATTTCCTGCTGGGCCTTTTGCATCGCCGGCGAAAACCCGACGAGCGGTCCGCCGGCACGCGCCGCGGCGAGGTCTTTCGGGGCGGCCGCGGCGATCGTCTTGGCGGTGGTCTCGATGAGGTCGCAGACGAGGACGTTGATCATGCGCCGGATGGTCTCGTGGATGAGCCGGCGCCCGGCAAGTCCGGGATGGCTGTCGCGCACTCTTGCGATCTGGCGCGCAAAGAGTCCGACCTCGTCAAGGTCGGCGAGCGTGATCAGGCCGGCGCGCAGGCCGTCGTCGACGTCGTGGTTGTTGTAGGCGACCTCGTCGGCGATGTTGCAGATCTGCGCTTCGAGCGAGGGCTGCGTGCGCGCAAGAAAGCGTTCGCCGACGTCGCCGAGCTTCCTCGCGTTGACGAGAGAGCAGTGCTTGACGATGCCTTCGCGCGTCTCGAAACAGAGGTTGAGGCCGTCGAAATTGGCGTAACGCTGCTCGAGCGCGTCGACGATGCGCAGGCTTTGCAGGTTGTGCTCGAAACCGCCCTGGCCTTTCATGCAGGCGTTGAGCGCGTCCTGTCCGGCGTGCCCGAAGGGCGTGTGGCCGAGGTCGTGCGCGAGCGAAATCGCTTCGACGAGGTCCTCATTGAGCCGCAATGCGCGGGCGACGCCGCGCGCGATCTGCGCGACTTCGAGCGTGTGCGTGAGCCGGGTGCGGAAGAGGTCGCCCTCATGGTTCACGAAAACCTGCGTCTTGTATTCGAGGCGACGAAACGCCGTCGAGTGCACGATGCGGTCGCGGTCGCGCTGAAATTCGCTGCGATGCAGCGGCGCTTCGTCGGGGTGGCGACGTCCGCGCGAATTGGCCGCCGTCACGGCGTAGGGAGCAAGTTCAGACATCGGCCGAGCGCGCCTCGATCGCCGCGGCAATTTGTTCGGCGGGCGCCGCGTCGCTGACGACGCCGACGCCGATTTCCTTGAGCAACACGAGTCGCAGCCTGCCGCCCTCGACCTTCTTGTCGTGACGCATGAGTTCAAGATAGCGATCGGCGCCGAGCGCCGGCCCCTGCACCGGCAAGCCGCTCTTCTCGAGCAGCGTCTCGATGCGCGCAACTTCGCTTGGCCCGATCCAGCCCAGGCGGCGCGACAGTTCGGCGGCCATCATCATGCCGGCGGCGACGGCTTCGCCGTGCAGCCAGGCGCCAAAGCCCAGGCCCGCCTCGATCGCGTGGCCGAAAGTGTGGCCGAAGTTGAGCAGCGCCCGCTCGCCGCTTTCGCGCTCGTCGGCGACAACGACTTCGGCCTTATTGCGGCAGGCGCGCAGGATCGCGTGCTCGAGCGAGGCCGCATCGCGCGCGAGCAGCGCGGCGAGGTTTTCCTCGAGCCAGTCGAGAAAACCGGCGTCGCGAATGAGCGCGATCTTGAAGATCTCGGCAAGCCCGGCGCGCAGTTCGCGATCTGGCAGCGTCTGCAGGAAATCGCTGTCGGCGAGAACGAGCCTGGGCTGGTGGAAAGCGCCGATCATGTTCTTGCCCGCCGGGTGATTGATCCCGGTCTTGCCGCCGATCGACGAATCGACTTGCGCGAGCAGCGTCGTCGGCACCTGGATGAAAGCCACGCCGCGCTGATAGCAGGCCGCGGCAAAGCCCGTCATGTCGCCGACGACGCCGCCGCCGAGCGCGATCAGCGTCGTCGAGCGCTCGCAATGCGCCGCGAGCAGGACGTCGAAAATCGTGTTGAGCGTCGTCCAGTCCTTGAATTTTTCGCCGTCGGGCAAAATGATCTCGACGACTTCGACGCCGCGCGCGCGCAGCGGCGCAACGAGCCGCTCAAGGTGCAGCGGCGCGACCGTCGTATTGCTCACGACGACGGTTTTCGCGTGCGCAAGATAGGGCAGCAAAAGCTCGCTCTTCGCCGCGAGGCCGCGACCGATGTGAATCGGATAGGCACGGCCGGCGAGGCTGACGGTCAGGGTTTCCATTGCGCCTCGGCTTCCTTGATCAGTAGTTGCAAAATCGCCTGCGCGTTGGTCCTGCCGCCGTCGATAACGAGGTCGGCGACTTCGCGATAGAGCGCGTCGCGCTGATCGTGCAGTTCCTGCAGCTTGAGCAGCGGGTCAGCGACGCGCAGCAGCGGTCGGTTGCGATCGTGCCGCGTGCGCTCCCAGAGCGTGTGCGGAGCCACGTTGAGGTAGACGACAAAGCCGCTTGCCGTAAGATGGGCACGGTTTTCGCTGCGCAGAACGACGCCGCCGCCCGTCGCAACGATTCTGCCGCCGACGGCCGCGATGTCGGCGATGACTTGCGCCTCGCGCTTGCGAAAACCCTCTTCGCCTTCGATTTCAAAGACCGTCGGGATCGAAACGCCGGTGCGCGCTTCGATCTCGCGGTCCGAATCGATGAAGTCGACGGCGAGGCGCTTGGCAAGCGAACGGCCGATCGTCGTTTTGCCGGAGCCCATGAGCCCGACGAGATAGATGTTCTTGCTGGCGTATTGTTTTTCCACAGCGCCATTGTAGGGTGTATTGACACATATTTCATGGGGGCGACGGCGGCTGCGCGGGTTGCAGCGCAAGGCGCGGCGGGGCAGCCTGGCTGATGCCAGGCAAGCCGCCGGCTGCCACGATCCGCGATTGGGCCGCGGCAGGCGGGGCGAGCGAAGATCAGCGGACCGACAGCCCCTCGGCGACGATGCGCGGCGTGATGAAGACCAGGAGTTCGGTCTTGTCGTCGATCCACTCGCGGTTCTTGAACAGCCAGCCGATATAGGGCAGGTCGCCGAAGAAAGGAATGCGCTGCGTATTGTCCGAAAGGTTCTGCGTATAAATGCCGCCGATGACGACCGTGCCGCCGTTCTCGACGAGCACCTCGGTCTTCACGTGCTTGGTGTCGATGGCGACGCCGGCACCCGTCGCAAGCTTGGTGTTGGGCGTGTCCTTGTTGATGTCGAGCGTCATCGTGATCTTGCCGTCGGGCGTGATCTGCGGCTTGACTTTCAGCGACAGGTTGGCCTTGCGGAAGGAGACGCTGGTCGCGCCCGAACTCGTCGCCTGCTGATACGGAATTTCAACGCCCTGCTCGATGATCGCTTCGACCTGGTTGGCGGTCATCACGCGCGGGCTGGAAATCACCTTGCCGCGGCCGTCGGCTTCGAGCGCCGAGACTTCGGCGGCAAGAAAGCGCGTGAAGTTGCTGTTGTAAAGCGAAAGGGCGAAGGTGCCGGCGGTGCCGGCGCGCGGCGTCGCCGGCAGATTGACCTGGCCGAGGTTGGCCGTCCGCGTGGTCTCGTTGACCGCGGCGAGGTTGGTGTTGGTGACGACGACGTTGCCGTTGGGGCCTGTCGTGGCGACCGCCGCGCCGGTGGAAAAGCGGATGCCGAGGTTCTTGGCGAAGCTGTCGCCGGCTTCGACGATGCGCGCCTCGATCATGACCTGCCGCACCGGAATGTCGATCTTCGCGATCATCGCCCGCACTTCATCGAGCCGGCTCGGCGTGTCCTGGACAAAGAGGATGTTCGAACGGTCGTCGAGGAGGGCGCTGCCGCGCTTCGAGAGCAGCGTCTGTTTCGGGTCGACGAGCAGCTTCTGCACGTCGGCGCCCTTGACGTAATTCATCTGGTAACTCTCGGTGCGCAGCGGCTCGAGGTCGCCGATCTGCGCTTTCGATTCGTACTCGAGTTTTTCCTTGGTCGCAATTTCCTCGCGCGGCGCGACAAGAATCACGTTGCCGTTCTTGCGCATGTCGAGGCCTTTTTGCGTCATGATGATGTCGAGCGCCTGATCCCAGGGAACGTCCTTGAGGATTAGCGTGATCGCGCCGCCGACCGAGTCGCTGACGACCATGTTCATGCCGGTGAATTCGCCGATGACCTGCAGCAGCCGGCGCACATCGACGTTCTGGAAATTGAGCGAGAGCTTCTCGCCCTGATAGCCGCCGCGCGTTCCCTGTACGAGCTTGTTCGGGTTCTCGATCACCTGCTTGACTTCGATCACGAACTGGTTGTCGGTCTGATACGCGTTGTGCTCCCACAGGCCGCGCGGCGTGATCGTCATGCGCGCGTTGGCACCCTGCTGCACCGTGCTGAAGGAGACGACCGGCGTCGCAAAGTCGGTGACGTCCATGGTCTTGCGCAAGGCTTCGGGAACCGTCACCTTGTTGAAGTCGACGACGAGGCTCTGGCCCTGCTGGCGAATGTCGATGCCGGCGTTGGGGTCGGCGAGGTCGACGGTGATGCGGCCGGCGCCGTCCTTGCCGCGGCGGAAACCGATGTCGCGGACGCTGTTCGACGCTTGCGAAGTCCGCGCCTGCGCGAAATGTTCGACCTTGGTGTCGGTGCCGCCGTCCTGCCAGGCCTTGCCGACGCTCGGCGAGAGCGCCAGCACCAGGGTATTGCCGTTGAGCGTCGGCTCGTAGGTCATCGCCCGGTTGAGATTGAGGACGAGCCGCGTGCGGCCGTCGATCTGAACGATGTTGGCGCTCTTCAGGTCGCCCTCGTTATAGGTCTGGGCGTTCTTGCCAAGTCCGTTCGTCGTATCGACGAAATCGAGCGCGATGCGCGCCGGCTTGGCGATGCTGAAGCCGGGAGGCAAGGCGGCGAGCGGTTCGCTGAACGTCAGCTTGACATTGACGACCCCCGCCTGCTGCTGCACCGTCATGCCGACGATCGAATTGGGTCGGGCGTCCTGGGCAGAAACGCCCAGGGACGTCAGGAAAGAAAAGCTGAGCAAGCCGACCAGCACGTATTTAAGGTATTTCACTTTTTCGCCTCCTGTCCCTGCAAGAGCAGAGTACTTTCTCTTTCCACCCAGTCGCCTGCCGAATCCTGAACGAGTTCCTTGAGTGCCACCTGCGATTCTGAAATTTTCGAGATGACGCCGAAGTTCTGTCCCATGTAATTGCCGGTTCGCACCTGATACAGGGCACCATCGACCTGGATGATCGCGTACGAGGTGTTCTTGCGCGTCATCACGCCGACGTATTTGAGCGACTCGAGCGGATAGACCTCGAGCGGCTCGCGCGGCCGGTTCATGTCCGGCTGCAGGCCGGTGCCGCTGCTCTTCTGCTGTTCGGCACCGATCTTCGCCGACTTGAACGGATCGAGCAGGCTGCCGGCGTCGTAAGCGACCGCTTCATAGGGCTTGACCTGGGGCAGCGGCGGAATCTTGCCTCTGGCGTCCTTGGCCGCCTCGTTCATCCAGCGTCGCAATTCTTCATGCTCATCGCCGGTCGAACAGGCCGAGAGCAGGAGCGCCATGCACGCGAGAGCGAGTAGTCTCATTTCTTTCCACCCTTGGCGGCCTGCGCCGCCCGCTTCTTGGCGGCCAGTTCCTCTTCGTCGAGATAGCGGAAGGTCTTGGTCACCGCGTCCATGACGAGGGTGCCGTCCTTGGCCTGCGCGTTCGCCGTGATCGCGACATTGTTCAGCGTGACGATGCGAGAGAGCTTGCCGATGTCGCCGGCGAAGGCGCCAAAGTCGTGATAGCTGCCGGTCATGCGCACGTTGATCGGCAATTCCGCGTAAAAGTCCTTGACGATCTCGGGATTCGGCTTGAAGAGTTCGAATTGCAGGCCTCTGCCCATCCCCGACTGGTTGATCTCGATCAGGAGCGCCTCGACCTCCGACTTGTTCGGCAGTTGCTTGAGCAAGGCGCCGAAAGAACGATCGATCTCGGCGAGCTGCTGCTTGTAGAGATCAAGGTTGACGGCCTGCGTCTTCTTCGAGACGTACTCGTCCTTGAGCTTCTGTTCGTCCTGCTGGCGCGACGCGAGCAGTTCGAGCTGGTCGTTCCAGACGAACCACCAGCCGGCGGCGAGAATCGCGATGAAAAGGCCGAGCAGGACGACGACGCGCGGCAGCACCGGCCAGGCGCCGACGTCGCGCGGATTGAGGTTGCGAAAATCGCCGGCGATGCGGTTGAAATCGATTTTTGGCGTGGAGGGCATTTTCATTTCTTACCTCCGTCCTGCGCCGGCGCACGCTTCAAGGATGCGTTGAGGTTGAATTCGTTGAGCCGCCGTTTGTCGACAGTAACGGCCTTGATTTCGACGAGTTGAGGTTTTTCGAGCCAGGGCGAAGCCTCGATGTTGCGCATCAGCGTCGACACCCGCGCGTTCGACTGCGCGTAGCCCGTCAGCGTGATCTTTGCGCCGTCCTGCTTGAGCGAGCGCAGATACACGCCTTCCGGCGTCTGCTTGACGAGTTCGCTCAAAAGCCGCGTCGCCTCGGCACGGTCCCGTTGCAGCGACTCGATGATCTGCTTGCGCGCGAGCAGCGCTTGCGTCTGCTCCTTCAGCCTGCGGATTTCGTCGACGTCCTTGTCGAGGACGACGATCTCTTTCTTGAGGAAGTCGTTTCTCGCTTCCTGGGCGGTGATATAGCCGGCGATGATCGTATAAGTGAGGAAGACGATGAGCCCGGCGAGGATGGAAATCGTCCCGACGAGCCCGTAGAACTGCTGGCGTCTCGCCCGGCGCTTGGCTTCCCGGTGCGGCAGGAGATTAATTCGTATCATTCGTCGAACCTCCGCAGCGCCAGCCCGCAGGCCGCCATCAGCGAAGACGCGTCGGCGAGCAGGCTCTTGGCGCGAACCCGGTCGGAAAGGACCATGTCGGCAAACGGATTGGCGATGATCGTATTGACCTGGGTACGCGCGGCAACGGCCTCGTCAGCGCCCGGAAGAACGGCGCAGCCGCCGGCCAGAATGATGTGATTGACCTGGGTAAATTGCGTCGAGGTGAAGAAGAACTGCAGCGCTCGCGACACTTCGAGCGCCAGGCTCTCGACGAAAGGCTGGAGCAGGTCGGGGCCGTAGTTCTCGGGCAGGCTGTTGCGTCGCTTCTCGGCTTCGGCTTCCTCGAAGGTCATGCCGAACAGCCGCGCGATATCCTGCGTCAGCTGGTTGCCGCCGAAAGCCTGCTCGCGCACATAAAGCTGCTGGCCGTTGCGCAGCACCGTCAGGTGCATGACGTTGGCGCCGACATCGACGAGCGCGATGATCTGCCCTTCGCCGCCGCCGGGGAGCTGCTTCTCGATGAGCTCGAAGGCCGAGAGCACCGCGTAGGATTCGACGTCCATGACCGTCGGTTTGAGGCCGACCGACTCGGCGACCGCGACCCGGTCTTCGACTTTTTCCTTGCGCGAGGCGGCGATCAGGACTTCGATCTCCTCGGGGGAGGACGGTGCCTGACCGACGACCTGGAAGTCGAGGTTGACTTCGTCGAGCGCGAAGGGGATGTACTGGTTGGCCTCCGATTCGACCTGCAGCTCGAGTTCTTCTTCGCGCAGCCCGGCGGCAACGATGATTTTCTTGGTGATGACGTGCGAGGCCGGCAGCGCGATCGCGACCTGGCGCGTCGAAGTCGCCATTTTCTTCCAGGCGCGACGGACCGACTCGGCGGCCGCTTCGAGATTGACAATATTGCCGTCGGCGACGGCGTCCTTTGGCAGAACCTCAATCGTGTACCGCTCGACACGGTACCTGCTCTTGCCGTCGCTCGCCAGCTCGACCATCTTTACGGAGGACGAACTGATGTCGAGCCCGATCAGCGAGCGCGCCTTGGGATTGAACACCGACAGATCGAGTTGCAATTTGTCACCCCTCGCCTAAAAAACCCTTGAATACTTAGTAGTTAGCATATTTTTAGATAATCTACTTTAGATGCTAGCAACAAGTATCGGGTGTGTAAAGCCATATTTTCCCGGCAACCGGTCCCGCACTTACAGTGTCAGACGCAATGCTTATAATGCACAACTCAAGCTTTCTCGGCGGATCTTCCCTTGCCCAATCTCTCACGCTGGATCCTGTTTCCATTCATGCTCCTCGCCGGCCTCGTCGCGATGGCCGTCGCGCTCGCCGCTGTCGTCCTGATCCTGACTTATCCAAACCTGCCCTCGCTTGAAATCCTCACCGACTACCGGCCCAAGATTCCCTTGCGCATCTACACCGCCGACCGGCAGCTGATCGGCGAATTCGGCGAAGAGCGACGCGCCGTCGTGAGCTTTCACGATGTGCCCGAGATCATGAAACAGGCGATTCTCGCTGCCGAGGATGAACGATTCTACCAGCACAATGGCATAGATGCACTAGGAGTTTTGCGCGCCGCGGTGACCAACTTCGTCGGCGGCGGCAAGCGCCAGGGCGCCTCGACGATCACCCAGCAGGTCGCGAAGAACTTTTTCCTATCGTCGGAAAAGACCTATACGCGCAAACTCTACGAAGCGCTGCTGTCGTTCAAGATCGAAAACAACCTCAACAAGGACCAGATTTTCGAGCTCTACATCAACCAGATCTTCCTCGGTCAGCGCGCCTACGGCTTTGGCGCAGCCGCGCAGATCTATTTCGGCAAGCCGCTCCAGGACGTGACGATCGCCGAGGCGGCGATGCTCGCCGGCCTGCCGAAAGCGCCTTCTGCCTTCAACCCGGTGGTCAACCCGAAACGCGCGCGCTTGCGTCAGCAGTACGTGCTGCGGCGCATGCTCTCGCTCGGCTTCATCGACGCGAAGCAGCACGAGGCGGCCTTGCAGCAGCCGCTGATCGTCAAGCGCGACACCAACGAGTTTTCGGTGCATGCCGAATTCGTCGCCGAAATGGCGCGCCAGATTGCCGCCGAGCGTTTTCCCGACAACGTCTATACGCGCGGCCTGCGCGTCTATACGACGATCCTCAAGAACGACCAGGAAGCGGCCTACAGCAGCCTGCGCCGCAATGTCCTCGAGTACGACAGGCGCCATGGCTACCGCGGCGCCGAGGCCTACGTCGAGATGAGCGAGGTCGACTCCGACCAGGACGAGACGCTCGATGAACTGCTGCAGGACTTCCACGACTCCGAGGACCTGCATCCGGCCATCGTGCTCGAGGCGAGCAGCAAGCAGATCCGCGCTTACCGGCGCGGCGGCGACATCGTCACGATGAGCGGCGACGGCCTCAAGTTCGCCGCGCGCATGCTCGACGAAAAAGCGCCGCCCGCCAAACGCCTGCGCCGCGGCGCCGTCATTCGCGTGCAGACCGACGACAAGAACAACTGGCGCATCACCCAGATGCCCGAAGTGGAATCGGCCTTCCTCGCGGCCAATCCGCAGGACGGCGCGATCCGCGCGCTGGTCGGTGGCTTCGACTTCAACCGCAACAAGTTCAACCACGCGACGCAGGCATGGCGGCAGCCGGGCTCCAGCTTCAAG
>CAZALA010000146.1:0-9424 GCA_964485725.1 uncultured Propionivibrio sp. | reverse complement strand
AATACTTAACCAGATCGCACGCGAATACGAGCAAAAAATCGGAAAGCTGCTGGATCATTTTCCGCGCTTCGTTGGCGAAGTAATCGCGGTCGCAGGCTTCGTCCTGATTGAAGATGTTGATCGTCGGCGGCGAAATCTGATGGTACACCGCGAGCGTCGACAGGACCGCCTCGATGCCGCCGGCGGCGCCGAGCAAGTGGCCGGTCATCGACTTCGTCGAGTTCATCACGAGCTTCTTCGCGTGCTCGCCGAAAGCGCGCTTGACCGCGATCGTCTCCGCCTTGTCGCCGAGCGGCGTCGAAGTGCCGTGAGCGTTCAGGTAATCGACCGCGTCGAGATTGACCTGAGAATTCTTCAGCGCGTTGGTCATGCAGCGCGCCGCGCCTTCGCCGTCTTCGCAAGGAGCAGTCATGTGGTTCGCGTCGGCGCTCATGCCGAAGCCGGCGAGCTCACCGTAGATGCGCGCGCCACGGGCTTTCGCGTGCTCGTACTCTTCCAGAACGACGACGCCGGCGCCTTCCGAGAGCACGAAGCCATCGCGGTCCCTGTCGTACGGACGGCTGGCCGTCGTCGGGTCGTCGTTGCGCGTCGACAGGGCGCGTGCGGCGCAGAAGCCGCCGACGCCGAGCGGCGAGGTACAACACTCGGCACCGCCTGCGATCATCACGTCCGCATCACCGTATTCGATCAGGCGGCCAGCGTCGCCGATGCTGTGCGTACCGGTCGAGCAGGCACTGACGATGGCGATGTTCGGTCCCTTGTAGCCGTACATGATCGAGAGGTTGCCGGAAATCATGTTGATGATCGAACCGGGAACGAAGAAAGGTGAAATCTTGCGCATGCCGGCAGCAAGGTATTCGTCGTGCGTCGTCTCGATCAGCGGCAAGCCGCCGATTCCCGAACCGATCGAAACGCCATAGCGGTCGGCGTCGGCCGGATGCGGCTCGAGGCCGGCGTCCTTGATCGCCTGAATGCCGGCGGCCATGCCGAACTGAATGAACAGGTCCATGCGTCGGGCGTCTTTTGCCGGCAGGTATTGCGTGACGTCAAAATCCCTGACCTCGCCGGCAATCTGCGCCGGAAACGAAGCGGCATCGAAGCGCGTGATACGGTCGATGCCGGACCGTCCGGCGACGATGTTCTGCCAGGCTTGTTCGATCGAATTTCCGACCGGCGAGATGACTCCAAGGCCGGTTATAACGACTCTGCGACGTGCCAATTGCTTCTCCGGAGATAACAAGGGGATTGCGGATTAGGAAACAAGCAAACGATCAAGCACTGCGGGCGGCCTTCTGGCCGCCCGCAGCTTGTGTTCGTAGAAGGATTACTTCTTGTGGCTGACCACGTAGTCAATGGCTTGCTGAACGTTCGTGATCTTCTCGGCTTCGTCGTCCGGGATCTCGCACTCGAATTCCTCTTCGAGCGCCATGACGAGCTCAACCGTATCCAGCGAATCCGCGCCAAGGTCGTCAACGAACGAGGATTCGTTCTTGATATCCGCTTCATTGACGCCGAGTTGTTCTGCGACGATCTTTCTGACGCGTTGTTCGATATTGTCCATCAAAGGGCTCCTTCCAAAGGTTCATGTGTAAAACAAAACCGCGCTATTTTACCAAAACAACCGGGACTTACCAAATAAGCAGACGCACCGGTCTGTGCCGCCCGCTCCCCTTGCGGGCCTTAATCCATATACATGCCGCCGTTCACGTGGATGGTCGTTCCGGTGACGTAAGCGGCTTCGGGAGACGCCAGGAAGCCGACCGCCGCAGCGATGTCTTCCGGCTGTCCGAGACGACCCAGCGGGATGCCGACGACGAGCGCGGCGCGCTGCTTTTCTTCGAGCGCTTTCGTCATGTCGGTGTCGATGAATCCCGGTGCCACGCAATTGACGGTAATGTTGCGGCTGCCGAGTTCGCGCGCGAGCGAGCGCGACAGTCCGGCGACGCCGGCCTTCGAGGCGCAGTAGTTCGCCTGTCCGGCATTGCCGGCATAGCCGACCACGGACGAAATATTGATGATGCGCCCGGCGCGAGCTTTCATCATGCCGCGAATCACCGCGCGCGACATGCGAAAGACGGCCTTCAGGTTGGTGTCAATGACCGCGTCCCACTCGTCGTCCTTCATGCGCATCGCGAGGTTGTCGCGCGTGATGCCTGCATTGTTCACGAGAATGTAGATACTGCCGAAGTCCTTTTCGATCATCGCGATGCCGGCGTCGATCTGCTCGGCGTCGCGCACGTCAAGGATGATCCCGCGCCCCGGGGCGCCGGCTGCGGCGAGCATCTCGTTGATGCGCGCGACGCCTTTGTCGTTGATGTCGGTTCCGATGACCGTCGCGCCCTTGCGCGCGAGGACGAGCGCGATCGCTGCGCCGATGCCCTGACCGGCGCCCGTGACCAGGGCAACTTGACCTTTTAGCGACATGAATTGATTACTCCAGGTTGAGGTTGGCTGTGATGCTGGCGGCGTCTGCGAGCGCGACGCCGGTTACACCGTCGGCACAGCGCTTGATGAGCCCGGCGAGCACCTTGCCAGGCCCGCATTCGCCGACGGTGGTGACACCCATACTGGCGATCTTCTGCACGGTCTCGATCCAGCGCACCGGCGAATAGGCCTGGCGAACAAGTGCGTCCTTGATCCTTGCCGGGTCGCTCTCGACCTCGACATCGACGTTATTGACGAGCGGAATCTTCGGCGCACGGAAATCGAGTTCGGCAAGCCGGGCGGCGAGCTTGTCGGCCGCCGGCCGCATCAGGCTCGAATGAAACGGCGCCGACACCGGCAAGAGCACGGCGCGCTTGGCGCCGCGCGCCTTGCAGGCTTCGCAGGCGAGTTCGATCGCCGCCCTGTTGCCGGCGATGACGATCTGCCCGGGGGCGTTGTAGTTGACGAGCTCGGCGACTTCGCCGTTGCCGACGGCGGCGGCAGCCTCGATGCAGGCCTCGCGGATCTTCTCGTTGTCGAGGTTGAGGATGGCCGCCATCGCGCCGTGGCCGGCCGGAACCGCTTCCTGCATCGCCGAGGCGCGCAGGCGGACAAGCGGCACCGCGTCCTTGAGGTCGATGACGCCGGCGGCGACGAGCGCCGAATATTCACCGAGGCTGTGCCCGGCGACGACTGCCGGCACCCTGCCGCCCTGCTCGAGCCAGAGCCTGTAGGCCGCAATGGCCGCAGTCAGCATCAGCGGCTGCGTATTGACCGTCTGCGAAAGAAGCTCCGCCGGGCCGTCGGCGGCGAGTTGCCACAGATCCTGTCCGAGCGTTGCCGAAGCCTCGTCGAAGGTCGCGCGCACGATCGCCGAATCGCCGTAGGCCGACATCATGCCGACGGATTGCGAACCCTGACCGGGAAAAACTAAAGCGAATGACATGATTGCCCCCTAGAACTCGAGTAAAACGGCGCCCCAGGTAAAGCCGCCGCCGATGCCTTCCAGCAGAATCTTCTGTCCGCGCTGCACGCGTCCGTCCCGCACGGCAGCGTCGAGCGCAAGCGGGATCGAAGCTGCCGAGGTATTGCCGTGCTGATCGACGGTCACGACGACCTTGTCCATTGTGATCCCGGCTTTCTTCGCCGTCGACTCGATAATGCGGATATTGGCCTGGTGGGGTACCAGCCAGTCGACTGCGGAAGGCGGCACGCCGGCGAGCGCGCAGCATTCATGCGCGGTTTCGGCCAGGACGCGCACGGCGAATTTGAACACGGCCTGCCCATCCATGCGCAGGAAGGGGTCGCCGGTGACCTTGCCGCCGCAGACGCTGCCGGGGACCGAGAGAATGCCGTTATAGGCGCCGTCGGCGTGGGCAACCGTCGCCAGGATACCGGGGGCTTCCGAGGCTTCGAGCACGACCGCGCCGGCGCCATCGCCAAAGAGCACGCAGGTCGTGCGATCGTCCCAGTCGAGGATGCGCGAGAAAACTTCCGCACCGACGACGAGCGCACGTCGGTGGCTGCCCGAACGGATGAACTTGTCGGCGATCGTCAATGCATAGACGAAGCCGGCGCAGACGGCCTGGACGTCAAAGGCCATCGCCGTATGGTTGTCGAGCTTCGCCTGCAGCAGGCAGGCAGTGCTTGGAAAAATGAAGTCGGGGGTCGAGGTCGCAACGATGATCAGGTCGATCTCGCCGGCTGAGACGCCGGCCGCTGCGAGGGCTTTCTGGCTCGCGGCGAGCGCGAGTTCGCTGGCAGTCGTGCCGGTATCGGCGAAGTGCCGCGTCCTGATTCCGGTACGCGTCGAGATCCACTCGTCGTCGGTATCGACGCCGCGCGCGACGAGGTCGCTGTTGCTGACAGGCACGCCCGGCAGAAAACTGCCGACGCCTGCGATACGGGTGAACATGTTATGCGGACTCCTGAATCGGATGCTGCTGCGCGACGCGCTCGGTAATGCGGCCGAGCACGCCGCTTCTGACCATTTCGGCGGCACGCTCGAGGGCGTTGCAAAATGAAAAGACGTCGGCCGAGCCGTGGCTCTTCACCACGATACCCCTTAAACCCAGCAAGCTTGCGCCGTTGTATCGACGATGATCGAGCCGGTGCTTGAAATGGTTCAAAACCGGCAGCGCGAAAAGCGCGGCCAGGCGCGTCAATAGATTGCGCCTGAACTCCTGACGCAAAAAAGTCGACAGCATCTGCGCCAGCCCTTCCGAGGTCTTGATCGCGACGTTGCCGACAAAACCGTCGCAGACGATGACTTCGGCTGCGCCTTTATAGATTCCGTCGCCTTCGACGTTGCCGACGAAGTTGATCCCGGAAGCGCGCAAAAGCTCGGCGGCGCGCTTGACGACTTCGTTGCCCTTGATCTCTTCCTCACCGATGTTGAGGATGCCGACGGTCGGTCCGTCCTTGTGCTCGATCGCCGACACCAGCGATGAGCCCATGATACCGAACTGCAGCAGGTGCGCCGGCGTGCAATCGACGTTGGCGCCAAGATCGAGCACGTGCGCGTGGCCTTTCATCGTCGGCACAATGCCGCAGATCGCCGGCCGGTCGATCCCCGGCAGGGTTTTCAGCACGAAGCGCGAAATCGCCATCAGCGCGCCCGTGTTGCCGGCCGAGACACAGGCATCGGCCTCGCCACGCTTGACGAGATCGATGGCGACGCGCATCGACGAGTCCTTCTTGTTGCGCAGCGACGCGGCCGGCGATTCGTCCATCGCGACGACTTCGCTGGCAGCGTGAATCGCGACGCGCGGGTTGTTCGCATAGGCGGTTTTGGCAAGCAAGGGGCGCAAGCGCTCCTCGATGCCGACAAGGACAACGCGCGCGTCTTCGTGCTTGCGCACGAAGTCGAGCGCCGCTTGCACGGTGACGTCGGGACCGTGGTCCCCGCCCATGCAATCGATGGCGACAGTAACAATCATCGGAAAACAGGCAAAAGAAAAGGCAGACAATCCCCGCTCACGGGGATCTGCCTGCCTGATCCTTGGACCTTTATTCGCCTGTTCCCTTGGTGACCTTCTTGCCACGATAGTAGCCCGACGGGCTCACATGGTGGCGCAGGTGAACTTCACCCGTCGTCGGCTCGACGGCAAGCGGCGGATTGGTCAAAAACTCGTGGGCACGGTGCATACCACGCTTCGATGCGGACTTCTTGTTTTGCTGAACGGCCATATAGTTACTCCATCAATCAAATTCACTCAAGCCTTGCCCTTTAAAGCCTTCAACACGGCAAAGGGCGAAGCGGCTTCTGTTCCCTTCGCAGCTGCAGGCAAAGCACAACGCTCATGACGCGGCGCCGGGGGCAAATCGAGAATGATCTCGTCTTCGATCAGCGCGACCACATCGAACTCTTCTTGTGCAGGAAGAAAATCCTTCGAGTCATCCTCGATTTCTTCCTGCGTCAATTCTTCTTCGTCAGGAACGAACTCCAGCAAGCTTCGAATCGCGACCACATAAGCGATCGGCTCGAGACAACGCTGGCAACACACGGACAGGGTGCCGTCAACGCGAAGAAGCAACTGCGACCGATTGCGCGGGCCAAGCTGTCCATCAACGCGATAAGCCAGTACGCCCGCCGCATCCACAAGGAGATCGAGCACGCGAGCCAGGCTGACGATGGGCAGTTCGCCTTGCAGCGAGCCTGCTTGCCGCGCAAAAGCCTGACTGTCAATAACAATCCCTTGCGACATAAGGGGCGCATGATATTATTTTTGGCTTTCGAAGTCAAAGCCTTAAAGCTCTCGTCGAGCCCGCTCTGCGACACGAGCTTCCGCCGGAAAAAGCGCTCCCCCATGAGAAAACAACTGGTCCTCGCGTCGACCTCGCCTTATCGTCGCGAACTCCTGTCCCGCCTCGGGCTCGCGTTCGCAACCGCCAATCCCGATGTCGATGAGACCGCGCTGCCCGGCGAATCGCCGGAAGCGACCGCCCTGCGCCTTTCGGAGGCGAAGGCGCGAGCCGTCGCGAACGCCTATCCGCAGGCCCTGATCATTGGCAGCGACCAGGTCGCCTGTCTTGACGGAGAGATTTTCGGCAAGCCCGGCACGCATGAAAAAGCGGTGAGGCAGCTAAAGAGCATGCGCGGCCGCACCGTCAATTTCTTCACCGGCCTTTGCCTCCTCAACGCAGAAACGGGCCGGGCCAGCTTGCGCGGCGTTCCGACCTGGGTGACTTTCCGCGATCTTGGCGACGCCGAAATTGAAAGCTACCTGCGCGCCGAAAAGCCTTACGCTTGCGCCGGCAGCGCCAAAGCCGAGGGACTTGGCATCGCCCTGATCGCCCGCATGCAGGGCGACGACCCCAATGCGCTGATCGGCCTGCCGCTGATCGCGCTCTGCGATCTCCTTGCACTTGAAAACTATCAGGTGTTATAAAACAATATCTTACATTTATAACTTCAAGTACATTATGAAAAAAGGGACGCTCTATCTTCTACCGGTGCCGCTTGGCGAAACGGCGCCGGCCGAGGTATTGCCGGCTCCGGTGTGCTCGCGAGCCAAGGTGCTCACGCATTTCGTCGCCGAGAACGCCAAGTCGGCACGGGCGTTTCTCAAATCCCTGCCTTCGCAGACGCCGCTGCAGCAAATCGAAATATCGGAGCTGAACGAGCATACCGCCCCGGCCGCCCTCCCCGGCCTGCTCGCGCCACTGCTCGCCGGGTTCGACCTTGGCCTGATTTCGGAGGCGGGTTGCCCTGCCGTCGCCGACCCTGGCGCGGCGCTCGTCGCACTCGCCCACGCGCACGAAATCACGGTCGTGCCGCTGGTTGGTCCTTCGGCAATCCTGCTTGCGCTGATGGCCTCCGGGCTGTCCGGACAGCATTTCGCCTTCCACGGGTATCTGCCGGCCAAGGAGGCGCTGCGCCAGGCGAAGCTCAAGGAACTCGAAAAGGATTCGCGGCAGCAACAGCGCACGCAGATCTTCATCGAAACGCCTTATCGCAACGCCCAGATGTTGGCGACGCTGCTCGCCGTCTGCTCGCCGACGACAAGGATCTGCGTAGCGACCGACCTCAGCCTCGGCAGCGAACGGGTCACGACGCGAACGACCGCGCAGTGGCGCACGCAGGAGACCCCGCCATTCGAACGCCGGCCGACAGTCTTCCTGCTGCAGGCATAAGGCCCGGCAGCAGGCCGGGCCGCCTGTCCGCGGTGTGCAAGCTCGTCAGCGGCCTGGCTGGCTAGCGCAGGAAGGCGCGGCCGCTTGCGAAGGAGCCGAGGCTCTGGCCGACGCCGGCGCCAAGGCGTTTGGCGAAGCGTTCGGCGATGTTTTCCTTGACCGAATAATCGAGCACCAGTTCGGCCTTGATTTCATCGCGGGCCACTGAATCGACCGTACCAAAATCGTCGGCGAGCCCCATCTGGATGCTCTGGCTGCCCGTCCACATGAGCCCGGAGAACATTTCGGGCGTTTCTTTCAGGCGCTTTCCTCGCCCTTCGCGAACCATTTCGATGAATTGCCTGTGAATTTCACCGAGCAGTACCTGCGCGTGCTCTTTCTGTTTTTCGTCCTGCGGCGAGAAGGGGTCGAGGAAACCCTTGTTGGCGCCGGCTGTCAGCAGACGCCGCTCGACGCCGAGCTTGTCCATCGCCCCGGTAAAACCAAAACCGTCCATGAGCACGCCGATCGATCCGACGATGCTCGACTTATCGACGTAAATATTGTCGGCGGCCGACGCGATGTAATAACCGCCCGACGCGCAGATGTCCTCGACGACCGCGTAGAGGGGAATGTCGGGATGCTTTTTGCGCAGGCGCCGGATTTCGTCGTACACAATCCCCGACTGGACGGGACTGCCGCCCGGACTGTTGATGCGCAGAATGACGCCGACGGTGCCCTTGTCGTCAAAAGCGGACTGCAGGGCGCCGTTGATTTTTTCTGCGCTCGCGTCACCGCTCGCTTCTATCGTTCCGCGCAGATTGACAAGCGCCGTATGCCGGCCTTCGACGAGTTTGTCCGAACCGCCCCAGTCGAAGAACATGACGAGAACGACGATCAGGTAGCTTAAGAAGGCGAGCTTGAAAAAAATGCCCCAGCGGCGTTTGGCTCTTTGCTCCTGCAGCGAGGCAAAGGCAATACGCTCCAGGACCTGCCTTTCCCAGCGCGAATTGTTTTCAGGATTTTCCACGGTACTCTCAACTCTCAGTCTTGGTGTTCGTGTGGCGAAGCGGCCGCGATCAGGCGGAAAGCGCAGTATATCTTGGAATTGCCTGTGCGCCTGTATTGAATCATGCCATTCACATTAATGCGCGCGCAGCCAGGCGGCGAGCTCGCCAACGCTGGCAAGACAGGCCAGCGGCGCCATGGCGGCGAGCTGCTCGGCGGCGTGCGCGCCGTAAGTCACGGCGACACAGGCGACGCCGGCATTTTGCGCCATCTGCAGATCGTGCGTCGTGTCGCCGATCATCAAAGCGCGCTCGGGCGCTACCTGCAGTTCGTCAAGCAGTTCTTCGAGCATCTGCGGATGCGGTTTTGAAAAGCATTCATCGGCGCAACGCGTCGCTGCAAAGAAACTCGTCAGCCCGCTCGTCTGCAAAGCCCGATCGAGCCCGAGACGGCCCTTGCCCGTCGCGACGGCGAGCAGGGAACCGCGAGCCTTGAGTTCGCAGACGAGATCATAGACTCCGTCGAACAGCGATAATTCACGGTCGCGACTAAGGTAGTGGTGTTTATACCGGTCGATCATCAGCCCGAATCGCTCGGGCTCGAGCGTCGGTGCCGAATGCCGCAAAGCGTCGGCGAGCCCGAGGCCGATCACGTAGCTGGCGTGCGCGAAAGACGGTTCGGGCAGTTCGAGGTCGCGGCAGGCAGCCTGCATCGAAGCGACGATACAACCGGTGGAATCGAGCAGCGTCCCGTCCCAGTCGAAAACCAGCAGATCAAACGCGCTCGCCATAGTCCTGCTCTTCCCGCGCCGAGATTTTTTGCAGAAAGCCCTCGAGCGCCGCCGGCAAAGGCGCTTCAAGGGCGAGCGGCTCGCCGC
>CAZALA010000145.1:2607-9425 GCA_964485725.1 uncultured Propionivibrio sp. | reverse complement strand
TCGAACTTGTCGACGGCTTTCATCAGGCCGATGTTGCCTTCCTGGATGAGGTCGAGGAACTGCAGGCCGCGGTTGGTGTATTTCTTGGCGATCGAGATGACGAGGCGCAGGTTGGCTTCGGTCATTTCGCGCTTGGCGCGGCGCGCCTTCGCTTCGCCGGTCGACATCTGCTTGTTGATGTCCTTGAGCTCTTTGAGCGGAATGCCGATGCGGTCCTGCAGGGCCAGGAGCTTCTTCTGCTCTTCCTTGATGTTCGGCGCGTTGCGCGTCAGGATCTGCGCGTAGGGCTTGCCGGCCGAAGCGACGAGTTCGCCGTCGACCCAGTCGAGGTTGAGCTCGTTGCCCGGGAAAATCTTGATGAAATGCGGGCGCGGCATGCGCACCGTATCGACGCAGATGCGCTGGATCTTGCGTTCGCAGGCGCGCGCTTCCTCGACCATGCCGCGCACCGAATCGCACAGCCGCTCGATCGTCTTCGAGGTGAAGCGGATGCCCATCATTTCTTCGGAGATCTTCTGCTGCAGCTTGAGGTAGCTCTTGTCCTGCGAGCCCTTCTTGACAAGCGCGCTGTGCGCCTTGCCGTAGAGCGACTTGATCTCGTTCAGGCGAACGAGGCCGTCTTCCTTGAGTTTCAGGAGCGTCGCGGCGGCCGCGGCGCCTTCGGCGGCTTCAGCGTCTTCGCCTTCGTCGCTCGCAACTTCGGCTTCCTCGTCGTCGACGAGTTCTTCGATGAGCTCGTTCGAATTCGGGTCGATCAGTCCGTCGATCAGTTCGTCGATGCGCATTTCGTCGCTGGCGATGCGGTTCGCGCAGTCGACGATTTCGGCGATCGTCGTCGGGCACGCCGAGATCGCCTGGATCATGTGCTTCAAGCCATCCTCGATGCGCTTGGCGATTTCGATTTCGCCTTCGCGCGTCAAGAGCTCGACCGAACCCATTTCGCGCATGTACATGCGCACCGGGTCGGTCGTGCGGCCGAACTCGGAATCGACCGTGGACAGCGCCTGCTCGGCCTGCTCCTCGACGTCGGCGTCGTCGGCGGCGACCGGCGGCGCGGCATCGGACATCAACAGCGTTTCGGCGTCGGGGGCCTCGTCATAGACCTGGATCCCCATGTCGTTGAAGGTGCTGATGATGCTTTCGATCTGTTCGGCATCGACGACGTCGTCGGGCAGGTGATCGTTGACCTCGGCATAGGTGAGGAAGCCGCGGTCCTTGCCAAGCTTGATCAGCGTCTTCAAACGCGTCTTGCGCATCTCGTCATCGACCGGCGAAGGCTGATTTCCGATTTGCGCGAGGAGTTCGGCGGCTTTCGCCTTTGCCGATTTGCTGCTTGTTGCCTTTTCCCTAGCCATGACCACTTCCCGGTTAGCGTTACACTGGAAAAACCCTAGATTTTATCACAACTTGCGTCACTTTTCCGGCTCGCCCCAGGCGCGCTCAGGGTTCGCAGGTAGTGCGCTTTTTCCTCGCTCGTCAGCCCGGCCACGCCGAGTTTATAGACCTTTTCCTGCAAAACCGCGAAAGCCCGCTTGCTCTCGGCTTCGTTCAACCGCTTCACCGCGCCCTCGAACTCGCTGTCGACGTCCTCTTCGGCAAAGGGTTGGTGCATAAGTTCGGCGGCCGCTTCGCGGAAGATTGCCTCGTCCTCGTCGCCGCGCAGGCGTTCGAGCAAGGCCGCATACGCCAGCACCGGCTCGCCGGCCGCCAGCGTCGTTTCGCACAGCGTGCGGATGGCACGCGCCTCGGCCGAATTGGGCGGCAGCGCCGACAGCGGCAGCCGGCTCGCCAGCTCGGGTTTTTGCAGCAGCAGGCGCAGCAAGGGGCGCAGGAAAGACGGCGCCTGGCGCTTGGCACGCGCTGGCGCGGCGCGCACCACCGGCTGCAGATCGCACAGGCGTTCGACCTCGGCTTGCGAGAAGCCGCTCGCCTCGGCCAGGCGCTTGACGAGCTGCAGGCGCAGCAAGGGCGTTTGCAGGCGACCGAGCAGGGGCTTGGCTTCGGCGACAAGCCTGGCGCGGCCTTCGGCGCTCGTCATGTCGCAGTGCGAAGCCAGTTCGCGCAGCAGGAATTCCGAGAGCGGCATCGCCTGCCTGATCAGCCGGTCGAAGGCCTCGCTGCCCTGCGCGCGCACGAAGCTGTCGGGATCTTCACCGTCGGGCAGGAAAACGAAGCCGATGCTCTTCTGCTCGGGCAGCGCTTCGAGGCTGTTCTCGAGCGCCCGCCAGGCGGCCTTGCGCCCGGCGTTGTCGCCATCGAAGCAATAGACGATGCGATCGACTTGGCGCATGAGCTTTTGCACGTGCGTCGCGGTCGTCGCCGTGCCGAGCGTTGCCACCGCGTTGCCGACGCCGTGCTGGGCGAGCGCGACGACGTCCATATAGCCTTCGACGACGATCGCCGTGTTCTTTTCTCGCAAAGCGGCGCGCGCCTGCGGCAAGCCGAAGACTTCGCGCCCCTTCTCGAAGAGCGGCGTTTCGGGCGAATTGAGGTATTTCGGCTCGCCCTGCCCCATGACGCGGCCGCCGAAAGCGATCACTTCGCCCTTCTGGTTCATGATCGGGAACATCACGCGATCGCGGAAGCGATCGTAGAGCCGGCCCTGCTCGTTCTTGATCACGAGGCCCGCGCTCTGCAGCTCGGGGATCGTGTAGTCGTCGAAAGCGGCGCCGAGGTTCTGCCAGCCGTCCGGCGCGTAACCGATGTTAAAGCGCTGCGCCACTTCGCCGCTGACGCCGCGGCGCTTGAGGTAGTCGATCGCTTTTTCGGAGCGCTTCAGCTCCGTGTAGTAGTACTTTGCCGCGCGCGCCATGACCTCGGTAAGCGCGGTGATCTTCGGGCCTTCGTGCGAGCGACGACCCTCGTCTTCCGGCACTTGCAAGCCGGCTTTCGCGGAGAGTTCCTTGATCGCGTCGATGAAGCCGAGGCCCGAATATTCCATCAGGAAACCGATCGCCGAACCGTGCGCACCGCAGCCGAAGCAATGGTAGAACTGCTTGGTTGGGCTCACCGTGAAAGACGGCGACTTTTCGCTGTGGAAAGGGCAGCAGGCCGCGTAATTGGCGCCGGCTTTCTTGAGCGGAACGTAGCCGTCGATCAGGTCGACGATGTCGACGCGATGCAGCAGTTCCTGGATATAGGACTCCGGGATCATCGGAGCAGGGAGGAGTTGGGAGTGAGGAGTGAGGAGTAAAACCCGCGCTCAGCGTTCGCACCCCGCGATCTGCTTTTGCTCCTCACTCTTCTCTCCTCACGCCTCACTGTGGCGCCAGCGCTGCCTTCACCTGTTTCGAGACTTCGGTCATGTCGGCGCGGCCGGCGAGCTTCGGTTTGACGAGCGCCATCACCTTGCCCATGTCGGCGGGCGAACTTGCGCCGCTCGCGGCGACGGCTTCCGCAATGGCAGCGGCGATCTCGGCGGCCGAGAGGCCGGCCGGCATATAGGTGCTGAGCAGTTCGAGCTCGAACTTCTCGGCGTCGGCAAGATCCTTGCGGCCGGCCGCTTCGAATTGCGCAATTGAGTCGCGTCGCTGCTTCAACATCTTGTCGACAACGGCGACAATGCCGTTGTCATCGACGGCGATGCGCTCATCGACTTCCTTCTGCTTGATCGCTGCAAGCAGGAGACGAATCGCGTCGCGTCGCGCCGTGTCGCCGGCGCGCATCGCGGCCTTGACCTCTTCGTTGATGCGTTCCTTCAGCGTCATTTCATCGTTCCTTGCCAGTGACAGGCCCGCACTCGTGGCCGTGAAAAAGGCCCGGGGCGAAAACAAACTCCAGAAACGCGAAAAGCCGCCCATCTTGAGACAGGCGGCTGTTCAGCGATCTGTGATCCGGTATTAGAAAAGCTTCGGCGGCAAGGTCTGGCTGCGCATGCGCTTGTGATGGCGCTTGACCGCCGCGGCCAGTTTGCGCTTGCGTTCGGCAGTGGGCTTTTCGTAGAACTCGCGCGCGCGAAGCTCGGTCAGCAGCCCTGTCTTTTCAACGGTGCGCTTAAAACGACGAATCGCTACTTCGAACGGTTCATTTTCCTTCAAACGAATGGCTGGCATTAACTCTATCCTGGTTTCAAAGATCGACAGACTACAGCTGAGCCGAGCATTATAAACAAAGCCGGCGAATTTCTCCAAGTGCTTTCTCGTCCCTTTCGTCGTTTTCCCGGCAGGCCGCGTTAGAATGCCGGCCATGCTGATTCTTGGAATTGAATCCTCGTGCGACGAAACCGGGATCGCGGTCTACGACAGCGACGCCGGCGGCAAGTTGCTCGCCTGCGCCCTGCACTCGCAGATCCTCATGCACCAGGCCTACGGCGGCGTCGTTCCCGAACTTGCTTCGCGTGACCACATCCGGCGCGTGGTGCCGCTCCTGCGTGAAGTACTCATGAAAAGCGGGCGCTCGCTCAGCGAAATTGACGCGGTCGCTTACACGCAAGGGCCGGGGCTTGCCGGCGCGCTCCTCGTCGGCGCCGGCTTTGCCGAAGGCCTGGCTGCGGGACTTGGCGTGCCGACGATTCCGGTGCATCACCTCGAAGGCCATCTGCTCTCGCCGCTGCTGTCAGCAAGACCGCCGAGCTTTCCTTTCGTCGCGCTGCTCGTCTCGGGCGGGCACAGCCAGCTCATGCGCGTCACCGGCGTCGGCGCGTACGAACTGCTCGGCGAGACGCTCGACGACGCGGCCGGCGAAGCTTTCGACAAGACCGCGAAACTGCTCGGCCTGCCCTACCCCGGCGGGCCGGCGCTGGCCGAACTCGCCGAGCGCGGCCGGCCCGGGCTCGTCAAACTGCCGCGACCGATGCTGCACTCGGGCGACCTCGATTTCAGCTTCAGCGGCCTCAAGACCGCGGTGCTCACCAAGGTGCGCGCAATCAACGAGAGCGGCGAGAGCGGCGAGAGCGTTGAACTCAGCGAGCAGCAACGCGCCGACATCGCGCGCGGCTTTCAGGATGCGATCGTCGAAGTGCTCGTCAAGAAATCCCTGCGCGCGGTGAAGGTCACGGGCATGCAGCAGCTCGTCGTCGCCGGCGGCGTCGGCGCCAACCGCGAACTGCGCCGCCAGCTTGACGCGGAAGCGCGCAAGGCGCGCATCGCGGTCTTCTATCCCGAGCTCGAATTCTGCACCGACAACGGCGCCATGATCGCCCTTGCCGGCGCCCTGCGTTTCAGTGCAACGAGCGCAAGCTCGAGCAAGGCGGCCGGGTCTTTTGCCGTGCGCCCACGCTGGCCGCTCGCCGAATTGATGGCCTGACGCTCAGGCCTTCTTGCCGGCGCCGATTTTCGGCTCCTTGCCGGCAAGGAGCCGCTGCAGATTCCCCCAGTGCTTGCCGACGAGGATCATCGCGATGACCGCGACCGGCAGGAGACGCACGTCGGCACCCCAGAGCAGCAACGCGTAAAGCGGCGCGCAGGTCGCTGCGAGCAAGGCGGCGAGCGAGGAATAACGCAAGGCGATGGCGACAATGAGCCAGGTCGCGAGGGTCGCGAGGCCCAGGGAGGGATCTAGCGCCAGCAGCACGCCGGCCGCGGTGGCGACGCCCTTGCCGCCCTTGAACTTGAGGAAGACCGGAAAGAGATGGCCGAGAAAGACGGCAATTGCGACGAAGCCGACAAAGACGTCGCCAAGACCGTAGGCCGGCGCGTAACGATTGGCGAGATAAACCGCGAGCCAGCCCTTGGCCATGTCGCCTGCCAGCGTGACGACCGCCGCTTTCTTGTTGCCGCTCCTCAGCACGTTGGTCGCGCCCGGGTTTTTCGACCCGTAGCTGCGCGGATCGGGCAGCGCAAACAGACGGCTCGCGATCATCGCGAAGGGAATCGACCCCAGAAGATAAGCGGCGACTGGCGCAAGCAGTTCGATCGTGAGAGCGGACATGGCGTTTTCGGTCCGGGCAAAGGGTCTGGGTTAGAATGCCGACGTTATCCGAGTTTGCAGGCCGGCTTTCTGGCTGGCGTTCGATTTTACACCGAGAGCACTGACCCGATTTTTCGGCATGGACATTATTTTCATCGACGACCTCAGGCTGTCGACGCTGATCGGCATCTATCCGCGCGAGAAGGCGATGCCGCAGACCGTCGAAATTTCGCTGCAGATCGGCACGCTCACCGCCGAGGCCAGCGAGAGCGACAAGCTTGACGACACGATCGACTACGCGCAGGTCGTCGAGCGCTTGCGCAGCGAGCTTGCGACGCAGCATTTCAACCTGCTCGAAAAGCTCGCCGAATACGTCGCGACGCTGATCCTCGAGGACTTCGGCGCGCTCTGGGTTCGCGTCTCGATCGCCAAGCTCGGCATGATGCGCGGCGTGCGCCGCGTAGGAGTCATCATAGAGCGCGGGACCAAGGCGTAGTCCAGACAGAAGAACTGCGAACCACCGAGACACCAAGCACACAAAGTTTCACCAAGAAAAGCAAATATCGACTTGGCTTTCCTTGGTGTTTCTTGGTGATCTTGGTGTCTTGGTGGTGAAGGTTTTTATCCTTTGAGCGCGACTTCGACGACCGTCGGCTGCAGCGTGCGCATCAGGTCATGCGGGTGCACGCCGACGAGGAAGCCGCGCTGGCCGCCGTTGATGTAGATGAGCGGCAGGTCGAGGATGCTCTTCTCGATATAGATCGGCATCTTCTTCTTCGTTCCGAAAGGGCTCGTTCCGCCGATGAAATAGCCGCTGTGGCGCCTCGCGACTTCCGGGGCGCAGGGCTCGATCTTCTTGCGGCCTGCCTGCCGCGCCAGCCCCTTGGTCGACATCTTGCAGTCCCCCTGCATCCGGACTCTCAAGGGCTTTGCCGCGTCCATGTCGGACTGGGCCGCGCTCGACGTCCCCC
>CAZALA010000145.1:0-2597 GCA_964485725.1 uncultured Propionivibrio sp. | reverse complement strand
GGGGGAGACCTGCGTGCGGCCGGGCCCCTCGTATTCGTAAAGATGGCTCGAATGCGCGCTGCCGTTCTGGCGAAGAAACTTCGTCGCAGGCGTTTCCGGTGCTTTCTCAAGTTTCATGGCGATACTCGACGCTCGTACCGTACCAGCATAGCAGAATCGGCCTCGTCAAATCAGCCGCGCGGGTGGTGCGCGGCGTGCAGTGATTTCAAGCGCTCGCGCGCGATATGCGTATAGATTTGCGTCGTCGAAATGTCGGCGTGGCCGAGCAGCATCTGCACGACGCGCAGGTCGGCGCCGTGATTGAGAAGGTGCGTCGCGAAGGCATGCCGCAGCACGTGCGGCGAAAGCCGCGCCGGGTCGATGCCGGCGCGCACAGCATAGCGCTTGACCAGCTGCCAGAAAGCCTGCCGGCTCATCGCACTGCCGCGCGCGGTGACAAAGAAGGCATCGCTCTGCCGGCCGGCGAGCAGCTCGGCCCTGCCGCCGGCAAGGTGGCGGCGCAGCCAGTCGATCGCCTCTTCGCCGAGCGGCACGAGGCGCTCCTTGCTGCCCTTGCCGAAGATGCGGACGACGCCCATCTCAAAGTTCACTTCGTGAAGCTTCAGCGCGACGAGCTCAGAGACGCGCAAACCCGTCGCGTACAGCGTTTCGAGCATCGCCCGGTCGCGCTCGCCGAGCGCCGTCCCGCTCGCTGGCGCGGCGAGCAGCGCGAGCACCTGCGCCTCCGAGAGGACCTTGGGCAGCCGCGAGGGCTGCACGGGCATCGCGATCTTCAGCGTCGGATCGACGCGGACGATGCCCTGTGCGAGAAGGTGGCGATAAAAGCGGCGCAGCGTCGAAATGTAGCGCGCCTGCGAAGTTGCGCGCAGCGTCTGCGCGAGCTTCGCGACAAAGCGCAGGAGCGCCGTTTCGTCCACTTCGCGCAAGGCCTTGAGTTCGTTCCTTTCGAGCCACGCCGCGAACCGCGTGAGGTCGCTGCGATAGCTCGAAAGCGAGGCTTTGGCAAGACCGTCTTCGAGCCAGAGCGTATCGCAAAACGCATCGATGTCGGCGCTGTCGAGCCCCTGATCGCGGCGCCCGTTTGCCGCGCTGTCAGCGGCGCTCATGCGCGAGCAGCCAGCGTTTGACGTCAAGCAGAAAACCACCGCCCTGCCGAGAGGCGTTGCTGGAGCCGCCGAAGCCGCCCAGTTCGCCTTTCGCGGCGATCACGCGATGGCAGGGGACGACGAGCGGAAACGGGTTGGCGCCGCAGGCCTGGCCAACGGCACGCGGGCCGCTGTGCAAGGCGCGGGCGACCTCGCCGTAGCTCTTCGTCTCGTGCGGCGGAATCGCCGCGATCGCCGCCCAGACGCGGCGCTGAAAGCCGGTTCCGCTCGGTCGCAAGGGCAGGCTGAAAACGCAATCGGCATCGGCCAGATAGGCCTCGAGCTGGCGCATCGCCTCGGCGGCAAGCCCCGTGCGCGGCGCCAATTCGGGGCCGGCTGCGAGATAGTCGAAGCCGAGAATCTCCATCTCGGCGCAACGAATGCCGATGTTGAAACCCGGCGCGGCGACGATCGCCTGGTAGTCGGCAGGTTCGGCTTTCTTCATCGCTGCGCTCGCCTCTTGTCCGCAATCAAAGGCCGCTAGCTGCGCACCTGGCCACTGCCGAGAACGATCCACTTCTGGCTCGTCAGGCCTTCGAGGCCAACCGGGCCACGCGCATGGATCTTGTCGGTGGAAATGCCGATCTCGGCGCCGAGGCCGTATTCGAAGCCGTCGGCAAAGCGCGTCGAGGCGTTGATCATCACCGACGCCGAATCGACTTCGCGCAGAAAGCGCATCGCCGCCGTGTAGTCCTCGCTGACGATGGTATCGGTATGGTGCGAGCCATAGCGATTGATGTGCGCGATCGCCTCATCGACGCCGGCCACAACTTTTACTGAGATGATCGGCGCCAGGAACTCGGTCGCGTAGTCTTCGTCGGTCGCGGCAAGCGCTGCGCGGACGAGCGAGCGCGTCTCGGCGCAGCCGCGAATTTCGACGCCCTTGGCGGTCAGCATGGCGGCAATCGGCGGCAGCAGCTCGGCGGCACGAGCGCGCGCGACGAGCAGCGATTCGGCGGTGTTGCACGTGCCGTAGCGCTGGGTTTTCGCATTCTCGACGATCGGCAGCGCCTTCGTCGCATCGGCAGCGTCGTCGAGGTAGACGTGGCAATTGCCGTCGAGATGCTGGATCATCGGCACCCGCGCTTCGGCGAGCAGCCTCGAGATGAGCCCCTTGCCGCCGCGCGGAACGATCACGTCGATGAACTCGCGCATCGTGATCATTATGCCAACCGCATCGCGATCGGTGGTGTCGATGAGTTGCACGACGTCGGCGGGCAGCCCGACCGACGCGAGCCCCTGATGAACAAGTGCCGCGATGGCGCGATTGCAGGCAATCGCCTCCGAACCGCCGCGCAGGATGGCGGCATTGCCCGATTTGAGGCAGAGCGCCGCGGCATCGGCGGTCACATTCGGGCGAGCTTCGTAGATGATGCCGATGACGCCGAGCGGAACGCGCATCTTGCCGACCTGGATGCCGCTCGGCCGGAACTTGAGTTCGCTGATTTCGCC
>CAZALA010000144.1:0-9453 GCA_964485725.1 uncultured Propionivibrio sp. | reverse complement strand
GGCGGCGAATCGGGCCTCGCGCCGCTCGACGAATGCAGCGTCTTCACCGCACCCTACGAAGCCGACGGCCAGGTCGTCGGCTCGCTCGGCGTCATCGGGCCGACGCGAATGGCCTACGATCGCATCATCCCCATCGTCGACATCACCGCCAAGCTGCTCTCTTCTGCGCTCACCTACCGGCCCTCGAGCGATGTCTCGCTTCATTCCTGAGGCGCCTCGCCGCGGCGAAGCCAGGACCGCCATCCTGCTCATCAACCTCGGCACGCCGCAGGCGCCGACGACCAAGGCGGTGCGCCGCTATCTCAAGGAATTCCTTTCCGATCCGCGCGTCGTCGAAATTCCGCGCGCGCTCTGGTGGTTCATCCTCAACCTCGTCATCCTCAACGTGCGGCCAAAGAAATCGGCCGAGAAATACGCGTCGATCTGGACCCCTGAAGGTTCGCCGCTCAAGGTCCACAGCGAGCGGCAAGCCAAGCTGCTGCGCGGTTTCCTGGGGGCCGCCGGCGATCGGCTTGTGGTCGATTACGCGATGCGCTACGGCGAACCTGCGCTGCCGGCGACGCTCTCGCGGCTCAAGAGCGAAGGCTGCGAGCGCATCCTGCTGCTGCCGCTCTATCCGCAGTATTCGTCGAGCACGACTGCAAGCAGTTTCGACGCGGTCTTCGCGTGGGCGATGGCGCTGCGCAAGCAGCCCGAAATCAGAACGACGCGCAGCTTTCACGACGACGCCGGCTACATTGACGCGCTCGCTGCCAGCGTTCGGCAGCACTGGTTTACGCACGGTCGTCCGAGCGCGTCGTATCGGCTGGTGATGAGTTTTCACGGCGTCCCGGCCTCGACGCGCGCGCTCGGCGACCCCTACTACGACGAGTGCCAGAAGACCGGCGCGCTGCTCGCGGCAGCGCTCGGTCTTGCCGCCGAAGAGTTCGCGATCACCTTTCAGTCGCGCTTCGGTTTTGCCGAGTGGCTGCAACCCTATACGGCGCCCAGCCTCGCGGCGCTCGGCCGCGCCGGCGTCGCTCGCGTCGACATCATGTGTCCGGGCTTCCCCGCCGATTGCCTCGAGACGCTCGAGGAGATCGCCATCGAAGGCAAGGCCGAATACCTGCAGGCCGGCGGCAAGGAATACCGCTACATCGCCTGCCTCAACGAACGCGACGACTGGATCCGCGCGCTTGCCGCGATTGCCCGCCGGCAGCTTGAAGGCTGGCCGACGGGGTTGCGGACATAAGGCGCAATCAGCGCAGGGTCCGAGAGGGGATTTCCTTCGGCGCACATTGCGCCGTCGGCGCCGGACAAGCGCGTCATGGTTTCGCGTCGGCGCTGAAAAGCTCGGCAAGTTCGGAAAAAGGCAGGGCGGGCCAGAACAGGAAGCCCTGCCCCTCGCCGCAGCCGAGCCGCTGCAGGGCGTCGGCCTGTTCGACGCGCTCGATGCCCTCGACGGTGATGGCCATGCGCATCGCCTCGCTGATGGTCACGATGGCCTCGACGACGGCGCGCTGGCTTTGGCTTTCCGGCAGGTCGACGATGAACGAACGGTCGATCTTGATGCGCTTGATCGGCAGGTCGCGCAGGACGCTGAGCGACGAATAGCCGGTACCGAAGTCGTCGATGCTGATCGCGACGCCGATGCTTTCCAGCGCGTTGAGAATCGAGACGCTGCGCTCGACCGATTGCAGGCTGCTTTCGGTGATTTCGAGTTCGAGCGCCGCCGGCGGAAAGCCGGTTTCCTCGAGCACCGCTTCGACGATCGCGACGAAGCCGTTGCCAAGGAATTGCCGCGCCGACACATTGACGGCGAGTTTGAAGCCCTCGCCGCCGTGCCGCGTGCGTTCGTGCGCGAGCAGCAGCGTTTCGGTGCAGGCGCGTCGCAGTACCCAGTGTCCCAGCTGTTCGATGATGCCGCTCTCCTCGGCGATGCCGATGAAGGAATCGGGCAGCACCATGCCGCGCTCGGGATGCGGCCAGCGCACGAGCGCCTCGGCGCCGACGATGCGCCGCGTCGCCAGGCTGACGCGCGGCTGGTAATGCACGACCAGGCTATGGCCGGCAATCGCCCGGCGCAGGCCCTGTTCGACTTGCATGCGCTCGTCGGCGCGCGCCGACATGTCTTCGGCGTAGAAATGATAGCGGTTGCGCCCCTCGGCTTTCGCCGTGTACATCGCCATGTCGGCGGCGCGCATCAGTGCCTGGCTGCTCACGCCATTGTCCGGGAAAACGGCGATGCCGACGCTGCCGGTGACGGAGAGGACCTGGCCCGAAACCGGGATCGGCAGGCGCAATTGCTCGAGGATTTTCTGCGCGAGCTGCGCCGCGTATTCGGGGTTGGTGCTGCCGGCGAGGATGACGAATTCGTCGCCGCCGAGCCGGGCGACCGTGTCGCTCGCGCGCAGCACGCTTTTCAGGCGGTCGCCGACGATGCGCAGCAGCTCGTCGCCGACGACGTGGCCGAGCGTGTCGTTGATCACCTTGAAACCGTCAAGGTCAAGGAAGAGGAGCACGCAGCGCTGCTCGTTGCGCAGCGCAAGCTCGATCGCGTTGGCGAGGCGATCATCGAAAAGCAGCCGGTTGGGAAGCCCCGTCAGCGAATCGTGATGCGCGAGGTGGTTGATCTTCTGCTGCGCTTCGTAGATCGCGGTGACGTCTGAAAAGGCCATGACGAGGTGGGTGATCTTGCCTGCCATATTGCGCACCGCGCTGACGCTCTGCCACGCCGGAAAGCGCTCGCCGTCCTTGCGGCGGCAGCGCACCTCGCCTTGCCAAAAACCCGCGTTGCCCGCTTCAAGCAGCGCCGCATAGCGTTCAGGCCCCGGGCTCACGCGCAGGAGGTCGTCGGGGTTCAAGCCGCTCGCTTCGGCTTCGGCATACCCGGTGATGCGCGTAAATGAGGTGTTCACGGCGACCGCGCGGTGCTCGGCGTCGGTAATCACGATCGCCTCGGCGGTTGCCTGAAAAACGACGTTGGACTGGCGCAACTGCTCGTCGAGCTTGTGGCGCTGCGTCACGTCGTGCAGGATGCCGACGACGCGAGCGGGAGCATCGTCGCCGCCGTCGAAAGCTTTCGCGTGCGCCTCCATGTAGCGCGCCGGCGAGTGCGTGCCAATCGTGCGGAACTCGACGCGAACCGCTTCGGCGCCGATCAGCGTGGGATTGAGCGCGGTGCGCACACGTTCGCGGTCAGCCGGCTCGACGCGCGCGATGAAGTCGTCCCAGGGTTCGTCGAGCGGCAGCAGGGAGTTGCCGAACAGCGAACCGAGATGCGTGTCGCCCTTCAGCCGGTTGGTCACCGGGTTCCACTCGAGCACGCCGAGCGAGCCCGCGTCGAGGGCAAGCTGCAAGCGTTCGCGGCTCATTTGCACCGCGACTTCGTCCTCGTGGCGAGCCAGCGCCATCTGAATCGTTGCGTGCAGTTCGCGCGCTTCGCAGGGTTTGACGAGATAGCCGAAAGGCCGGCTGTCGAGCGCCCGACAGAGCGTGTCCTCCTCGGCGTAGGCGGTCAGGAAAACAACCGGGATGTGATGCTGCGCGCGAATGCGCTCGGCCGCTTCGATACCGTCCATGCGCCCGTCGAGGTGGATGTCCATGAGAACGAGGTCGGGCTTTTCGGCAGCGGCCTGATCGACCGCCTGTTCGCCGCTCGCGGCGATCTTTCCCACTTTGTAACCGAAACTCTGCAACTGCCGCTTCAGGTCGAAAGCAACGATCAGCTCGTCTTCGACGAGCATCAGGCTGGTCGGTAGTCTGGCGTTCATGCTGCGTCCTCATCCTTGGTTTTGCTCGCTGGCGGTCGCGGAAAAATCACGCTGAAGCGGGCGCCCTTCTCTCTTTCGATGAGCAGGCGTCCGTGCAGCTGCTCGACGAAAAGCGGGACGAGCTGCAAGCCGAGCGAGCTGCTGCGCTCGAGATCGGCCTGCGGCGGCAGGCCGATACCGTTGTCGGCGACGCACAGCGTGATTTCGTCCTCGCCGCTTTCCCTGAGTTCAATGTCGATCTGGCCGTGCCCGCCGTCCGGGAAAGCGTGCTTGTACGAATTGGTGACGAGTTCGTTGAGGAGCAGCCCGCAGGGGATCGCCCGTTCGAGATTGACATGCACGCCCGCCGGCGGCAGTTTGAGCTGCAGCGCGACGCGGCTGACGGTCGCGCTGTACGAGGCGCGAATCGACTGCACGAGCCGCTGCAGGTAATCGGCAAGGTCAAGGTGCGAATAGTCCTTGCGCTCGTAGAGCAGCTGGTGGGTCAGCGCCATCGCGCGCACGCGCCCGCAGCTTTCGACGAGGATGGCGCGCAGCTTCGGATCGGCGGCATGCTCGGCCTGCAGATTGAGGAGGCTGGTGACGACCTGCAGGTTGTTCTTGACGCGATGATGGACTTCGTTGAGCAGGATCGTTTTTTCGAGCAGCGCATCCTCGAGCCGGCGCTGCGCGATGCGTCGCTCGGTGATGTCGATGATCGACGCGAGGACCATCACGCCCGCTTCGGTGGGGATCGGATTCAAGCCGATCTCGATCGGAAATTCGCTGCCGTCCGAACGCACGCCGGCAAGATCGCGCCCTATTCCCATCGGACGCGGCTGCGGGTCGCCGAAGTAGCCATCGCGGAAAAGCCGATGGTGGCCGCGGAAGCGCTCGGGGACGAGCACCTCGACCGAGCGGCCGATCAGCGCCTTGCGCTCGTAGTCGAACATCTGTTCGGCCTGCGCGTTGACGAGAACCATGATGCCGTGACCGTCGATCATGACCATCGCGCTCGGCGCCCACTCGACGACGCGGCGAAACGAGTCTTCGCCAAGCGGCGTGACCGCCGTAGCAGCGGCAGGCTCGTCGGGCGCTGCGACGGATCCGCTGCCCCCCGGGCTGTCGAAGCTGGCTCGCCGGTCGTGGCTGTCGAAAACATCATTCATGGCGGACCCGCTCTGGCAATTGCGCTGTAGCGAACGATTCAGCGCCATTGCCCTGAAACTCGCCGTTCAGCGCTTGGACAAGCGGGTCTTGAAAAAGATCGAGCGCGCGCCGGAGTTTTTCGCCGGCCCCGTTCCGTCTTCCGCCCTTCCCCTTACGAGCTTCTCGCCCTGGCGCGACCGGCGCCGAGCCTGTATGGTAGAATGCAAACTCCTTTTATTCCGGCCTGCGCATGCATTCCAAACTGAAGCGACTGAAGAGCGCGCAATCGCCGTCGCTCAAGGTCTTCCGGCAGGTCGAGCCAGTCTCGATCAGCACGCAGCTTTACCGTCATCTGCGCGGCGCGATCATCCGCGGCGAACTCAATCCCGGGCAGGCCCTGTCGGAGTCCGAAATCGCGCGTCACTATGCGACCAGCCGACAACCGGTGCGCGAAGCCTTCATCAAGCTCGCCGAGGAGCGCCTCGTCACCATCCAGCCGCAGCGCGGCACTTTTGTCGTGAAGATTTCGGTGAGCGACGTTCTCGACGCGCGTTACGTGCGCGAAGCGATCGAGGTGGCCGTCGTCCAGGAAGCGGCGACGAGCGCGCCGCTCACCGCGATCAAGGAATTGCGCGCGCTCATCGAGCAGCAGAAAGCCGTGGCGCACGGACACAACGTCGAGTTCCTCGCGCTCGACGAGGAATTTCACCGCGCGCTCGCGATGTCGGTAGGCCGCGCGCACGCCTGGCGCGTGATCGAGGGCATCAAGGCGCAGATGGACAGGATCCGCTATCTGAGCCTTGACGACGCGACCCCGACGCCGCTCATCATCGAGCAGCATTCGCGCATCGTCGACGGCATCGAAGCCGGCGACCCGACTTCGGCGGCCGCCTCGATGCGCAGCCATTTGCGCGAGATCATCATTTCGCTGCCGAACATCGCCGCGCGTTTTCCCGACCTCTTCGACGCCGGGTAAGGCCCCGTCAAAGGGCTAAAACCTTTCACCACAGAGACACAGAGACACAGAGAATTATTTGTCTTAGCTTTTCTCGGTGCCTCTGTGTCTCTGTGGTTAATGGTCTTCCTGACTAAGCCCGGATCACCTTGAGCGCTTCGTAGCAGGCGCCCATCGTGTGATAGTCGGTCTTGTTGCTGTACGACTTGCGCTCGTCGTAGCGAACATTTTCCCGCGACAGGATGCGGTACCAGGCGCCGTATTCGTGGTCGACGAAATGCGCAAAGCTGTACGCCCAGATCCGGTCGTACCATTGCCAGTAGACGGCGTTGCCGGTGCGATCGGCAAGAAGCGCGGCGGCCGCCAGGCTTTCGGCCTGCACCCAGAAATACTTGTCGAGATCGTAAGCCTCACCTTCGAGGTCGTAACCGTAGATCAGACCGCCGTATTGCTCATCCCAGCCGTCGCGCATCGCCGGGTCAAAGAGTTCGATCGCGCGCGGCAAGCGCCAGTCCTCGGGACGATGCCGGTCGAGGATGATGAGGAGCTTCGCCCACTCGGTCTGGTGCCCGGTCTGCACGCCCCAGGGCCGCATGTGGTTGGTCTTGTCGCCGCGGTGATAGTCAAGATCCGGCTGCCAGTTGAGCGTGTAGTGTTCCCAGATCGGCCCGCCGCCGGGCTGCTGCGCAAACTTGTGCGCGAGCAGACAGGCGCGCTCGAGAAAGAGCTCGTCGTGCGTCGCTTCGTAAGCTGCGATCATCGCCTCGCAGGCGTGCATATTGTCGTTCTGCCCGCGATACGTGCCGAGCTTCCAGTCGGCGTCGGCCTCGCTCGCGTAGCGCTCGTCCTTTTCAAGCCAGAAATGCGCTTCCATCGTCCGGAAAGTTTCGTAGATCCATTGCCTCGCTTCGCCGATGCCCGCTTCGAGCGCACAGGCGTACGCAAGCATCGCAAAGGCCAGTCCGTAGCAATGATTGGTCGCGTCGATCACGACACCGTCGTCGATGCGCCAGGCATAGCCGCCAGTCTCTGGATTGCGGTGCGAGCGCCTCAGGTAATCAAGTCCGTGCCGGACTTTTTCCTGATAGTGCGCCTCGCCGAATTCGCCGTACGCCTTGGCAAAAACGAAGATGAAGCGGCACGATGCGACGAGCGTCCTTAAGCCCGGGCTGAAGAGCGTCCCGTCGTTCATGTAGCAGTGGAAGAAGCCGCCCGCCGGATCGACCGCCCGGTTCTCGTAGAACGAAAGCGAATGGCGGATGTGGCCGCGCAGAAAGTCGCGGCTTCTGAAGTTGATCGCTTGATTCATTTACCCTCGCCCGCGCTCGCACGGCGCGTTTCCGCCCCGGATTGTAAGCGAAACGTCTTTCAACAGGGAGAGCGGCTCAGCAAGCGGAAAGACTCTTCACGCCGTTGGGGCCGAGCGAGCGCAGCTCAGGCAAGGTGCCCCGAAGGAAATACCCTCGGGGCACGTGGGCAAGCGCCGCATGGCAGCGCTATGCAAGCTTGACCGCAACGCCGCACGAGCAAGCGCAGCCGGCCTCTCAGACGCGGCCGGCGAGCTTCAGGACTTCGGCCCACACGCCATCGTCGACGACAACGCCGTTGGCGCGATGGTCGGCGCGCGTTTGCACCGTCGATTGGCCCGGATAGCGCACTTCCCTGCCGCTTTCGGCCGGCGTCGATGAATTGACGTAGTCGGCAACGCCGTCGGCGACGCGGTCGGTAAATTCCTCGCCACCCAGCTGCCGCGGGTCGATCACGATGAAGACCTGCGAACAGCCGGTGCAACTGCCTTGCTTGACCTCGTCGATCTCGTTCGTCGCGAGGCCCTCGGAGAGCACGGCGGCGAGCGTGTCGAGCAGAATCGCGAACCCCGAGCCCTTCCAGTATCCGATCGGCAGGATGCGCATCGACTCCTCAATGAGCCCCGGCTCGGACGTGAGCACGCCGTCCTTGGAAAAACCGCCCGGAAACGGCAAGTCCTCGCCCTTCAACCGCGTCACCTGCAGCTTGCCGTACGAATACTGCGACATCGCCATGTCGAGCACGATGTGCCCTTTCTTCCTCGGCACGGCCATGACGAACGGATTGTTGCCGAGGCGCGTGTTCTTGCCGCCCCAAGCCGGCATGCACGATTCGGTATTGGTCCAGCTGATCGCCACATAGCCACGGTCGGCGGCGTACCAGCCGTACGTGCCGCCGCGCATCCAGTGCGTCGTGTTGCGCAGCGTCACGATGCCGACCCCGTTCGCCCTGGCGAGCTCCATGGCGCGATCGGTCGCCGCGAAGGCGTTGAGGATGCCGGGACCGCGATTGCCGTCGTAGATTTCGATGACGCCGAGTTTCTTCACGAGCGAAGGCCGCGCCTCGGCGTCGACCCAGCCGCGCTCAAGATAATCGACGAAACGCGCGACGCGGTTCAAGCCATGCGAGTAGATGCCATCGCAGCTCGACTCGGCGTGCGTGCGCGCACAGGTGCGCGCTGCTGCTTCGCCCATGCCGGCCTTGACGAAAGCCTCGGTGACGACTTCCTCGATCGTCGCAAACGGTATACGTGCCATTACGCTTACTCCAAAATTCAACATGAAGCCACCGCAAAGACGCAAAGGTGCAAAGGGATTACGCAAAGAAAATCAAGAATTCCTTTGCGCAAGCTTGCTCTTTTCTTCGCGCCTTTGCGGTGGATTTTAATCGTGGCCTACCAGCTCCAGAGCGTGCCGTCCTCGAGCCGGGCAACCGGCAGATAAGCCGGTTCGTACGGATACTTCTTCGCGAGTTCCTCGTTGATCTCGACGCCGATGCCGGGCCGTTCGCCGGGGTGCATGTAGCCGTCTTCGTAGCGCCAGCCGCAATCGAACACTTCCATCGTCTGCTCAGGATAACCCATGTACTCCTGGACGCCGAGGTTCGGGGCCCAGAGGTCGAGATGCAGGGCCGCCCCCATGCAGACGGGCGACAGATCCGAAGGCCCGTGACTGCCGATGCGAACGTGATGCAAAGCTGCGAAATCGGCGATCCTGCGCATGTGCGTGAGGCCGCCAGAATGCGCGACCGTCATGCGGATGTAGTCGATGAGTCCCTCTTCGATCAGCGCTTTGCAGTCCCAGATCGTGTTGAAGACTTCGCCAACGGCAATCGGCGTCACCGTGTGCTGGCGGATCAGCCGGAAAGCTTCCTGGTTCTCGGCGGCGACCGGATCCTCGATCCAGAAGAGCCGGTACTCCTCGATCGATTTGCCGAGCCGTGCCGCTTCGATCGGCGTCAGGCGATGGTGCACGTCGTGCAGAAGATGCGGCTCGAAGCCGAACTTCTCACGCACTGCGGCGAAGACCTTGGGCACGAAGTCGAGATACTTCTCGGTCGACCACGATTGCTCTTCCGGCCAGTCCTTGGTCGCCGGCTCGTAGGCCGCGCCCTTGCCCTTGGTGACCCCATAGACCGACTTCATGCCGGGGACGCCGCATTGCGCGCGGATCGCCTTGAAGCCCTGCTCCTGATGCCGGGCGAAAGCATCGAGCGTTTCCGGGATGTCGCGGCCGGTCGCGTGGCAGTAGACCATCACGTGCTCGCGCGAGGCGCCGCCGAGCAGCTGATAGACCGGCATCTTGGCGATCT
>CAZALA010000143.1:0-9622 GCA_964485725.1 uncultured Propionivibrio sp. | reverse complement strand
GACGACGTCCATGCCGACGCCGCGGCCGGCCACCTGCGAGACTTCGCTCGCGGTCGAGAAGCCGGGCGTGAAAATGAGTTCGGCAAGCCGCGCCGGGTCGGCCTCGTCAGCGGCCGCGATGAGTCCGGCCGCGACCGCGTGCGCGCGGATTCTTTCGAAGTCGAGCCCGCCGCCATCGTCGGCAAGAGTCAGCAGGATTTCATTGCCTTCCTGCTTGAGGGCGAGCGAAATTTCGCCGATGTCGCTCTTGCCGCGCGCGACGCGCAGCTTGCGATCCTCGAGCCCGTGCGCGATAGCGTTGCGCAGCATGTGCTCGAGCGGCGCGCCGATCTTCTCGAGGACGCTGCGGTCGATCTCGACCTGGTGGCCGCTGATCTCGAGGTTGGCGCGTTTGCCGAGTTCCTTCGAGGTGCGGCGCACGATACGATAGAGGCGGTCGGCGAGACTGCCGAAAGGCACCATGCGCACCGCCATCAGCGCCTGCTGGACTTCGCGGTTGAGCCTCGCCTGCGCGACGATCGCGGCGTTGGCGTCGTCGAGGTTCTTGAGCAGGTTCTGCTGCACGGTGGCGACGTCGTTGACCGACTCGGCCATCATTCGCGTCAGTTCCTGGAAGCGCGTGAAGCGGTCGAATTCGAGCGGGTCGAAACCGGCATGCTGAACGTCGGCCATCGCGGTGCGCGACTGCATCTGCGACTCGGCCTGGATTTCGATGTCGCGCAGCTGACGGCGCAGGCGAATGACGTTTTCCGTAAGGTCAAGCAGCGAAGCCTTGAGGCTGCGCATCTCGCCCTCGATGCGCGCGCGCGCGATCGAAAGTTCGCCGGCTTCATTGACGAGCCGGTCGATCAGGTCGGCACGCACGCGCAGCATGGCGCGCTGCGCGCCGGGTTCGGCCTCGGCGGCCGGGGTGGTAACCGGACGCGCGTGGCGGCGCTCGTCGATCGGCGAGCGCGCGTCGGGAAACTCTTCGAGCGGCAGGGCCGCTTCGCTCGCTGCCGTGAGGCTCTCGGCCGCAGCTTGAGCGCTGTGCGCGCTCGCTGCGTCGGCGCTGGCAGGCACCGGCGCGCCTGGCGCTGCCGCGGCGTCCGCGCTCGCGGCTTCCGCCGCTGCCGCCGTTTCCGCGCTTTCTGCGGCCGTCGCCTCGGCCGCCTGCGCCTCGGCTTCGGGCGCGGCGATCGATTCGCCCTGTTGCAGGCGTTCGATGATGTGCTGCACCGCGTCGTAGGCGTCTTCGATTTCCTCGATCACTTCGCCCGGCGTGACGCCCGACTGGCTGGCGTTCTCGACGCGCGTCTCGAGTTCGTGCGTGATCTGGCCGAGGTTCATGGCACCGGCCATGCGCGCGCTGCCCTTCAGGGTGTGCAACAGGCGCGCCAGCGTGCGCACCGGTTCGTCGTTTTCCGGCGCGCTGCGCCAGGCGCGCAGTTCAGCGGTGATCGCGATGTTGAGGTCGACGGCTTCTTCGAGGAAGATCGGCAGGAGCTGGCTGTCGATTTCATCGACGAGCGGGATGAGCGGCGCGTCGTCGCGCGGCAGCGGCGCAATCGCCGCGGGCGGCAGCGGCGTTGGGCTCTGTCCGGCAAAGGCGGCGCCGGCTTCCTCCTTGTCCGCCTCCGCTTCTTCCTCGCCCCCGGGTTGCGCGACCGCGACGCTGACGGGATAGAGCGCGTCGAGCGCTTCGATCAGGGCGGGCGCAAACTGCGGCGGTCGCTGCTCGCCGAGCGCGTAAAGCATGAGTTCGATTTCGCCGATCGCCTGGCGCAGGACGCCGAGCGCTTCGAAGCTGCCCGCTTGCGGCGAATGATCGCGGCGCAGCAAGGCGCGCTCGAGCGCCGAGCCGAGCTGATTGACGGCGCGGATGCCGACCGTCGCCGAAATGCCGGCGAGCGTATGCGCGGCGCGGTACATGTCGTGCGGCGTCGGCAGGTTTTCGTCGTTTTCGAGGCGCGCCATTTCGCGCTGCAGCGTCTGCAGATGCACTTTCGCTTCTTCGGAGAAAATCTCGAAGAGCACCGGCGAGATCACCGTCACCGTCGGCGCGGCGGCTGGCACGGGCGCGAGCGGCGTCTGCGCCGGGACGGCACGCGCCGCGTCGGGCTCGGCGGCAAAACTGACTTCGGCGAGCGGCGGCTCCGGCGTCTCCGCAGCGGCAGGCCCGCCGTCGGCGGCGGGCGTTGCGGCAGGCGGGGACGGCGCGAGGTCGAGCGGCTCGGCGAGGATTTGCTGCGGCGAATCGTCCGCTGCGGCGGCGGGCGCAGGGTCGAATGGCAAGGGTGCGGCAAGCTCTGCCGGTTCCAGCAGGTCAACGGCGGCGACCGCCTGCGTCGCCCGCTCGGCCGGCTCGGCCGCTGCGGCTTGTTCGACGCCGGCGAGCGGCGGCGCGGCAGCGCCGTCTTCATCCTGGCCGCGACGCAGCGACTCGGCAAAGGCGACCATCGCGCTCGTGTCGGGTGCGGCGGCGCCGCGCGTTTCGAGCTGCACGACCCAGTTCGAGAAGACGCCGTGCGCGAGCTCGATCAGCCGGAAGATCGGCTCGCCGATCTCGAATTCCTGGCGCAGCCACAGGTTGAGCGTCTGTTCGATCGACCAGGCCGCTTCGCCGAGGTCCTTGAGGCCGACCATGCGGCCGCTGCCCTTGAGCGTATGGAAAGCGCGCCTAATCGTCGTCAAGAGCTCGCTGTTATGCGCCTGGGCTTTAAGCTGTTGCGAGCTTTCGGCGATCGTCGCCAGCACCTCGTTGGCTTCCTCGAGGAAAATTTCGAGGAGCTCGGCGTCGATTTCCTCGCTGCTCGCCTGCGCGAGCTGCATCGTCTCGGCCGAAGGCTTGAGCGATTCGGCAAGTTGCGGCTTGAGGCTCAGCATCGCCTCGTCGAGCTGCGGGCTGCCCTCTGCCCCGGCGGCAGCGCCAGCGCCGAGCGCCGAGAGCATGGCTTTGGTCTGTTCGCCGAGCGCCGCGTCGGCGACGAGGTCGGCGTCCTTCTGCAGCGCCACGAGGCTTTGCTTTACCTCCTCGCGCAGGCCGGCATCGTCGGGCTTGTCCTTGAGCGCGTGCAAGAGCGCGTGCGCTTCGAGCTTCTGCTGCTCGACTTCCTGTTCGACGCTGACCTCGGCCTCTTCGACGACGGCTTCGGCGGGCGGCTGCATCTGCCTGACGAAAAGGCCGAAATCGACGGCGCCGTGCGGCAGCGAGTCGATGAAAAAGCCGAGCAGCGAGAGCTCGCTGGCGACGCGTTCGAAGTCGCCCTCCTGCGGCACATAGCCGGGTTCGGCGAAGCGCTTGACCTGCGCCGAACATGCCTCGACCGCGGCCACCGCGGCGTCGTGACGCATGATCGAGAGCGCGCCGGCGACCTGGCGCAGCGGCGCCTCGAGGCTCGCGAGCTCGGCGCGCTTTTCCGGGTCGCGGAAGAAGGCGTCGAGCACCTGTTCGATTTGCACGAGATTGGTCTGGATTTCCTTGGCGACCTGCCCGATCAGCAGCGTTTCCTGCGCGCGTCGCGACATCTCGTCGAGCAGTGGCACCTCCGACTCGGGCTGCGGCGGCAAGCCGGCGATGCAGCCGTGGATGCGCGCGACGGTGACATCGACCTGATGCGCAAAATCGCCGCCGAGGCGAGAAAAATTCTCCTGCGCGTTGTTGGCAAGCAGGATGGCCGTCGCGATTTCCATCGCCAGCGCGTCGCCGTGGCGGCTCGCGTCTTCACTTAGCCAGTTGGCCGCCGCCGATATCGCCTGCGCGAGCCTGCGAAAGTCGGTCTGGCCGAGCTGTTCGGCGAGCGTCGACAGCGCGTTGGCGCTTTCTTTGAAGAGCGGCAAGGATTGCGCCGTGCCCGCGCAGTACTTGTTCCAGGTTTCCTCGGCAGCGGCGATGATGTCGCGCAGCTTGCGGCGAATCGCCTCCTTGGGCGCCGGCGCGACCGTCTCGCCACTCGGAATGAGTTCGGCGAGGCGATACGTCTCCTTGACGAGGGTGACCGCGTGGTTGTCGCTCTGCGCGTTGGCGACGTAGTAGAGGGCGTCGCGCAGCAGGCGCTCGGCGACGTTTTTCGAGCCCTCGAGCAGCCTGCGGATCTGCAGGTCGATGCGCACGCACAGGTGCTTGATGCCTTTTTCGTCGGCGAGCCCGCCCTCGAGCACCGCGGCGAGGAAGGCGCCGGCGATCCACCAGAAGGCGCGCGCGCCCGCGGCCTCCTGCGTCTCTTCGATGCGCTTGACGGCGCGCAGCATTTCGCCGACGCCCTTCTTGTCCTCGCTGTTGCGCAACCAGCCGAGGAAGCCGTGCTCGAAGCGCGCGCGTTCGCTGCGCACGAGCTTTTGCAGCTCGCCCTGCGTCATCAGCTTCACCGGGGCGCTGCGCCGCGGCGGCCGCAGCGAAAGATCGGGAAAGAACAGGTCGGCGGCAAAAGCCGCCGCGATGCCGCGCTCGGCCTGCACTTCGCGGTAGAGCGAAAAGAGGCGCAGCGGCTGGTTCGGCTGTCCGCTGATCAAATCGTCGAGGTAGTGGCCGAGCGCGGCGAGCGTGCGCTGCACGAGGCCGATCGCCGCTTCGCTCGCTGCCCGCTCGCCCTTCTCGATCGCCTGCAGCAGTTCTTCGACGGCGTCGGCAAACTGCGTGACGCCGTCAAGGCCGACGATGGTCAGCGCGCCCTGGACCTGGTGCAGATGCGTGCGGCAGAAGCGGATCTGGGTCAGGTCGGGCGTGCCCGCGGCGACGCTCGCGCCGTATTGCCGCAAGGCCTCGTCGGCGCGCTCAAGCGCGAGATCGACTTCGCTTCTGATCCAGGTCAGCGGGCCTACGTCGAATTCGGTCGCGGCATGCATGAAAGTCTCTCCGGTCGGCGGCGGCGCGCTGGCCTTTCGGCCTACAGGCCGATTTCCATGAAGTGCTCGTCGGCGAGAAGCTCGCGCACCTTGAGCATTTTCCAGCGCCGTCCTTCATTGTCGGTATAGGCCTCCTTGGCCCACGCCGGCGCATCGGCGTCGGCGGTCGCGCGATTCAAGGCGGCGAGGTTACGCAGGCCGAGCATGCGCGTGACGAGGAGGGCCGCGTTATTGCCGTACCGGGTACCGATGAGGAGCAGCCGCGAACTCGCGTTGCGCGCGGTCGGCTCCTTGCCCTGAAAAGCCGAGAAGTCGACGACCGAGTAGAGGCTGCCGCGAATGTTGGCGATCCCGACAAACCAGGATTTGGTCAGCGGCACGCTCGTCAGCGTCCCGAGCGGAACGATCTCGCCGCTGTCGGAGAGGTTGAGCAGCCAGTACTCGTTGCCGGCCTGAACACCGAGGAGCCCCGCCGCGCTGCGCTCGCTGGCGCTCGCGAGGCGGGTTGCGAGGTGCGCCTGGAACTCGCGCAGGTTGCCTTTCTTCGCCATCGCAGGGAGGTCTTAAAGGGCTGCGATCTTGGCCAGCAGTTGTTCGCCGTTGATCGGCTTGGCGAGGTAATCCTGCGCGCCCTGGCGCAGCCCCCAGATCTTGTCGGTCTCCTGCCCCTTCGAGGTGCACACGATGACCGGAATGTGCTTCGTCTTCTCGTCGCGCGTCAGCGTCCGCGTCGCCTGGTAGCCGTTGAGGCCGGGCATGACGACGTCCATCAGGATGAGATCGGGCAAGTCGGCTTTGGCCTTGCGGATCCCTTCTTCGCCGTTTTCGGCGGTGGTGACCTGGTAGCCGCCGCGGGTGAGGAGTTCGACGAGAACGTGGCGTTCGGTCGGCGAGTCGTCGATGACGAGGATTCTTTTCACGGGCATGGCGGTTGACTCCTAAAGTGCCTTTGTTGCGGGTTGCTGATTCAAAGCGGCGCGGGCTGCGGCGCGAAAGTCGCGACGGCGCGCAGCAGGCTGTCTTTGGTGAAAGGTTTGGTGAGGTATTGATCGGATCCGACCATGCGCCCCCGCGCGCGGTCGAAAAGACCGTCCTTCGAAGAGAGCATGATCAGCGGCGTGTTGCGAAAGCGCTGGTTCTTCTTGATCAGCGCGCAGGTCTGATAGCCGTCGAGCCGCGGCATCATGATGTCGCAGAAAATGACAGCGGGCTGATGGTCGGCGATTTTCGCGAGCGCGTCGAAACCGTCTTCAGCAAGGACGACCTGACAACCGGCCTGGATGAGAAAGATCTCCGCGCTGCGCCGGATCGTGTTGCTGTCGTCGATGATCATCACCTTGGTGCCGCTCAGGTTGACAGCTTGAGCCAATTCCTCTCTCCAGTGTATGCATCGATGGCCGCGTTATTCGCGATCTTGCCACGCTTTTCTGTCTCGCGACACTATACATCAACGGCCGCGGCTTGAGCGATGAGCAATTTTGCGCAATCCGCGCTGCGCTTGCGGCCCGGGCCGGCCAATATCCGTACGGCATGACAATTCGCCGCCCCCGACGAGGCCGCGGCCAGCGTCTGCGTCGTGGCGGCGACGCCCCGGCGCAGCGATGCGCCGCCGCTTTCGGTTAGAATCGGCGGCGCAGCAAGGCTTTGGCCGGGAAACGGCGTGCGCGCCGCCCGGGCAAGGATTTTCAACCCTTTCAATATTGCGGCGCCATTGACGCCGGCCAGCATGCCCATCGTCATTCATCCTTCTTTGCCGCCCTTGCCGCCGCCAGCCTCGCCTCCCATCGTCCTCAGCTTTGCCGCGAGCGACCCCTCGGGCGGCGCCGGCATTCAGGCCGACATCATGACGATCGCCGCGCTCGGCTGCCATCCGCTCTCGGTGATCACCGCGCTCACCGTGCAGGATACCGTCGGCATCGTCAGGGTTCAGGCGGTCGACGCGCAGTGCGTCGACGCGCAGGCGCGGACGATCCTCGCCGACATCGCGGTCGACGCCTTCAAGATCGGCCTTCTGGCGAGCGTCGAGAACATCAGGGTGATCGCGGCGATCCTCGCCGATCATCCGCAAGTGCCGGTCGTTTTCGATCCCGTGCTCGCCTCGGGGCGCGGCGACGAGCTTGCCGATGCGGCGATCATCGCCGCGATGCGCGAAGCGCTGTTGCCGCGAACGACGGTGGCGACGCCGAACTCGCTGGAAGCCCGGCGACTCGTCTTCGCCGACCCGGCCGTCCCGCTCGCCGAATGCGCGCGCCGCTATCTGGCGCTCGGCTGCGGCGCGGTGCTGATTACCGGTACGCACGAAGAGCGTCCGCGCGTCGAAAACGAACTCTACGAGCGCGACGGAGGGGTGCATAGCGAAAGCTGGGAACGCCTCCCCGGCAGCTATCACGGTTCGGGCTGCACGCTCGCCTCGGCCCTGGCCGCGCAGCTCGCGCAGGGACTGCCGCTGCCCGCCGCTGCGCAGGCCGCGCAACGCTATACCTGGGAGGCGCTTGCCGCCGGTTTTCGCGCCGGTCGCGGCCAATTCCTTCCCGATCGAGGCTACGCCTCGCGCCCGCCCAGGGCGGCGCGGCCATGAGCGGCGCCAAAGCTCACTGCGGCCTGCGCGAGCTGCGTGGACTCTACGCGGTCACGCCGCCGGCGATCGCGCCCGAGCGCCTGCTGCCCGCGGTCGAAGCCGCGCTCGCCGGCGGTGTCCGCCTCGTTCAATATCGCGACAAGGCAGCGGCGAGCGCGCAGAAGATCGCGACGGCGCGCGCGCTCGCAGCGCTTTGCCGGCGCTACGATGCCCGCCTCATCATCAATGACGACCTCGCGCTCGCGCTCGAAAGCGGCGCCGACGGCCTGCACCTTGGCGCCAGCGACGGCGATCTCGCGTCGGCGCGGGCAGCGCTTGGGCCCGCGAAGATCCTCGGCGCTTCCTGCTACGCCGACCTCGAGCTCGCGCGCGCGGCGCGCGATCAGGGCGCCGATTACGTCGCTTTCGGCGCGCTCCACGCGTCGACGAGCAAACCGCAGGCGCCGCTCGCGCCGATCTCCCTGCTCACGCGCTGCCGCGCCGAGCTTGAGCTCCCGGTCTGCGCGATCGGCGGCATCACGCTGGCCAACGCGCCGCGGCTGATCGCCGCCGGCGCCGATCTTCTCGCGGTGATTTCCGATCTCTTCGATGCGGCCGACGTCTCGGGTCGCGCGCTTGCCTTCCAACAACTCTTCGCGGAGATGCCTCGTGAGCCATCGTAATGAAGAACTCTTTGCCCGTGCGCAAGCGGTGATTCCGGGCGGCGTCAATTCGCCGGTGCGCGCCTTTCGTTCGGTCGGCGGAACGCCGCCTTTCATCAAGAGCGGTGAGGGCTCGCGCATTACCGACGAAGACGGCAAGTCCTACGTCGATTACGTCGGTTCCTGGGGCCCGCTGATTCTCGGCCACGCGCATCCGGACGTGGTCGCCGCCGTTCAGCGCGCCGCCGCGCAAGGCCTCTCCTTCGGCGCGCCGACCGCTGCCGAGGTCGAACTCGCCGAACTTCTCTGCGCGCTCGTGCCTTCGCTCGAGCTCGTCCGTCTCGTCAGCTCGGGGACCGAAGCGACGATGAGCGCGCTTCGCCTGGCGCGCGGCTTTACCGGCCGCGACCTGCTCGTCAAGTTCGAAGGCTGCTATCACGGTCACAGCGACGCGCTGCTCGTGAAAGCCGGTTCGGGGCTCCTCACTTTCGGCGAACCGAGTTCGGGCGGCGTGCCGGCGCAGACCGCGCAGCAGACGCTCGTCCTCGACTACAACGACCTTGCCGGCACGAGGAAGCTCTTTGCCGAGCAGGGGGCGAAGATCGCGGCGGTGATCGTCGAACCCGTCGCCGGCAATATGAACGTCGTCGCCGGCCACCCCGATTTTCTGCTCGGGCTGCGCGAGCTTTGCAGCGCACACGGCGCGCTGCTCATTTTCGACGAGGTCATGACGGGTTTCCGCGTCGGCCTCGGCAGTGCGCAGGGCTTGTACGGGATCACGCCGGATCTGACGACGCTCGGCAAGGTGATCGGCGGCGGCATGCCGCTCGCCGCTTTCGGCGGCCGCCGCGACATCATGCAGCGCATCGCGCCACTCGGGCCCGTTTATCAGGCCGGCACGCTCTCGGGCAACCCGGTCGCGGTCGCGGCCGGGCTCGCGACGCTTAAGAAGATCCAGGCGCCGGGCTTCTACGATGTTCTCGGTGCGCGCACGCACGCGCTATGCGCGGGGCTGACCGAGGCGGCGAGACGCGAAGGCCTTGTTTTCTGCGCGCAAAGCGTCGGCGCGATGTTCGGGCTTTATTTCCGCGAAAGTGTTCCACAAAGCTACGCCGAAATCATGGAATGCGACAAGCTCGCGTTCAACCGCTTTTTCGCTGCGATGCTTGCCGCCGGGCACTACTTTGCGCCGTCGGCGTACGAGGCGGGATTTGTCTCGGCCGCGCACAGCGATGAAGACATCGAAGCGACCGTCGCCGCGGCCGCGGCGGTGTTCAAGGCCTGGTAGCGGTCGCGGCAGGTCGGGCGTAGATCAGGCTCGACGCGCCGGGTTGCGGCTCACGTCAACGTGCTCTGTTACGGATGCGCTGGGTTTCGCCGTTGACCGGCGAGTGCCTTCTTCTTGATTCGCCAAGAAGAAGGCACGAAGAAGAAGGCGACCCCGCGTTTGCGGCCGGCTGCGCCGGCTCCCCTGCGCGACTCGGAAAGCCGGGGCGGCTGCGCAACTCGGGCTTCGCCCTCAAACTTCGGGCTGCGCCCTCAGACAATGCTCGCCGACTGCCCCCCGGCTTTCCTGCGT
>CAZALA010000142.1:0-9636 GCA_964485725.1 uncultured Propionivibrio sp. | reverse complement strand
TCAAAGACGGCAACGCCGAGGCAGCGGCCGCGGTTGCCCGCAGCGGCGACTTCCTGCTCGAGGAGAAGGAGCGCCCTGGCGAACTCCTGCCGATCGAGGAGGACGAGCACGGCACTTACATCCTCAATTCGAAGGATCTGCGCGCGATCGAACACGTCGAGCGCCTTTGCGCGATCGGCGTCGACTCGCTCAAGATCGAGGGGCGAACGAAATCGGCGTATTACGTCGCGCGCACGACGCAGGCGTATCGCCAGGCGATCGACGACGCGGCCGGCGGCCGCGCATTCGACGCGCACTTGCTCGGCGGGCTCGAGAGCCTTGCCAACCGCGGCTACACCGACGGTTTCTACGAGCGCCATCACGACAGCGAACGCCAGAACTATCTGCGCGGCCATTCCGAATCCTCGCGCAGCCTCTATGTCGGCGAGGTCGTCGCCTGGGAGCGCTCGCGCGCAGCGGGAATGGCGCGCATCGACGTCAAGAACCGCTTCGCCGTCGGCGATCGTCTCGAGGCCGTCCATCCTTCCGGCAACTTCGAATTCACGCTCGAGCGCATGGAAAACGAAGAAGGCGCCCCGCTCACCGTCGCCCCCGGCAACGGCCATTTCGTCTGGATCCCTTTCCCCGCCGAGCGCTCCGGCGCCATGCTCGCCCGCTTTCTTTAACACCATTCACCACAGAGACACAGAGGCACAGAGAAGAGCAAGAAGATTCCTTCAAAAATCGTGAGGGTCGCTTATCATCCTTTCTCTGTTTTTCTCTGTGTCTCTGTGTCTCTGTGGTGAATGGTTTTCCGAACAATGACTAAACCCCCTCACCTCTTCGTCGATATTTCCTCGCACGGCTTCGGCCATCTGGCGCAGGTGGCGCCGGTGCTCAACGCGCTGGTCGCCATGCGCCCCGAGCTGCGCCTGACGATCCGCAGCGGCCTGGCGAGCGAGCGCTTGCGCGCGCGCCTGTGCTGCGAGTTCGCTCACATCGAAGAACGCAGCGACTTTGGTTTCGTCATGCGCGATGCGGTCTCGATCGACCACGCGGCGAGCGCGGCAGCTTACCGCGCCGCGCACGAGAACTGGCCGGCGCGCGTCGGGCGCGAGCGCGAGTTTCTAGCGGCGCTGGCGCCCGACCTCGTGCTTACCGACGTCGCCTATCTGCCGCTCGCCGGCGCCGCGGCCGCCAATATCCCGGCGATCGCGATGAGCTCGCTCAACTGGGCCGACCTCTTCGCGCATTTCTACGGCAAGGCGCCGTGGGCGGCGCCGATTCACCGCGAGATGCACGAGGCTTACGCGAGCGCGCAGGCTTTCCTGCGCCTCACGCCCGCCATGCCGATGGCAAGCCTGCCGCGCGCGCGGGCGATTGCGCCGGTCGCTGCGCTCGGCCAGGACCATCGTGCCGAACTGCGCGAACGCATCGGCGCCCGGCCGCACGAGCGCGTCGTCCTCGTCGCTTTCGGCGGCGTCGACAAGGCCTACCCGGCCCAGCGCTGGCCGCGCGACCAAGGCTTGCACTGGCTCGTTCCGGCAAGCTGGGGAGTCACACGCAACGCGCGTGCCGACATGCACGCGCTCGAGGCGCTCGCTCTCGCTTTTCCGGATCTCTTGCGCAGCGTCGATGCCGTGCTCACCAAACCGGGCTACGGCACCTTTACCGAGGCCGCTTGCAATGGCACGCCGGTGCTCTTCGTTCGCCGCGACGACTGGCCCGAACAGGACTGCCTGATCGCATGGCTTAAAGCCAACGCGCGCTGCGCCGAGATCGCCGAAGCCGACCTGCTGTCGGCGCGCACGGCAGAGGTGGTAGCGCAGCTCGCCGCGCAGCCGCCGCGCCCTCTGCCGCCGGCCGGCGGCGGACGCGAAGCTGCCGCGTACATCGCCGCGCTTCTACCCTGCCCGGTGGCGAGCGAGCGCAGCCGAACGGGTTCTAGACCGTAAAATTGAAGCGTTTGAGCAGTTCGGTGGTCTCGTGCAGCGGCAGGCCCATGACGCCGCTGTAACTGCCGGCAAGGTGCTCGACGTAGATGCCGGCGCGACCCTGGATCGCGTAGGCGCCCGCCTTGTCGAGCGGTTCGCCGCTTTCGACGTAACGCCGGATCTCGCCATCGTCGATTACGCAAAAGCGCACTTCGCTGATCGAGAGCGCCGATTCGAGGCGGCTTTCAAAAGCCACCGCGACCGCCGTGAGGACGCGGTGCGACCGGCCCGAGAGCGCGCGCAGGATGGCGACGGCGTCGTCGGCGTCGGCAGGCTTGCCGATGATTTCGCCGTCGAGTTCGAGCGTCGTGTCGGCGGCGAGCACGGGTTGCTTCTGCAGGCGGTGCCAGCCGACGATGCGCCAGCCGTGGATGGCCTTGGCGCGCGCCAGCCTTTCGACGTAGGCCGCCGGTTTCTCGCCGGCAAGCGGCGTTTCATCGACTTCGGGATCGAAGCGAGGCGCCTGGCGAAAAACGATCGTATCGAAGCGCACGCCGATCTGCTGCAGCAGCTGGCGCCGCCGCGGGCTGCGCGAAGCGAGATGGATGCGGGGATTGAGCGAATTGAGCGGCATCTGGTTCTAGCCTTCCCGGTGATAGGGGTGGTTCCTGACGACCGAGAACGCACGGTAGAGCTGCTCGCAGAGCACGAGCCGCGCCATCGCGTGCGGCAGAGTCAGGGTCGAGAGCCGGATCGACTCGTCGGCGCGCGCCTTGACTTCGTCGTCGATCCCGTCGGCGCCGCCAATGACGAAAGCCGTATCGCCGCCTTCGCGCATCCACGCTTCGAGGCGGGCAGCCAGCTGCAGCGTCGTGAGATCGGCGCCGCGCTCATCGAGGACGACGACGCGCCGGTAGCCGTTCAACGCCGGCAGCAAGCGCGTCTTCTCGGCCGCGAGCAGCTGCTCCCGGCTTTTCGACCCGCGCGGCTCGGGCTTGATTTCGCACACCGCGACGGGCAATTCGCGCGGCATGCGCTTCACGTATTCCGCGCAGCCGCTCGCCACCCATTCGGGCAACTTGTGACCAACCGCCAGGATGCCAAGCTTCATGATCTCGCCGCGCTGGAAACGCTCATTTTTTAAACCGCTTTCAACACAGAGAGCACGGAGACACAGAGATCACGGAGAAGGCAAGAATCTAGTTTCGCTTTTCTCCGTGTCCTCTGTTATCTCTGTGTACTCCGTGTTGAAGGAGGTTGGGTTGGAAGCTATGCCGCAGCCGACGCCTTGCGCACGCGCGCCGGGCCTTTGCCGCCCCAGAGTTCTTCGAGATTGTAATAGCTGCGGACCGCCGGCTGCATGACATGGACGACGACGTCGCCAAGATCGACGAGCACCCATTCGCCGCCTTCTTCGCCTTCGGTCGAAATGACTTCGACGCCGGCTTCACGGACCTTGTCCTGGACATTGCGGGCGAGCGACTTCACCTGCCGGTTCGAGTCGCCGCAGGCGATGATGATGCTTTCGAAAAGCGATGTCAGCTTGGACGTGTTGATGACCTCGACATCGCGGCCCTTGATGTCTTCAAGAGCGCTGACGACAATTTTTTCAAGCTGGCGTAATTTCATTGGCTGCTGGGTCCTTTTTGATAAAGCCGGTTTGCGCGGATGTAAGAGAGCACGCTGTCGGGAACGAGGTAGCGAGCGCTCGCCTCGCCGTCCCCTTGCGTCTGGTTGGACAGCAGGCGGCGAATCACAGTTGCCGAAATATCGAGCTGGGTCATCGCAAAACTGACGATGCGCCCCGCCGGCGCTGCGCGCAGCGCTGGCAAGGCTTCGCTCGAGGCGCTGTGCCGTTCGTCCCACCAGGGTCGCAGCGCTGCCGGCAGGCTGGCGGCGGTCAGCGGCGACCCCGGGCGCTCGGCGACGGCGATATGCGCGAGCGAGAGGAGCGCTTGCCAGCGATGCCAATGCACGATGCCGGCGAAGGCGTCGGCGCCGACGATGAGGACGAGCGGACGAGCTTCGCCGCAGGCGTCGGCACGGCGCAGGCGTTCGAGCGTCGGCACCGTATAACTCGTTTGCGCGGCGTCGACTTCGGCGCTGTCGAGCGAAAAGCGCGCATTGCCGGCAATCGCCAAGCCGACCATTGCCAATCTCTGGCGAGCGCTCACTTGCGGGGACTCGCGCAGCGCCGGCTGGCCGGCGGGAACCCAGCGGACGCTCTCAAGGGCGAGCGCGAGCGCGGCTTCCTGGGCAAGGCGCAGGTGACCGAAATGCACGGGATCGAAGGTGCCGCCGAAGACACCGGTGGGCGCCAAGGGCTCAGACATCTTTTTCGATGGTCACGAAGACCTCGCGATAGCTCACGTAGAAGCTCGCGTAAAGCGTCGGCGCGAGGACGAGGACGACGACGAGGCTCATGGCGACGCCGAAAATCCCCATCGCCTGCGGCGCGTACTCGAGGACGATGGCGCGCCCGAGGGCGGGAAGCAGCGCGAAGAAAATCACGACCGCCAGCGAATACGTGAGGAAGGACCGCCAGTTGCGCAGGCAGGCGACGAAGCTGAAGAAGAGCGCCTTGCCAGGCGGCAGGTCGTGCCAGGCGACGAGGACCGGCGCGTACCAGTAAGCCATCATCAGCGGCGCGAAAGCGATGAGGGCAAGCTGCGCGGCGAGGAGCACGCTCTCGTGCCCCCGTCCGGGCTCCCTGCCCAAGGCGAACATCTGGAACAGGGCGCCGCCGTCGATCAGCGACACCGCCCCGAGAATCAGGCAGGCGGCACCCAGATAGCCGGCGCCGAGGATGAGCAGCGGGCGCAGCTTCTGCTGAAATCCCGAGAAAAGCAGCTGCGGAATCAGCCGCCCGCCGTTGTCGACGAGGCGGCAGGCGTTCATCAGGCTGACCGAAAAAACGGGAATGAGCATGGTCACGACGGCCTGGCCGACGAGGGGGATCGAATTGACGACGACCATCATCAGCCAGTAAGCGAAGACGAAGAGCGAGAGCATCAGGGGGTTCTTGCGAAAGATCCGGTAACCGTCGTAAAACCAGAACCAGCCGCGGGTGGCGGGGAGCGTCAGTGCTTGCATGGAGGCATGAGGAGGAAGGATGGGAAAGGGTCTGAAAGACAGGGGAGAATTTCGAAAGCTTCAGTCGGCAACAAAGACATCGCGGTAAGCGGCGTAGATCGATGCGAACACCACCGGCGTCAGCACGAGCAATCCGAGCCCGACCGGCAGCAGCGCAAAAAAGCAGAGAACGAGCAGGAAGAGGCTGTAGAGCACGAAGGGCAGCGCGTTTCTGAGGCAGGCCGTAAAGCTCGCCTTGAGCGCGTCGGTCGCGCCCATGTTGTTGAACAGAACGAGCGCGGGCGCAAACCAGATCGCCATCGCGAGCGGCACCAGGAGCACGAGCGAGAGCATCAGCGCCAGCATGACACCGCCAAGCGCGACGCCGAGCCCTGCCATCGAGCCCATGGTGAGCCCGCCCGCGACGCTGCCGCCGCCCAGGGCGAAAGCGACGAAGAGGATCGCCAGCATGCCCGCCATATATAGCGCGCCGACACTGAACAGGGCTTTCGCCTTCGGCTTCAGGGTGAGAAAAAGCTCGCTCACCTCGACGCGCTCGCCGGTCGCGGCCTTGCGCGCCGCCACGAGCATGCCGGCGCAAAGCAGCGGCGTCGCGAAATTGACGGCGTGCCCGCCGACGAGCGGGACCTGGTACAGGCAAAAGACGAAGACGATCAGGATGACCGTCAGCGCCAGCCACTGCGCCGGCGCCGCGACGAAAAGCGCCCAGCCGTCCTTGAGCCAGGCGAGCCCGTTGGCCGCGGCAACGGCGCGGCTGCCGCCGTCGAAGGGCGGCGCCGGGAAGGGGAAGGACGGCGTGCGCTCGCTCATCGCCCGGCCGCCGTGCCCGCCGGGTCGACGTGCGGGGCACTCGCGGCGCCGACGGCACGCGGGCGGCGCGTGATGAGGCTCAGAATGTGCCGATCACCCACATCGGTACGCTCAAGTGCGGCGTCCCGGGCGTGTCCTGGGGAACGAAGCCGCCATCGCCGCGCGGATCGATGAGGGTGTAGGGGAGGCCGCGCTCGGGGGTGACGACGATCTTGTAGAGGCGACCGTTCATGCGGTATTCCTCGATCGTGGCGCCCTCGCGCTTGCGAATCGTCACCTGCGGGTCGGCGGTCTCGTCGACCGGCACCATCGCGGGCGGCGCCGGGTCGGGCGCGCCTTGCCGGCCGCCGGCGCTTTGCGCGAAAAGCGGCGTCGCGACGAAGGCGATGAGAGCGATGAAAAAGGTCGAACGGCGCATCATGATCGTGTTTCCGGTTCGCAGTGAGTCAGCCCCGGCCGGCGCCCAGGCAGCTGGCCAAGGCCCCGATTGTATTACAGATTGAGCATCAGCTCGTGCTCGCTCGGCAGCGGCGCGAAGCCCCGATTCTCATAGTGCCTGAAGATCGCTTCGACGACTTCCTCGGGCTTGTCGATGATCTGGATGAGCTCGAGGTCTTCGCGCGAAATGACGTTTTCCGCGACCAGCGTGCCCTTGAACCAGTCGACCATGCCGCGCCAGAACGGTTCATGAACGAGGATGATCGGAATTTTCTGGCTCTTGCCGGTCTGGATCAGCGTCAGCGCCTCGAACAGTTCGTCGAGCGTGCCGAAGCCGCCGGGCATGACGACGTAGGCGTTGGCAAAGCGCACGAACATGTACTTGCGCGCGAAAAAGTGGCGAAACGACTGCGAAATATCCTGGAAGGCGTTCGCCGACTGCTCGTGCGGCAGCTGGATATTAAGCCGGATGCTCGGCGACTTGCCGTGGAAAGCGCCCTTTGTCGCCGCTTCCACGATGCCCGGGCCGCCGCCCGAGATGATCGAGTAACCGGCGTCCGAGGGCTGGAGGGCGATCTTCTCGGTGAGCGCGTAGTTGGGCGAGTCCGGCAGCGTGCGCGCGCTGCCGAAAATCGAGACGGCAGGACGGATCGCCGAGAGGCGCTGCGTCGCCTCGACGAACTCTGACATAATGCCGAAAACCCGCCACGCCTCTTGCGCCGGCGACGTCTTGGCGGCGCCCGCATCGGCGAGACGGGGAATCTTTGCCTTTTCGCTCATTTCCTCAAGCTCATTTCTTCAACAGTTCCCATGCCTATCCTGCTGCTCGTCGACGGTTCGTCCTACCTTTACCGCGCTTTCCACGCGATGCCGAACCTGCGCAATCGCCAGGGCGAGCCCACCGGGGCGCTCTATGGCGTGCTCAACATGCTACGCCGGCTGGATAACGACTACAAGGCGCAGGACGTGCTCTACAAGGCCTGCGTTTTCGACGCCAAGGGCAAGACTTTCCGCGACGACTGGTACGCTGAGTACAAGGCCAACCGGCCAGCGATGCCCGAGGACCTCGTGCGCCAGATCGAGCCGATCCATGCCGGCGTGCTCGCCTGCGGCTGGCCCATCCTCACCGTCGACGGCGTCGAGGCCGACGACGTCATCGGCACGCTCGCGAGCCAAGCGGTCGCGGCCGGCATCGAAGTCGTCATTTCAACCGGCGACAAGGACCTCGCGCAACTCGTCGGCCCGCTCGTCACGCTCGTCAACACGATGAGCAACGAACGCCTCGACGAAGCCGGCGTCCTCGCCAAGTTCGGCGTCCCGCCGGCGCGCATCGTCGACTATCTGGCGCTCGTCGGCGACACCGTCGACAACGTTCCGGGCGTTGCCAAATGCGGGCCGAAGACCGCCGTCAAATGGCTTGCCGAGCACGGCTCGCTCGACGCCATCATCGCCGGCGCGGCCGGCATCGGCGGCGCCGTCGGCGAGAACCTGCGCGCTGCGCTCGACTTTCTGCCGCTCGGCCGGAAGCTCGTCACGGTGCGCTGCGACCTCGAACTGCCGCTTGGCCTGCATGAGCTTGCGCCGCGCAGCCGCGACACCGAAAAGCTCGTGGAAATCTTCACGCGCTACGAAATGAAGTCCTGGCTCAAGGAAGTCACGGAGGCGGCTGACGGCGAAGCACCTGCGGAAGCCGAGGCGACGATCCCCGGCGATGCCGGCTGCGCCGCAGCCCCCGCGCCGGCAGCCGACGCCGCCACCGCCCCCGCCGCCGCGCCAGCCCTGTTTGCCCCGGACCGCAGCGGCTACGAATCAATCCTCGACTGGGACGCCTTCGAGCGCTGGCTCGCAAAAATCAATGCCGCGCCGCTCACCGCGCTCGACACCGAAACGACGAGCCTCGACCCTTTTTCGGCGCGCATCGTCGGCGTCTCGTTTGCCGTCGCCAACGGGGAAGCGGCCTACCTGCCGCTCGCGCACGACTACGCCGGCGCGCCGCAGCAGCTGCCGCGCGACGAGGCACTCGCCCGCTTGAAGCCCTGGCTCGAATCGGCCGAGCACGCCAAGATCGGGCAGAACCTCAAATACGACCAGCACGTGCTCGCCAACCACGGCATCGCCCTTGCGGGCGTTGCGCACGACACGCTGCTCGAGTCCTACGTGCTCGAGTCGGGCAAGGAAGGCGTTCGCGGTCACGACCTCGGGCAGCTCGCGCTGCGTCACCTCGGGCTTGCCACGATTCCGTACGAAGAGCTCTGCGGCAAGGGCGCCGGCCAGATCGGTTTCAACCAGGTGGCGGTCGAGCAGGCGGCAGTCTATGGCGCCGAAGACGCCGACCTCTGCCTGCGCCTGCACGAGCGCTTTTCTCAGCAGATCGGTACCGACGCGGGCTTGAAGCGCATTTACGAAGAGATCGAGATTCCGGTGCGCGAAGTCCTGTTCACGATGGAGCGCAACGGCGTCCTCATCGACGCCACCCTGCTCGCGCAGCAAAGCGCCGAACTCGGCAAACGCCTGCTCGAGCTCGAAGCGCTGGCGCACGCGGCCGCCGGCCAGCCTTTCAATGTCAATTCGCCCAAGCAGCTGGCCGAAATTCTCTTTGGCAAGCTCGGCCTGCCGGTGAAGAAGAAAACGCCGTCGGGGACGCCCTCGACCGACGAGGAAGTGCTCTCGGAACTCGCGCTCGATTACCCACTCCCGAAGCTTCTGCTCGAATCGCGCCAGCTCGCCAAGCTCAAGGGCACCTACACCGACAAGCTGCCGAAAATGGTCAATGCGCAGACGGGCCGCGTGCACACCTGCTACTCGCAGGCGGTCGCGGTCACCGGCCGGCTCGCTTCGAGCGAACCGAACCTGCAGAACATCCCGGTGCGCACGCCCGAAGGCCGGCGCATCCGCGCCGCTTTCGTCGCGGCGCCGGGCAGCCACATCGTTTCAGCCGACTACTCGCAAATCGAGCTGCGCATCATGGCGCATCTTTCGGCCGACGCGAGGCTTTCCGAAGCTTTCGCGCAGGGCGAGGACGTGCACCGCGCCACCGCCGCCGAGATCTTCGGCGTGACGCCGATCGAAGTCGGCGCCGACCAGCGCCGCGTCGCCAAGGTGATCAATTTCGGCCTGATCTACGGCATGAGCGCATTCGGTCTCGCGCGCGAACTCAACCTCGAGCGGGGCGCCGCGCAGGCTTACATCGAGCGTTATTTCACGCGCTATCCGGGCGTTGCGAACTATATGGAAAGCACGCGCGCCCGCGCCCGCGAAGAGGGTTACGTCGAGACCGTTTTCGGCCGACGCCTCTGGCTGCCCGAAATGCGCGCCCCGCACGTCGGCCGCCCCCATGGCGCCGAAAGCGCCGCGATCAACGACACCATCCCGCGCACCCCCC
>CAZALA010000141.1:0-9712 GCA_964485725.1 uncultured Propionivibrio sp. | reverse complement strand
CGGCGTTCATGCGCCAGGGCAAGGTCCAGCCGTTGAGCGTCACCACCGGATGGTAGGCGCGACCGTTCGGCGGCTGATGCGGCGGCGCGGTTGCGGCGCTGTCGGTGCTGACGAGCTCGGGCAGCGCAGCCATGGCGACACCGCTGACCGACGAAGCGGCAACGGCGCCAGCGGCAAAACCAATATTCCTCACGAACTCTCGGCGGGTCGTCATCTTGCTTCCTTTTTGCTCAGTGATCGGCGCGGCCGGTCGGCGCGGCGGCCGCCTTCGCTGCACCCGGCAGCGACGGCCTGCCGAGCAGTGCCATGTCGAGGTCGCTGCGGGCGATCCAGAAGTCACGCAGGGCTTCGATCGAACTATTGACGCTCGTGATCTGGACGCGCGCATCTGCGAGAAGATCAAAAACACCGATCAGCATGCCGTTGTAGCGCAGCAGGTTTTCATCGGCGATGCGCTTGTTGAGAGGGACGATCTCGTCGCGGTAATGGCGCGCAATGTCGTAACTGGTCCGATAGGCGCTGTACGCCTCGCGCACTTCGGAACGGGCGTTGACCACCGCTTCGGCCGCACGTTCGACGGCCTGCATGTAGATCGCTTCGGCTTTGGCGACCTTGGAACTGCCCCAGTCGAAAAGTGGTAGTTCGAAGCTGATCTCGTAGCCTTTCTTGTAGTCGCTGTCTTTCGTGCCCTCCAGGACGCGCGCGGGTCCGAACTCGAGCACGTTGATAAAGCGGGTCGCTTTGCTCAGGCCGAGATTATTCGCCAGCGCCTGCGTTTCGAGATGGATGGCCTGCAGGTCGAGCCGTCGATCGAGCGCTGTTTGTTCGACGGCCGGCAGATCGTCGGCCGCGGCCGGCAGATCCGGCAGGCGCTCGGGAAGTTTGAAACCCTGGCTCGTCGACACGCCGAGAAGCCGCGCGAGTCGCTCGCGATTGGCGCGGTTCGTCTGTTCGGCGCGGGCAAGATTCAATGCGGCATCGGCATAAAAGCCCTGCTCGCGCGCCTGGCGCAGTTTGCTGACGTTGCCGACGAGCGCCATTTGCCGCGCGAGTTCAGCCCCCGCGTCGGCCGCCTGTTTGACTTTCGCCTGATAGCGGACGGTTTCTTCCGAAGCGACGGCCATGAAGTAGGCTTTACGCGTTTCCGAGGCGAGCCGCGCGACTTCGAGTGCGACCATGCGCTGCGTCTGCTCGAAGTTCCGCTGTTCGACTTCAATGGCAAGCGGCATCGTAATCAAGGCAAAGAGATTGAACGTCAAGGCCTGTTCGATCTTGTATTCGCGCGTGCCATCGACCGATTGGCTGGCCCGCAGCATTGAAAAATGGGGGTTGGGCAGGCGGCCGGCCTGAACCAGATCGGCTTCGCGGATACCCAATTCGTGGAACCCCGCCTGCAGTCCGCGGTTGTTGAACAGCGCAAGCTGGACTGCCTCATCCGCACTCAGCGGTTTGGCGAGCAGTTCATCGACCCGGGTCTTCAAAGCCGCCCGCTCCTCGTCCGTGCGCGCCCATTTGACTTCCTTGCCGAGGCGCTCTTTGCTCGTCGCTTCGACGCTGCCAAAGCCGCCGTCCGCGGAGAAGCTGGCACAGCCGGCGAGCGTTGCGCTGACGAGCGCAAGGGCAACGATCCGGGCGCCCGTCTTCATCGGATCAGTGGCGGCGTTCATGGCTTGCCTCCATGAGAGGGCTTGTCATCAGCCGGGCCTTGCCTGGCCGCAGCTTGCCCATCGGAACCAGCCTTGGCGTCGTTCAAGTGCCCGATGTGTCCACCGAGGTGCTGCATCGCCTCGTTGCTTTCCCGCCAGGCTTGGACCGGCTCATCCTTGAAGGCGCGATAGCCGGCAAAGCTTGATTGATACGTGGGCTCCGCATTGACGGGCTCCTTGGGCGCGGTTTGCGCCCGGGCGGCACCACCCCAGGCAGTCAGGATCGCAGTCAACAACACCAGGACTTGCATGGACGCCTCCGCTAGCTTGGACGGAGACGGTTGCTCCGAAATTCGTATCATGCCGGACCCAAACTAACAGGAGCCTGACTCGCGAATTACATTTGTGTCATCTTGCTGAAAATGGCAGCCGAGTGGCGCAACATCACGCTGATGATCAGCCTGAAAGGAGGATATCGATGAAGATTCTGGCCATCGAAGATGAATTGAAGACCGGAAGATACCTGAAGCAAGGGCTGATCGAAGCGGGTTTTGTCGTTGACCTCGCGCGTAATGGCGAAGACGGTCTGCATAGCGCGCTCACTGAAGCTTACGATCTCGTGATTCTCGACGTCATGCTGCCCGGTATCGACGGATGGGCAGTGCTGCAGGGAATCCGCAAATCCGGAAAAGAGATGCCGGTGCTGTTCCTGACCGCACGCGATCAGGTCGACGACCGGGTTCGCGGTCTCGAGCTTGGCGCCGACGACTACCTCGTCAAGCCCTTCGCTTTCGCGGAGTTGCTCGCACGCGTGCGCACACTGCTGCGCCGCGGCGGAAAACACAAGGAATCCGAGTACCTGCGCGCGGCAGACCTCGATCTTGATCTGATCCGCCGGCGCGCCACGCGCGCCGGCAAGCGTATCGACCTGACCGCCAAGGAGTTTGCCCTGCTCGAACTCCTGCTGCGTCGCCAGGGCGAACTCCTGCCGCGCTCGCTGATCGCTTCCCAGGTCTGGGACATGAATTTTGACAGCGATACCAACGTTATCGAGGTTGCCGTCAAGCGCTTGCGTGCCAAGGTCGATGATGGCTTTGAGCCAAAGCTTATCCGCACCGTGCGCGGAATGGGTTACGTTCTTGAGGTGGGCGAATGAAGTTGCGCGGGCGCAAATCGATTACCTTCCGATTGACCCTGCTGTTTGCGGCGGCTTCTACGGTCGTCTTGCTGCTGCTCGGCTACTTGATCGGCGGCGCGGTCGACCGGCACTTCGAAGAACAGGACCTCGAAATACTGAACGGCAAATTAAAGCTGACCCGACACGCCGTCGAAAAAATCAAGTCGCAAGCCGATCTCGACGCCTTGCCGCAACAACTCGACGATTCGCTGGTCGGCCATCAGGGTCTTGCCGTGGTCGTCGTGGCACCGAACGGTGAAATCGTTTATGCGACGAACGGCGCTGATTTTCCGCACGCCTTGCTTGAAGCCGGCGCCAAGGAAAAGGACGCGCGGCCGATGGCGTGGACCACGAAGAACGCGCAGGCGCTGCGCGGGATTGCCGCCCTGGCTTACACCGGCGTGGCCGGCGAAGCGCCGGCCACCGTAGCGGTGGCGACCGATATTTCGATGCACGAGCACTTCATGCGCTCGTTCAGCGTCACCCTCTGGTCTTTCGTCGTGCTCGCTGCCCTCCTGACCGGGTTTCTCGGCTGGATTGCCGCACGGCGAGGACTGGCGCCCTTGCAAGTGATCAAGCAGAAAGCCGCCAGGATTACCGCACGTCATCTGCATGCGAGGCTGCCTTTGGATTCGGTTCCGGTCGAATTGGTTGACCTCGTGGAAACTCTGAACGAGATGCTGACCCGGCTCGAGAATTCGTTCAAGAAACTCTTCGACTTCTCTTCCGATATCGCCCACGAGCTGCGCACGCCGCTCAGCAACCTGCTCACGCAAACGCAGGTCACACTCGCAAAGGCGCGGAGCGCGGACGAGTATCGCGACGTGTTGGCGTCCAACATTGAAGAGATGGAGCGCCTGTCGCGGACGATTGCGGACATGCTGTTTCTCGCGAAATCGGAGAATCAGCTCCTCGTTCCCTCTCGGGAAGAGATTGACCTCGCCGATGAAGTGAACGGTTTGTTCGCGTTCTACGAAGCGCTTGCCGAGGAAAAATCCCTCCTGTTGTCGTGTTCCGGACACGGGCTGGTGTCCGGAGACCGGTTGATGTTGCGGCGTGCGATCAGCAATCTGCTGTCGAATGCGATACGCCACACACCGGAAGGCGGGCGCATCGACGTCCAGATCCTTGCCGCGACCCCTTCCTGGGTAACGCTGGCCGTCGAGAATACGGGAGAGACCATTCCCCCCGAACACTTGCCCCGCCTCTTCGACCGTTTCTACCGCGTCGATCCCTCCCGACAGCGCTTTAGCGAAGGCGCTGGTCTTGGCTTGGCGATCACGCAGTCAATCGCTCGCGCACACGGCGGCGAGGCCTCAGTCCATTCAGCGCTCGGAATCACCACCTTCAAAATCACGATACCGGCGGCGCATTCTCCGGCCCTCGCCAGCGCAGACGCGGCCGAATGAGACAGGCCGCAAGCGAGTCGACCAACGGCTTTTTGCCACCCGATTTTGTAATGCGAGCTGCGGAAATGACGCCGCCCCCGACGCATTGCTCGGATAGCCCTGGTGGTGGCGATGCCGGCCCGAAACTTCGCTCTTAATTCCCGCGTTCGAACTCGAAGTAGCGATGGAGTGCCTCGCGCATCCTGCGCTTCAATTCGTGATCGCTTGACCGCGTCGTCTCCTCGTACAAGCGCACGGCAATGGCTTGAAAGGCGGCAACCACGGTCGGATCGTGACCTCTTACTTACCGTCACGCGGATGAAAGTGTTTGCTCGTGTCCTTCCACGCGTTCCGACGGGCGGCTGCGGCTTCCGGCGCTTTTTGAGGCACGCCGGTCTTTTCCTGCATGTGCGAGTGCCTTTGGGTGGCGGATGCCTTCTCGGTTTGTGCTGTGGGTGGCGCGGCCTTCATTTCTGCCGCCTTATCCATATCGGAAGCGGCATTGGCGCTGATGGAAACGGCTGTCATGGTAGCGATTAAGCTTGCTGCGAGGATGAGCGAATTGAGTTTCATGGCGATCTCCAAGTTCGTTGCGTGCGAGAGAATGCTTGCTGTCCGGAAACATCAGACGAGCTCATTATGTAGACTCGATACCGTCGACAAGGTGACGACAAAATTACATTGGGGTCAGACCGACAGTCCATCCAAGAAGGCGGTCGCGAGCCACCGAACCGCCGCCGGGCCGGCGATTGCCGCGCGCGCTTAAGCTATCCACGAATCGGATGCGATGAGATAGAAAGCGGCCCCCGAAGGTCAATGTCCGTTTGGAGCGAGCTCAAAACGAACGACCGCTATTGGGGAGTCTCCAGTGCGTCCGTTCATGCCCCAGACCGTGTAGAGAGAGATGGCTCCGCAAATCAGCAGCCGGTTAAGTGAAATCTCTGCTCCAATGGGCGACGCAAATCGCCAGACAGAAATACGGCACGCCGGAAATCATGCATTTCGATTTCTATAACCGCCGGCGTCCGCATTCAACCCTTGACGGCAAGACACCCGATACGGCTTACTTCAGCCTCAGCAAGCCGCCGCTCGCCGCGGCGGCTTAAAGCCCGGCAGAGATATCACTTAAGAAAACCAGAAATCTGTCCAATTGCGCGGAGCCACCTCTGTATGGCCAGCAGACTGCGCGTCACTTTGCGACCGGCAAGCATTCCGATAATTAGGGGGCCATTTTGGTGGGTACAAAAGAAAAACGCCACGAAGGTGGCGTCTTTGCTTGCTTGCTGGCGGAGAGGGTGGGATTCGAACCCACGGTACCTTGCAGTACGCCTGATTTCGAGTCAGGTACAATCGACCACTCTGCCACCTCTCCGTCAGGGGCAGGATGTTAGCACAAGTCGGCAAAAGGATGGTCCATATCGCGGCTGTTTTGGCGATTTTTATCGCTGCCTGCGGCGACGATGTGCAGCGCCCGGTCGCCCAGACCCGCGAACTCGTCATCCTGACGCGAACCGGCGCGACGACCTACTCGCTCGACGAGACACGCGAGGCCAGCGGCTTCGATTACGACCTCGTTCGCCTGCTCGCGCAGGACCTCGGCCTCGAGCCGCGCATCGTCGTTGCGGCGAACGATGCCGACATCCTCAATCGGCTGAAAAACGGCGAAGCGCATATCGCAGCGGCCTGGCAAGCCCCCGCGGACGATACGCAAATTGCCAGCAGCAAGCCCTACTTCGAGAGCCACAATGTCCTCGTGACGCACGAGGCGTCGTTGCCGCTGAACTCGGTCGAACAGCTCGCGCACAAGCGCATCCACGTCGTCTCGGGCTCGCGCCAGGAAGCCGCGCTGCAGGCCTTGCAGGAAAGCGTCCCGGGCCTCGTCATCGCCGCCAAGGACAGGCGCGACGAGCTCGACCTCATGGAAGGCGTGGCGACGCGGCGCTACGAGATGGCGCTCGTCAATAACGCCGAGTTCGACATCGGCAGCAACTACTACCCGGAGCTGCAGAATTCACTGCAGATCGGACCGCCGCGCCCGATCGTCTGGTTGTTCGCGCCCGGCGTCGATCCCGGCATGGTCGCGCGCGCCAACGACTTTCTCGAGCGCATGCAAAAGAGCGGCGAAATGAATCGCCTCAAGGACCGCTATTTCGGCCACGTCGATCGCCTGACGCAGGGCGACAGCGTCCGCTTCATCGAGCGCATGCGCACGGTGCTGCCGCAATACCGCGCGCTCTTTCAGGCGGCGCAGACGAGCACCGGCATCGACTGGCGCCTGCTGGCCGCGCTCGCTTACCAGGAATCGCAGTGGGAGCCGCACGCGACGAGCGTCACCGGCGTGCGTGGCATCATGATGCTGACTGAGGACACCGCGGACCTCCTCGGCGTCAAGAACCGGCTCGATCCGGCCCAGAGCATCGCTGCCGGCGCGCGCTACCTGAGCGACTTGCGCGACGCCCTGCCGCCGACGGTCAGCGAGCACGATCGGCTGTGGCTCGCCCTTGCGGCCTACAACCTCGGCATGGGCCACCTGAACGCGGCGCGCTCGATTGCGCGCACGCTCAAGGCCGATCCCGATTCATGGTACGAAATGAAGAAGATCCTGCCGCTGCTCGCCAAGCCGCGCTATTACATGCACTTGAAATCAGGCAAGGGCCGCGGCGGCGAAGCGGTGATCATGGCCGAGAACATCCGCGTTTATGCCGATATCCTCAACCGCTACGAGTGCGCCTACCGGCCGACCGAAAAAGCGCCGCCTCACCTGACGACGTCTCGCCGACAATGATGTAGCGATGCGGCGGTGGCACGCAAACGCCGCATCGCCCGATGAATCGGGCTCCTACACGAATCGCGACGGCCGGACGCGGAAAGACATTGTAGGAGCGCAGCTCGGCTGCGCGATGCGGCGGTGACACTCAAACGCCGCATCGCCCGATGAATCGGGCTCCTAGACGAATCGTGACGGCCGGACGCGGAGAGCTATTTTAGGAGCGCAGCTCGGCTGCGCGATACGGCGGTGACACGCAAACGCCGTATCGCCCGATAAATCGGGCGTCTACATGGATATGATGTCGTCTTACGGAAGACGACGTAATGATCCCTCGACCGCATGGACGCCATCGGAGACACGGGCGGGTTTCGTTGCCTGGACACACCTATCTCGTAACGATGGTCACGGCGAACCGGAGTCCGACCTTCTCCGATTTTCTTTGCGGACGGGTCGTCGTCAAGGCCATGCACCGCGAGGCGATCGTGACGTGCGCCACGACGCTCGCTTTTGTCGTGATGCCCGATCATGTGCACTGGTTGCTGGGGCTCAAAGGCAGCGCGCAGCTATCCGAAGTTGTTCGCCGTCTGAAGGCGACGGTCAGCATTATGCTCGCCCGTGACACGCCGATCTGGCAGCGCGGATTTCACGATCATGCACTGCGCGCGAACGAAGCGGTCGTGACCGTCGCCCGCTACATCATCGCCAATCCCCTGCGCGCCGGACTCGTCGCCCGGATCGGCGATTATTCGCTGTGGGACGCGGTTTGGATTGAGGGCGAGGATGTGTGGTAGCAGAGGTGGTGCGAAGGATCGCCCGATGAATCAGGCTCCTACAGGAATCGCGACGGCCGGACGCGGAGAGCTATTGTAGGAGCGCAGCTCCGCTGCGCGATACGGCCGTGGCACGCAAACGCCGTATCGCCCGATGAATCGGGCTCCTACAGGGGTCGCACCAAGGCGCGCGATCGCCGTATCGCCCGATGAATCGGGCTCCTGCAAGGCGTCGCGCGGAGGTTACCGCGACGCGCTAATCGTCTCGGCACCACCCATGTACGAACGCAGCGCTTCGGGGATGGCAATGCTGCCGTCGGCGCGCTGGTTGTTCTCCATGATCGCGACGAGCGTGCGGCCGACGGCGAGGCCGGAGCCGTTGAGCGTGTGCACGTATTCGGTCTTGTTCTTTTCGTTGCGGCAGCGCGCCTGCAGCCGGCGCGCCTGGAAGGCTTCGAAGTTCGAGCAAGAGGAAATCTCGCGGTAGGTGTTCTGTGCCGGCAGCCAGACTTCGAGGTCGTAGGTCTTCGCTGACGAGAAGCCCATGTCAGCGGTGCACAGCGCGACGCGGCGATACGGCAGCGCGAGCTTTTCGAGGATGGTCTCAGCGTGGTGCGTGAGCTCCTCGAGCGCCTCGTTGGACTTTTCGGCGGCGACGATCTGCACGAGCTCGACCTTGTCGAACTGGTGCTGGCGGATCATGCCGCGCGTGTCCTTGCCGTAGGAACCGGCTTCCGAGCGAAAGCACGGGGTGTGGCAGACGAGCTTCATCGGCAGCTCGCCGGCGGCGAGAATTTCGTCGCGGACGATGTTGGTCACGGGCACTTCGGCGGTCGGGATCAGGTAGAGCGGGTCGGCGTCGGGGCGCAGGATCTTGAAGAGGTCGGCCTCGAACTTGGGCAGCTGGCCGGTGCCAAACATGCTCTGCGCATTGACGAGGTAAGGCGCATAGACCTCGGTGTAGCCGTGCTCGCTGGTATGCACGTCGAGCATGAACTGCGCCAGCGCGCGATGCAGGCGCGCGAGCGGGCCCTTGAGCAGCGAAAAGCGCGCGCCGGCGATCTTGGCGGCGGTGGCAAAATCGAGCTGGCCGAGGCCCTCGCCGAGATCGACGTGATCCCTGACCGTAAAGTCGTAGCTCGCCGGGCTGCCCCAGCGCTTCGTTTCAACGTTGTCGTGTTCGGATTTGCCGACCGGCACGCTCGCCTGCGGGACGTTCGGGATGGTCGCGACGAAAGCGTCGAGTTCTTTCAAAAGCTCGGCAAGACGCACTTCGTTGCCTTCGAGCTCTGCCTTGATCGCGGCGACTTCGGCGAGCACGGCGGAGGCGTCTTCGCCCTTGCCCTTGAGCATGCCGATCTGTTTCGAGAGGCTGTTGCGCGCGGCCTGCAGGTCTTGCGTTCGTGTCTGCAGGCTCTTGCGCTCGGCTTCGAGGCGCTGGAAAGTGGCGGTGTCGAGCGCGTAGCCGCGGCCGCCGAGGCGGGCGGCGACTTCGTCGATGTTGCCGCGCAAAAGCTGGATGTCGAGCATGTTCAGTCCTCTGGGTCTTTAGAATTCTTTTTCAGATCTTTCAACGCCTCGCGATCGAGTTCGCGCAGCTGGGCGAGCTTCTCGCCAATCTTTGTCTCGAGCCCGCGTTCGACCGGACGGTACCATTCGACGGGGGGCATCGCGTCGGGGAAATAGTCTTCACCGGCCGCGTAGCCGCCGCTCTCGTCGTGCGCGTAGCGGTAATCCTTGCCGTAATCGAGTTCCTTCATGAGCTTCGTCGGCGCATTGCGCAAATGCAGCGGAACCGGTCGCGAACCGTCTTTGGCGATGAAAGCGCGGGCCTCATTATACGCGACGTAGGCGGCGTTCGATTTCGCCGCCATCGCGAGATAAATGACGGCTTCGGCGAGCGCCAGCTCGCCTTCGGGCGAACCGAGACGCTCGTAGGTGGCCGCCGCCGTCGCCGCGAG
>CAZALA010000140.1:0-9792 GCA_964485725.1 uncultured Propionivibrio sp. | reverse complement strand
GCTCGATTTCGGCGAGGTCGGCGTCCGATACGCTGCTGTCGGCGGCCTTCACCATCGCGTCGACGAGGTCAAGATGAATCGTCTGGCCTTGCAGCTGCACCTTGCCGGCTTCCATCGGTCCGCCGGAAACGAAAACGACCGGGATGTTCAGGCGCATCGCGGCCATCAGCATGCCCGGGGTGATCTTGTCGCAGTTGGAGATGCACACCATCGCGTCGGCGCAATGGCCATTGACCATGTATTCGACCGAATCGGCGATGAGGTCGCGCGAGGGCAATGAATAAAGCATGCCGTCGTGCCCCATGGCGATGCCATCGTCAATCGCGATAGTGTTGAATTCCTTGGCGACGCCGCCGGCCGCTTCGATTTCGCGCGCGACGAGCTGCCCCAAATCCTTCAGATGCACGTGGCCGGGAACGAACTGCGTGAAGGAATTGACGACGGCGATGATCGGCTTGTCGAAGTCGCCGTCCTTCATTCCGGTCGCGCGCCACAGTGAGCGGGCACCGGCCATGTTACGGCCGTGGGTCGTCGTACGGGAACGGTATGCGGGCATGGCGGGGTCTCCAAAAAGCGACGGCGCCGCAGGGCGCCGCGATATAATGGCAATTCTAATCCAAAGCCGCGGCTTAAGGCTCGCTGCCATCGCTGCCATGCTCGTCCATCCCCAGTTCGACCCGGTCGCCTTCGCCATTGGCCCGTTCGCGGTGCGCTGGTACGGCATCATGTATCTCCTCGCTTTCGTGCAGTTCTGGTGGCTCGCCAAGCGCCGCATCGAGGGCCCGCAGCAGCTCGTCCGCGAGGGCTGGAGCGTCGCGCAGCTCGACGACCTGCTTTTTTACGGCGTCATCGGTGTCATCGTCGGCGGCCGCCTCGGGCAGGTCCTCTTCTACGAACCCGCCTACTACCTTTCGCACCCGCTTGAAATCCTCGCCGTGTGGAAAGGCGGCATGTCGTTTCATGGCGGCTTCCTCGGCGTTCTTGCGGCGATGGTTCTGTTCGCGCGCAAGACCGCGCGCCCCTGGCTTGCGATCACCGACTTCATCGCGCCGATGGTGCCGCTCGGCCTGGGTCTCGGTCGCCTCGGCAACTTCATCAACGGCGAGCTCTGGGGCAGGGTCGCCGACGCCGGCCTGCCCTGGGCGATGGTTTTCCCGCAGGCCGGCGACCGGCTGCCGCGCCATCCTTCGCAGCTCTACGAAGCCGGCCTCGAAGGCATCGTTTTCTTCACGATTCTCTGGGTCTATGCGAGCCGGCCGCGCCCGCGCGGCGCCGTTTCGGCGGTCTTCCTGATCGCTTACGGCAGCCTGCGCTTCATCGGCGAATATTTCCGCGTGCCGGACGCGGGCATCTTCGGCCTTTCCGAGCGCATCAGCATGGGGCAATGGCTGTCGCTGCCGATGATCCTCGTCGGCGTCGCGATGCTGATCCTGTCGCTGCGGCGCGCGCGTGGCACGGTTCCCAAAAACGGCCAACTCGGATAACGTGTTCGTTTTTTTATCTCACCAAGCAAGGAAAGCAAATGAATCTGACGCACATCGAACATATCGGGATCGCCGTAAAAAGCCTGGATGAAGCGATCCCGTTCTGGGAAAAGCAGCTGGGTCTGAAGTGCTATGCGATCGAGGAAGTCAAGGAACAGAAGGTGCGCACGGCTTTCTTCAAGATCGGCCAGTCGAAAATCGAACTGCTCGAGTCGACCGATCCCGAAGGCCCGATCGGCAAGTTCATCGAGAAGAAAGGCGAGGGCGTCCAGCACATCGCGATCGCCGCGACCGGCCTGCAGGAAAACCTTGACGAACTCGCCGGCAAGGGCGTGATGCTGATCGACAAGGCGCCGCGCAAGGGCGCCGAAGGCCTCAACATCGCTTTCCTGCACCCGAAGTCGACGCTCGGCGTTCTGCTCGAGCTGTGCGAAAAGCCCGCGGAGTAGTCCGGCAGGCTGACAAGGCAGCAAAAAGCCTGCTGTTGGTGGTAGTCTGGCTGGGCACGCGTTGCCATCCGCTGGCGCGGATGGCAACTCTTGAGGAGAGTCGCAGATGACCTTCTTTTCGCTGCCGGGCACCGAGGCTCAGAACCGGGCGGTTTTCGCCGACGCGCGCGGCGCGGCCGAATGGCTTGCCACCCAGCCGCAGGCCAACGCGCCGGCGATGCTCGCGGCGCTCGCCAAAGAGATCGAGGCGCTCAACCGCTTTGCGCTGCCGGCGCGCGAGCGCATCAAGACGCTCGAAGTTCTGCGCAGCGCGGTTTTCGCGGCAAGCGGGGAATGCCAGAGGCGTTACGAGAACAAGCCGCTGCCGCTCCTTGCCGCCGAGAACGACATTTTCCTTGCGGCGCGCGCGCTCTGGCGCGCCTGCCGCACGGGCTATATGCATTGCCTGCACGCCTGCCTGCAGGGCGAGGCAGAGGTCGGCGCTTACGGCGCGCAGGTCGCGCATCGCGCCCTTGCCTGCCTGCGCATGGAACAGAAGACCTGCTACCTGGCAAGCGCAGAAATCGACGGGGATTTCTGGCTCGCCGCGCATGCCGTTTTCACCGCCGCCGAGCAGCTCGGCGTGACACGGGATCCGACCGAGGACCGCCTGCTCGCCGAGACCGCCGACTCGACCGTCACCGGGCAGTACAGCATGCTGCTGCTCCTGCACCTTGCGACGCCCTACTCGCTCACAAGCGTGCAGTTGACGGCCGCGACGCGCTGGGTGGCGCGCTGGCGCGAACAGGCGATGGTCGTCAACGCAGCGCAGTCCCCCGTCGAGGCGCGCGGCCTGCCGATCGACTTGACGCAGAACCGGCCTTTTCACGACGCCGGCACAGGGCCGACGGCGCGCTGGCTCGTCGCCAGAAGCATCGTGCGCAAGATGCGCCAGCGCGTCGAGTTTCTTGCCGCCGGGCAAACGCCCGAGGAACTCAAGCTCGGGTCGGGCATTTCGGCCGAAGCCTGCACGATCCTGCTTGGCCTCCTCGCCGAGCGCCTCGCGACCCCGCCGGCAGACTTCGCCGCTGCCGCCCCGGCTGCAAGCGCCCGCGTCACCGCCGGTCTCGACCCAATTTACGCTCTCCTTGCCGGCCGCGGCCTCGACGACCAGGGCGGTCTGTCGGGCTTCGGCAACCGGCTGAGCGCCGACCAGATTTCGGTTTTCGGCCACGTCGTCCACGAGACCCGCGAAGAGAAAGCCAGACTAGCCGAAGTCTGGCAAATCGCACCCGGCAGCGGACTCGTGCGCGACTTTCTGTGCCCGCTCGCCCGCGAGGGCGCGAGGCTGGTGCTGCAAGGGCTGCTCGCCGTGCAGATTCGCGGCGGCACGAGCAGCTTCCGGCTGGCGATCATCGAGCGCCTGTCAGTGCTCTCAGGCGGCAGGCTGCGCGTGACAGCCGCTTTCCTCACCGGCGACCCGGAAGCGCTGATCGCCGAAATCAGCGAGAAGCCCGCAGGCAAGATCTCCCGACACCCGGCTTTCCGGCTGCCGGCGGCGAAAGCGGGCGCGAGTTTTCTGCTGATTCTGCCCGGCGGTTTGCACGCGCGCGCCTTGTCGATGCGTTTCTACGAACCCGAGACGCAGGCGAGGCTCGCCTGCAAGCTCGTCGCGCCGCTCGGTCGCGGCGGCGACCACGAACGCTGGTCGGCGACGCAGGGTTGAGCCAGGATCGCCCGGCGCCCGCAGCGAATAAAAAAACGGAGCGCAATGCGCTCCGTTCTTGCCGTCTTTCGACGCAGCAGGACGATCAGGCGAGTCCGTGCTTGACCTTGCTGGCGAGCTCCTGCGGCTTGAACTGGTTGAAGCGCGGCAGGAACTTGTCCCAGTCGATGATATGGCTGTTGATTTCGGGACCATCGACGCAGGCGTGCTTTCTCACCATCTTGCCGTCGATCGTCACCGGCACCATGCAGGCACCGCACATCCCGGTCGCATCGACCATGATCGAGTTGAGACTCGCCACCGTCTTGACGCCGTAGCTCTTGGTGAGGTCGCTGACCGCGCGCATCATCAGGGGCGGCCCGATCGTCACGACTTCGGCGATCGTGCGCACTTTCTTGCTGCGCTTCGGATTGCTATTGGCCTTGAGCATCTCTTCGAGCGGACCCGTGACGAAGCCCTTGACGCCGAAGCTGCCGTCGTTGCTCGTGTAGATGACTTCGAGCTGATCGCCGTACTCGGCCTTGAGCTTGCCAACGCGCTCGTCGTCCTTGGTCCAGAACAGCAGGTCGGCGTTGCGGAAGCCCGAAATCAGCGTGACGTGATTGCCGAGTTTCAGGTGCTCGCGCATGATCGGATAGACGGGCGGCAGGCCGACGCCGCCCGCCGTGAACACGACGGTCTGGTTGCCTTCGTAGCGGTGCAGCTCCGAGGGCAGCCCGAGCGGGCCGGCGATGCCGGTAAAGGACTCGCCGATCTTCATCTTGTTGATTTCGAGGCTGGACGTCCCCATGCCCTGGACGACGAGGCAGATCGTCCCGGCCTTGGCGTCCCAGTCGGCAAGCGTCAGCGGAATGAGCTCGCCGTTCGGCCAGGCGAGGACGCGAACGAACTGTCCGGCGCGGGCGGCGCTCGCGACGAGCGGCGAGTGCACGATGAACTCGACGATGCCGCCGGCGAGCTCGATCTTGTCGACGATTGTTTGCGGCGCCGAGCCGAGGTGGGTGTAGTGCCCGGCGGCAGCGACCATTTTGCGGATTTCGTCGGCCGACAGATTCATGTCGCCGACGATTTCACGCGCCGCCGCCTGTCCGTCGCCGGCAGCGCGAATCGCGGTCGAACCGCCGCGCGCCGCATCGCCGCCCGAATAGACGCCCGCAAGCGAAGTCTGCTGCGTGCCCTGGCTGACGTCGATCGATCCCCACTTGGTGAGCTTCAGGGTCGGCTCGGAATCCTTGATGATCGGGTTCGGCGTGTTGCCAAGCGCCATGATCACGAGGTCGACCTTCATCGGCTCGATCTCGCCGGTCGGGACCGGGCTGCGCCGACCCGACGCGTCGGGTTCGCCGAGCGCCATGACGTCGAGCATCGCGTGCGTGACGAAGTTCGTCTTCGAGTCGCCGACGAACTCGCTCGGCGCGCGCAGCACCTTGATCTGGATGCCTTCCTCGATCGCGTGGTGCAGTTCCTCGACGCGCACCGGCATTTCGGCGCGCGTGCGGCGGTAGACGATGGTCACGTTGGCGCCGAGGCGCCGCGCTGTCCGCGCCGAGTCCATCGCGGTGTTGCCGGCGCCGATGATGATCACTTCCTTGCCGCGCGTTTCCGGCAGCGGCGTCTCGTAATCCTCGCGCAGACCCTGCATGAGATTGACGCGGGTGAGGAACTCGTTCGCGCTCATGACGTTGATCAAATGCTCGCCGGGAACGTTCATGAAGCGCGGCAGGCCCGCGCCGGTGCCGACGAAGACCTTCCAGAAACCGGCGTTCTTGAGGTCCTGGATGGTCGCGGTCTTGCCGACGACGAAGTTCGGAACGAACTTGCCGCCCAGAAGCTTGATCTTGCCGACGACGTCGTCGATCAGCTCATTGGGCAGGCGGAACTCGGGGATGCCGTAGCGCAGCACGCCGCCCAAGGCGTGGAAGGCTTCGAAGATCGTCACCGGGAAGCCTTCGGAGGCGAGCAGATAAGCGTTGATGAGGCCGGCAGGTCCGGAACCGACGACGGCGATCGGCGGTTTCTCGGCTTTTTCCCAAGGGTCGGGGAAAGCGGCGAAGCGCGCGGCGATGCCTTCGGCGTTGACCATTTTCTCGCGCTGCGGCAAATACCATTCGATCTGGCCGATTTCGATCGGCTGCTTGGTGTGCGCGCAAACGCCCTGGCACTGCAGTTCCTGCGGACAGACGCGGCCGGTGACGTTGGGCAGCGGGTTGCAGTTCTCGATGAGCTCCATCGCTTCGCGGAAACGGCCGCTGCCGAGGAGGTTGAGCATTTCCGGAATGTGGATCTTCACCGGGCAGCCGCCCTTGGGCTCGAACTTGCCGGGAACGTGCAGGCCGACTTCGCACGGCCGCTCTTCGCACTGCTTGTCGCGCAGCGCTTCGAGCCAGACGAAGAGTTCGACTTCGCGCGCGCTGTAGCCGATGTTCATGTAACCCAGGTAACCCTGGTTCACGAGGCCAAAGTCCTGCGAGCGCTCTTCCGGGTCGCGGATGTAGGGCGGGATGTAGTTGTCCGCCGGCCAGTCCTCCGAAAGCCCCTTGAACATCGGGTACTTGTCCGAGAGATGCAGGTCGAGCGCGCGGATGAACTTGCGCTTCAAGCGCAGCGGCACGTTCCAGACAAAGCGCATGAGGACCTTGCTCGTGTCGTCGTCGCGCACGAGCAGGTTCCAGAAAGTGCGCACGAAATCGGCCGACAGTTCTTCCTGCTTGAACTCCCAGACGATCGCGTTGGCGCCGTCGTTGATGAACATCTCACGGAAGGCGCGCGGCTCCTCGGTCAGCCGCCGGCGCAGGAGCGCGAGCTGCTGGTGGAAGGTCTCGACCGCTGCCGTCTGTTCCAGGGCCTCGACCTGCGACCGCGTTGATTCCAGCGTGCTGCTGGCGTTCAGGTAGCGGTACAGATCGTCCTGGCTGGAGGAGGGCGTCTGTTCTTGACTCATCGAATGATCTCCGCATCGCAGTTCGCTGACACACGCTTGATGCGGGCTTTCAGCTCGGGGGTGACGGTGACGCGCTCGAGCGCGCCCGGAATCAGGCGGCCGACTTCGCGGCTCTCGCCGTTGATGACGACGCGCGCTTTTTCAAAGAGCTCCGAGAGGTCCTGGTAGCAGGTCTTGCAGTTCGTGCATTTGGCCTGGTCGGCGTCGTCGTAGGTGACGAGCGCCTCGCCCGTGGCGACCGCGGTCGCCGCCGCGGCGGCGCAGGCGGAAGCGCCGCCGGAAGCGGCCATGATCGGGATCACGGTGCCGTTGCCGACCTGCGCCTTGCTCGAACCGGCAAGCTCGGACATCGCCCGCGCAAAGCCGTCAAGCGAAGAGTCGCGCTGCTTCACCGACTCGTCGTACTGCGACTGCAGCGCGGCCATTCCGGCGCGATACGAATCATTGAGCTGGTCGACGTGCTGGCCGGCGAGGTATTGCAGGAGGTTCCAGTACTTGCGGCGCTCTTCGACCAGCGCCACGATGGCGCTTGAACAGGCGAGCTTGACGAGGCGCTTCTTGCTGTCGGTCGAATAGACGAAAGCGCTCTTGCCGGCGCGCGCCGCCTCGGGCAGTTCGATGAACTCGTCGATGCGAACGAGGTTCGGCGCATCGGCGGAGAGCTTCTTGAACTGCTTCTTGAAGCGGATTTCGCCAAGCGCGAAGCTTGCCGGCGTCAGCGGCGTGTCGAGCAGCTGGACCTTGCCGTCGTCGCCCACGTATTCGAGCGAGAGCGTTGTCCAGAGCTTTTCCGGATCCGGGTTGCCGTCGAGCGAGAACCACTCGTGCAGCGTCTTGCCGCGCCGCGGGTCATGGACGAAGACCGGGTTCATGCGGCTTTCGACCGCCAGGCGCGACTGCCGCGCCGAAGCGGCGTCGGCGATGCCGTGCTCGCCCTGGCAAGGCGTATAGACGTCGAGGACCGCCGGCGAGTCGCTGTAGGTGAGAAACTCCATCGTGTTCTTGAGGAAGTGGTTCTGCAGCGCCGTGCTCGTCGAACAGACGAAAACGTTCGAGTGGAAGGAGGCGATCAGGCCGAGTTCCTTGCGCGCCTCGTGCTTGCCGCTGTGCGCGGCGCCCTGGCGCGCGAGGTCCGAATCCTGGCCGATGAAGCTCGAAGTCGAAGCCTGGCCGCCGGTGTTCGAATAGACGCCGGTGTTGAGCACCAGCACCTTGAGCGGGGTGTCGCTGGCGAGCACGCGCGAGAGCGCGCCAAAGCCGATGTCGTAAGTGGCGCCGTCGCCGCCTATCGTCATCACGGTCGGCTGCAGCGCAATTTCGTCCTTGGTGAAATTGCCCCACGAGAGGTATTTCATTTCGGCATCGTGCTGTTCGGCGACGTAGGCGTCGGCAAGCTCGAGGCGCGCCGTGCGCAGCGCACGGATGTCGCCGACGCTTTGCGCGGTGATGCCTTCGAAAAGGCCCTTGGCGAGCGGTTGCGCGTCCTGGAACAGGCTGTTGACCCAGGGATCGTTGTAGGCGTTGAAGGGGAAGGTCGAGGCATAGACGCTGCTGCAGCCCGTCGAGTTGGCGATCACCGCGCCCGAAGGACCGTTGCCGGTCGGCCCGCCTTCATAGAGGTAGAGGCGTTTTTCGAGCGTTGCCTTGGCCTGCGCGATGCGTTGAGCGCGCTCGCCGCTGACCGTGGCGGCTTTCGCATCAAGGTCGGCAATCAGCTTTTCAAGTTCGGCGATGTGGCCCAAGCGACGCTTTTCGGTGATCGCGTGGTTCGTCGCCATGACGAGGCGGATCGCCGTGACTTCGCCGCAGCCGCGGCAGCCGCCGTGGCCGCCGGTCGTCGAATAGTAATTGCCGCGATCGAGGAGCAGGCGCTTGATTTCGCCGCCGGCCTCGATGGCGCCATCGACGAAACGCGCCGGGCTCGTCGGCGTCTTGGTCATGAAATTGAAGCGCTCTTGCAGCGTCGTGAGAAGCGCCGCGTCCTGGTCGTGCGGTGCGAGCGCGCCGGGGCCGCAGACATCGATGCATTCAAGACAGCCCGTGCACTTCCACGGATCGACGGCGACGCTGAAGAGGCCGCCGCTGCCGGCGCTGGCTTTTTCCATGGCGTCGAAGAAAGGCCGCGTCTTGGCAACCGGGTAGGTCGCCAGCAGCGCCACGAGCTTCGTGAAATTGGCAAGCAGCGTCGCCTGCGAAGTCGGCAGCTTCAGCGCCGCTTCCGCGACGAGTTCGTTGAAGGCGCGCGGCTCCTTGCTCTGGCGATAAGCTTCGCGGACGCGTTCGGCGATGCCATAGACCTGTGCGCGCATCGCTTCGCGCTGCGCTTCGGTGACCGCAAGCTCCTTGATGCCGGCGAGCAGCAGTTCGTGGATCTCATGCACGGTGTTGGGGATCGCCGCGTCCGGGCAGACCAGCGCGCATTCCATGCAGCCGGTGCACAGGTCGGGGTTGAAGACCGGCACCGTGCGGCGGAACAGGCCCTTGTCTTTCGAGCCGCCGGTTCCGGTCGGCATGAAGAGGCCGGTTCCCGGCAGGATCGGCGCTTCGCCGATGGTGCCTTCGCGGAAAGGCTTGGCGATCATGTCGTCGAAGTACTCGCGGTCGAAGAGACCGCCGCAGGCAGACGAGCCGCCCGACTGGCACATCGACGCCGAAAGCGCGACGTTGTGCAGCGGAATCGCTTGCGGCTTGGCGTCGATCTTGGCAAACGCGGCCTGCGTGTAATCGACCTTGTGCGTCGCCTCGATGCCGTCGTTGATCACGGCCATGTTGCCGTCGACGACCGCGGCGCCCTTGCTGCCGAACTTCTTGGTGATCTGTTTCTTGACCTTCTCGAGAATCGCCTTCGCCGAAGCGCCGGCGGAGACCTGCTTGACGTGGCCGGCGACGGCGCCGATGAAGGCGATGCCCATCATGCGTGTGGCCAGCTCCGGCGTCGGCGCGTGTTTCTTGGCCACCGCAAAGGCGTCGATGATGAGGAAGTTGATCTTCCTCTCGCGGATCGTCTTGCGCGCCGCGGCGGGCAGTTCGGCCCAGACTTCCTCGGGCGAGATCGACGATTGCAGGATGAAGGTGCCGCCGGCGCTCAGGCCGCGCAGCGGATTCGTATGGCTGAAGACGCGGTGGTCGGGCGAAATGACGACTTCGACGTCCTCGAGTTCGGCGTTCGTGATCTTGACGGGTTCAGGCGAGAGCGTGATGTAGTAATTGGTC
>CAZALA010000139.1:0-9941 GCA_964485725.1 uncultured Propionivibrio sp. | reverse complement strand
TCGCCGCCAAGGGCGTGCATGTCGACCTGATCAAGCTCTACGGCTCGATGGAACTCGCACCGCTCGCCGGCCTCGCCGACGCGATCGTCGATCTCGTGTCGACGGGCAGTACGCTCAAGGCCAACAAGCTCGTCGCGGTCGAGCACATCATCGACATCTCCTCGCGCCTGATCGTCAACCAGGCGGCGCTGAAATTGAAGCGCGAAAAAATCGATCCCATCCTCGACGCTTTTGCGCGCGCCGTCGGATAGCGGAGACAGAACGACGATGGTCGAGATCAAGCGTTTCGACAGCCGTGATCCCGCTTTCGGCGAGCGACTCTCGGCGCTCCTCGCCTTCGAAAGCGCGCAGGACCCGGCGGTCGATGCCGCGGTCGCGGCCATCCTCGATGACGTGAGAGCGCGCGGCGACGCCGCCGTTCTCGCCTACACGAAGCGCTTCGACCGGCTTGCCGCGACTGCAATCAGCGAGCTCGAGATCGGGCGCGTCGAGCTGCAGGCGGCACTTGACGGACTTCCTCACGCGCAACGCGCGGCGCTCGAGGCGGCCGCGGCGCGCGTCACGAGCTACCACGAGCACCAGCGCCTCGCCAGCTGGCAGTATGAAGAGCCCGACGGCACGCTGCTCGGGCAGAAAGTCACTGCGCTCGACCGTGTCGGGCTCTATGTGCCCGGCGGCAAGGCGTCCTATCCCTCGTCGGTGCTGATGAACGCGATTCCGGCGAAAGTCGCCGGCGTCGGCGAACTGATCATGGTCGTGCCGACGCCCGGCGGCGAGCGCAATGCGCTGGTGCTGGCGGCGGCGATGCTAGCTGGCGTCAACCGCGTCTTCTGCATCGGTGGCGCGCAGGCCGTCGGCGCGCTCGCATACGGCACGCAAACGATTCCCAAAGTCGACAAGATCGTCGGCCCCGGCAACGCCTACGTGGCGGCGGCCAAGCGCCGGGTATTCGGCGTGGTGGGCATCGACATGGTCGCCGGCCCGTCCGAAATCCTGATCATCGCCGACGGCAAGACCGACCCCGAATGGCTGGCGATGGACATGTTCGCGCAGGCCGAGCACGACGAACTCGCGCAGGCCATCCTGCTCTGCCCCGATGCGGCCTACCTCGACCGCGTCCAGGCGGCGATCGAGAAGCTGCTGCCGACGATGCCGCGCGGCGCCGTCATTCGCGCTGCGCTTGAAAACCGCGGCGCGCTGATCGAGGTTGCCGATCTTGACGAAGCCTGCGCAATCGCCAACCGCATCGCGCCCGAGCATCTCGAGTTGTCGATCGCCGACGCCGACGCCTGGGTCGAAAAAATCCGCCACGCCGGCGCCATCTTCATCGGCGCCTACACCTCCGAATCGCTCGGCGATTACTGCGCCGGCCCCAACCACGTGCTGCCGACTTCGGGCAGCGCGCGCTTCTCGTCGCCGCTCGGCGTCTATGACTTCCAGAAGCGCACGAGCCTGATCCGCGTCTCGCCGGCGGCAGCCAGAAAGCTCGGCCAGATCGCCTCGACGCTGGCGCACGGCGAAGGCCTGACGGCGCACGCGCGCTCGGCCGAATACCGGAACGAATCGTGAGCGGCGTCTGCCAAAAGCGCAACGAAGGCCGACTATTTGGCGCCGCGAACGGCTTTTCGCATTGACCGCAGTACGCGCGAAGTCAATACTCTTGGGCTGTGCCATTTCGTTGTTGTGTTCGTAACTCTATCGGAGGAAAGATCATGACTTGCAGAATTACCCGCTGCATCCTTGCCGCGCTTGCGCTTTTCGGCGCGGCCCAGGCTTACGCCCAGGACTATCCGTCCAAGGTCATCACGGTGATCGTTCCCTTTGCCGCCGGCGGGCCATCCGACACGGTCGCCCGGCTGACCGCGCAGGCGATGAGCACGGTGCTCAAGCAGACGATGATCATCGAGAACGTCGGCGGCGCCGGCGGCACGATCGGCGCGGCGCGCCTGACGCAGGCCAAGCCCGACGGCTACACGGTCTTCATCCACCATATCGGCCATGCGACGGCGCCGGCGCTCTATCGCAAGCTCCCGTACAACGCGATTACCGACTTCGAGCCGGTCGGCCTGATCAACGACGGCGCCATGGCGCTCGTCGCGCGCAAGGATTTCCCGGCCAAGAACCTCAAGGAATTCATCGCTTACATCACGGCGAACAAGGACAAGATTAACGTCGCCAACGCCGGGGTCGGTTCCGCCTCCCACCTTTGCGGCATGTTGCTGCAGAGCGCGCTGAACACCGAGCTGACGACGATTCCGTACAAGGGAACGGGGCCGGCGATGAACGACCTGCTCGGCGGTCAGGTCGATTTCATGTGCGACCAGACGACCAACAACGCGAGCCAGATCAAGGCCGGCAAGGTCGCCGTCTATGGCCTGACGACGGCCAAGCGCGTCGCCGCGATGCCCGACGTGCCGACGCTCTCCGAAGCCGGAATGCCGGGCTTTACGGTCACCGTCTGGCACGCCATGTACGCGCCGAAGGGGACGCCGCAGCCGATCATCGACAAGCTTTCGAAAGCGCTGCAGGAAGCGCTGAAAGACCCGACGCTGCAGCAGCGCTTTGCCGACCTCGGTTCCGAGCCGGTGGCACAGAACAGGGCGACGCCTGAAGCGCTGCGCACGCAGCTCAAGAGCGAAATCGACAAATGGGGTCCGATCATCAAGAAGGCAGGCGTTTTCGCCGATTGATGCGGACCAGGAGGAGGCTGTCTTGAACCCGATTGCAAAGAACGCCAAGGATTTCTGGACGGGCGCGATCTACGTCGCGATCGGCGGCGCAGCGATTTATTTCTCCCGCGACTACGGCATGGGCAGCGCGGTGAAGATGGGGCCGGCGTATTTCCCGACGCTGCTCGCCGGCATCCTGATCCTGATCGGTGTCATCTCGATCATTCGCTCGTTCTTGAAAGCCGGGACGCCGGTTGGCGCTTTTGCGATGCGCGGCCTGCTCCTCGTCGTTGCTGCGACACTGCTCTTCGGCCTGCTCGTACGCGGTGCCGGCCTCGCCATTGCGCTGCCCCTGATGATCCTCGTCAGCGCATTTGCCAGCGTCAAGTTCCGCTGGCCGGCGGCGCTCGCGCTCGCGGTCGGCGTCACCGTCTTCTGCATCCTGGTTTTCCAGGTCGGCCTTGGCGTTCCGCTGCCTATTCTGGGCTCGTGGTTCGGCGGCTGATCATCCGGGGCAGTCCACATCGTTGAAACGGCTCAGCCACGGCGCACGACGCGCCGCGGCGCAAAGCTCGCTGAGGGTTTATGGAACTCATTAACAATCTTGGAATAGGGCTGTCGACGGCGATGACGGTCGCCAATCTGCTGTACTGCCTCGCCGGCGTTTTTCTCGGCACGCTGATCGGCGTCCTGCCCGGTCTCGGCCCGACGGCGACGATCGCGATGCTGCTGCCGATCACCTTCACGCTGCCGCCCATCTCGTCGCTGATCATGCTCGCCGGCATCTACTACGGCTCGCAGTACGGCGGATCGACGACTTCGATCCTGGTCAACGTCCCCGGAGAAGCCGCTTCGGTGGTGACCGCGCTCGACGGTTACCAGATGGCCCTGAAAGGTCGCGCCGGTGTCGCGCTCGCGACCTCGGCGATCGGCTCCTTCTTCGCCGGAACGGTCGCGACCATCATCCTCGCGCTGTTCGCGCCGCCGCTGGCCGAAATCGCGCTCAAATTCGGCCCGGCCGAATTCTTTTCGCTGATGGTCCTCGGCCTGCTCGCTTCGCTCGTCCTCGCCCGCGGCTCGCTGCTGCACGCCGCCGGCATGGCCGCGCTCGGTCTCCTGCTCGGCCTCGTCGGCGCCGACGTCAATACCGGGACGCAGCGTTTCACCTTCGACATTCCGCAGCTTGCCGACGGCATCGGTTTTGTCGTCGTCGCGATGGGAATGTTCGGGATTGCCGAAGTCATCCGCAACCTCGAGAACGAGGCCGGGCGCTCGATGATCGTCAGCAAGATCACCAATCTGATGCCGACCAGAGAAGACTGGAAGCGCATCGTCGGCCCGATCGGGCGCGGCACGGCGATCGGCTCCATCCTCGGCATCCTGCCCGGCAGCGGCTCGATTCTCGGTTCTTTTGCCGCCTACGCGATCGAGAAGAAGGTCTCGAAGAATTCGGCCGAATTCGGCCATGGCGCGATCGAGGGCGTCGCCGCGCCGGAAGCGGCGAACAACGCCGGCGCGCAGACGTCGTTCATCCCGATGCTGACCCTCGGCATCCCGTCCAACCCGGTGATGGCGCTGATGATCGGCGCGATGATCATCCAGGGCATCCAGCCCGGCCCGTCGGTGATCACCGAGCAGCCGGCGCTGTTCTGGGGGATCATCGTTTCGATGTGGATCGGCAACTTTTTCCTCGTCATCCTCAACCTGCCGATGGTCGGCATGTGGGTGAAGATCGTCAGCGTTCCCTACCAGTTCCTCTTTCCGGCGATCCTCGTCTTCTGCGGCATCGGCGTCTTCAGCCTCAACAACACCGAGTTCGACGTGTTCACGATGGCGCTCTTCGGCGTCATCGGCTACGTCTTCGTCAAGCTCGACTGCGAACCCGCGCCGATGCTGCTCGCCTTCATCCTCGGGCCGATGATGGAGGAGTACCTGCGGCGCGCGCTTTTGCTCTCGCGCGGCAACCCGATGGTCTTCATCGAAAGGCCGATCAGTGCGACAATGCTCGCCTTGGCCGCGATCGCAATCATCGTTGCCAGCCTGCCAGCGATCTACAAGAAGCGGGAAGAAACCTTTACCGAATAATTTCAAAGAAGGGTTGGACGTGCAAAAACTGGTCGATGTTTTTTTCAGGGCGCTCGAGTTCGTCGTCGTCGCCTTGCTGCTGGCCATGGTCATCATGGTGTTTGGCAATGTTCTGATGCGCTATGTCTTCAATTCCGGGATCACGGTCAGCGAAGAGATGGCGCGCTACTGCTTCATCTGGCTGACCTACATCGGCGCCATGGTCGCCATGCGCGAAGGCGGGCATCTGGGCATGGACAGCCTGGTCAAGGCCTTGCCGGTCACCGGAAAGAAAGTCTGCTTCGTCATCAGCGAGGTGCTGATGCTGGTGTGCAACGGCATGTTCCTCTGGGGCACTTATCAGATGCACGAGCTGCAGGTGAGCAATGTTTCACCCGTCGTTGGCATCTCGATGATCTGGGTCTACGGCATCGGCTACGTCGTCGCCGTGGTGATGGGGGCGATCAATCTCAACAAGCTCTACTTGCTGTTTGCCGGGCGGCTGAGCGAAGACGAACTCGTGCAGATCATCGAAACCGAGGGCCTCAAGGAAGCCGAAGAACAACTCAAAGAAGTGAAGGTTTAGGGTCATGACTGTCTCCATATTTGTTTTTTCCCTGATCGCGGCCATGGCCGTTGGCATGCCGATCGCCTACTCGCTGCTGGTCTGCGGCGTCTGTCTGATGGCTTACCTCGCCGGCAACGGCACCTTGCAGGCCTTCGATACTCAAATCCTCGCGCAGCGCTTTGTCGATGGCGCCGACAACTTCCCCTTGCTCGCCGTGCCTTTCTTCCTGCTCGCCGGCGAGTTCATGAACACCGGTGGCTTGAGTAAACGCATCATCAACCTCGGCATCGCCTGGGTCGGGCACTGGCGCGGTGGCTTGGGCTATGTGGCGGTCGTCGCGGCGATCATCATGGCTTCGTTGTCGGGCTCGGCGATCGCCGATACGGCGGCGATCGCGGCGATCGTGATCCCGATGATGAAAGCCGCCGGCTACAACCTGGGACGCTCCGCGGGCCTCGTCGCGGCCGGCGGCATCATCGCCCCAGTGATTCCGCCGTCGATCGGCTTCATCATCTTTGGTGTCGCCGCCAACGTCTCGATTACCAAGCTCTTCCTCGCGGGCATCGTGCCGGGCGTGATGATGGGCATCGCGATCGGCATCGCCTGGTGGTTCGTGGCCAAGAAAGAGAACATCAAGCTCACGCCTAAACTGCCCCTGGCCGAGCGCCTGAAGGTTACCGCGGACAGCGCGCTCGCCATGTTCCTGCCGGTGATCATCATTGGCGGCATGAAGGCCGGCGTGTTCACTCCGACCGAGGCCGCCGTCGTCGCCGCGGTATACGCTTTCGTCGTCGGCATCTTCATTTACCGCGAGATGAAGTGGAACCAGGTCTATGGTCTGTTTCTGGCGGCCGGCAAGACCACGGCCGTGGTGATGTTCCTCGTCTCCGCGGCGATGGTGAGCGCGTGGCTGATCACGGTCGCCAACATTCCGACCGAAGTCGCCGCCATGCTCGAACCCTTCATGGGCAACAAGACGATGATGATGCTCGTGATGATGGTGCTGATCGTCGCCGTCGGCACGGCGCTCGACTTCGCGCCGACGGTGCTGATCCTGACGCCGGTGTTGATGCCGGTGGTGTTGAAGGCGGGCATCGACCCCGTGTACTTTGGCGTTCTGTTCATCATGAACAACGCCATCGGTTTGATCACGCCGCCAGTGGGCACGGTGCTCAACGTCGTCGCGGGGGTCGCCAAAATCAGCCTGGACGAATCCTTCAAAGGCGTATTACCCTTCCTGTTTGCGGAATTGGTAGTGCTTTTCCTGCTCGTTTTTGTTCCTGAGTTTGTGACCGTTCCCTTGAAGTGGTGGCTGAGCTGATAGTACTGAAATGGCTTTTCGATGTTCTTTAACCCTGTCTTAACCGGAGGTTTTACCAGCATGAAACGACATAATGTGGTTCTCCAGGCGGCACTGATCGTGGCCGGCAGCTTGCTCGCCGCCCCTTCCGCGATGGCGCAGTTCGTTGAACGCAATATCAAGATGACCAACGGCATCGCCGAAGACCACCCCGTTCATGACGGCGTCAGGCGCATGCAGGAAGTGCTGACCGCCAAGTCGGGCGGCAAGATGAAGATTACGGCTTTCTGGGGCGGCGCTGCCGGCGGCGATCTGCAGGCGACGCAAGCTCTGCGCGCGGGCACGCAGGAGATGGTGGTTACCTCGACCTCGCCGCTCGTTGGCATCGTCAAGGAGCTCGGCGTGTTCGACCTGCCTTTCCTCTTCGCCAATGAAAAGGAAGCCGACGCGGTGCTTGACGGCCCGGCCGGTGCGGCGCTCAGCAAGAAGCTCGAGGAGGTCGGCCTGATCAACCTCGCCTACTGGGAAAACGGTTTCCGCAACCTGACCAACAGCAAGCGCCCGGTCGCCAAGGTCGAGGATTTTTCCGGCATCAAGCTGCGCGTGATGCAGAACAACATCTTCCTTGATACCTTCAAGACGCTCGGCACCAACGCCGTGCCGATGGCTTTCCAGGAAGTGTTTACCGCGCTCGAAACGAAGACGATCGACGGTCAGGAAAATCCCTACGTCACGATCCTCACGAGCAAGTATTACGAAGTGCAGAAGTACCTGAGCATGACCCGCCACGCCTACACGCCTTTCCTCGTGTTGTACAGCAAGAAGATGTTTGACGCCCTCTCCAAGGACGAGCAGGCCGCTTTGCGTGAAGCTGCGATCGAAGGTCAGAAGGTGCAGCGCGCGGTCATCCGCGACAAGGATGGCAAGGCGCTCGCCGAACTGAAGGTGAAGGGCATGCAGGTCAACGACATCTCCCCGGCCGAACAGAAGCGGATGTTCGAAAAGGTCAAGCCGGTTTATGAGAAGAACCAGGCGACGATCGGCGCCGAGACGATCAACGCCGTGATGGACGCGCTGAAGAAGGTGCGCGGCGGCTAAGCTTTTCTCGCCGCGTTGCCAAGGCCGCCGGGCGTAGCTCGGCGGCTTTTTTTCGCTCGTAAGAAGGACTAAGTCGAAAAAATCCACCGCAAAGGCGCGGCAAAGGGATCGCAGAAAGATATTTCGAAGGATTTCTTTGCGTAGCCTTTGCGTCCTTCGCGTCTTTGCGGTGGACCTTGCTTCTTAGTCTTCCTCGCCGAAGCCGCGAAAATCGGTGAAGGCCTCGACCGGTTCGCGCGCGCTGACGAGCCTGTTTTCGGGGGCATCGGGGTCGGCGTAGCCGAGCGAGAGCCCGCACAGGATCATTTCGTTCTCGGGAATGCCAAGCGTTTTGCGCAGCGTCACGTGATAATCGGCGAAGAAAGCCTGCGCGCAGGTGTCGAGGCCGCGGACGCGCGCCGCCGTCATCAGGTTGCCGAGGAACATGCCGTAATCGAGCAGCATGCCGCGCCCGAGGTCGCGGTCCATCGTGAAGATGAAGCCGACCGGCGCGTCGAAGAAAAGAAAGTTGCGCGCGTGCTGCCGCTTCATTCCCTCCTTGTCGTCTTTGGTCAGGCCGAGCAGCCCGTAGAGGTCGAGCCCGAGCTTGCGCCGCCGCGAGATCCAGGGCTCGCCCCAGTGCTCGGGGTAGTAATCGAGCTCGCGCCCGTCGCTCTCGCCGCGCGCAAACTTTTCCATGATCGCTGCCGAGACCGCTTCTTTCGCCGCACCGGCGAGCGCATAGACGCGCCAGGGCTGCAGATTGGTTGAGGACGCCGCGCGCGCGGCCAGTTCAAGGAGCTCGGCGACGAGCGCCCGCGCTACCGGCGTCGGCAGGAAACGGCGAATCGAGCGGCGCGAGCGGATGGCCGCGTCGACGTGGGCGATCGCCGGGTCGTTGCTGTTGCCGGGGCAGGGGGCGTTCATCGCAGGATGTCCTCGAGTGCGGCGACGAGCGCTGCGCAAGCCTCGTCGTTGCCGATTGAAATTCTCAAATGCTGGTCGATGCGCGGCAAGGCGAAGTGGCGAACAATGACCTTGCGCTCGCGCAAGGCTCTTGCCAGCTCTGCCGCGTCGCGCTCGCGGTGGCGCGCGAAAACGAAGTTCGCCGCCGACGGCAGGACGTCGAAACCCAGCCGCGCGAGGTCGGCAACGAGCGCCTCTCGGCTGCGCATGACGGCGCCGCGCGTTGCGTCAAAGTAGGCGCGGTCGTCGAGCGCGGCACTCGCGCCGGCGAGCGCCAGGCGGTCGAGCGGGTAGGAGTTGAAGCTGTTCTTGACGCGCTCGAGCGCCTCGATCAGCGCCCGGTCGCCGACGGCGTAACCGATGCGCAGCCCGGCGAGCGAATGCGACTTGGAAAGCGTGCGCACGACGAGGACGTTGGGGTGGCGATTGACGAGCGTGATCGCGCTGGGGATTTTGCTCGCGGCAAAATCGATGTAGGCCTCGTCGATGACGACCACGCAATCGTGGTGCGCGGCGGCGAGCTTTTCGACGTCGGCGAGCGCGACGAGGCCGCCGGTCGGCGCGTTCGGGTTGGCGATGATGATGCCGCCGGCCTTGCCGGCGTGCGCGAGATAGTCGTCGACCTCAAGCTGATAGCGCTCGCCAAGCGCGATCGCGAGCGACTCGATTTCGTAAAGGCCGCAGTAAACGGGATAGAAGCTGTAGCTGATGTCAGGCATCAGTACGGGTTTCTCGTGCTTCAAAAGCGCCATGAAAGCGTGCGCGAGCACCTCGTCGGAACCGTTGCCGACGAAGACCTGTTCGGGCGCGATCGCGTGCTCGGCAAAGTGCCGGCTCACCGCCAGGCGCAAGCGCTCGCCCGAAGGCTCGGGGTAGAGGCGCAGGCGCGCCCCGTCGCGACCGATCTCGGCTTCGATCGCCTCGATCGCCTTGGGCGAGGGCGGGTAGGGGTTCTCGTTGGTGTTGAGCTTGACGAGCTGTTCGAGCTTGGGCTGCTCGCCCGGAACATAGGGCGTCAGGCGGTGAACGAGGGGGCTCCAGTATTGGCTCATGGCGTTGTATGCGGTCGGATGCAGGGCAAGCCCGGAATGTTATCATGCAGGCTCGATACAAAAGTTCAACATCCACCGCAAAGGCGCGAAGGCGCAAAGGACCCGCAAAGGAAAACGTAAAGACGATCCAACGATTTGCTTTGCGTGACCTTGTTTTTTTCTTTGCGTCTTTGCGGTGGGTTTTGAAACCGAACGTCCACCGCAAAGGCGCGAAGGCGCAAAGGACTCGCAAAGAACGGCAAAAG
>CAZALA010000138.1:0-10042 GCA_964485725.1 uncultured Propionivibrio sp. | reverse complement strand
CAAGAACACACTGATCAGCACCAGCACTGTCGTGGCGCAGCACCCATTCGGCGCGGGCGAGCGCGAGCAGGGCCGTCAGCCACCAACCGACCATCGGCGGGTGGTCGTAATAGCCGCCGGCCGGATGTTCGCCCCAGCCGACGAAATACGCTTCGTCGCCGGTCATCGGCAGCACGGCCGAGAGCCACAGGCGAAAGGCGAAGAGCCCGAGCAGAGCCGTCCACAGGGCTGCCGGTCGCTTGCGCACGAGAGCGAATTCGCCAAGCCTCATGGCTTCATTGCCACCCGGTGGTCGGCGTCCTGACAGAGCATTTTCATGTCGACTCCCTGCGCCTGATAAATCTCGGATGACCGTCGTCGAGCGTCGCCAGGGGGCGCGGGCTTGCATCGGCACCGGCTTTGCGGACTCCATTTTCGGAGGCCGACAGTATACGCCGACTCGCCGCGGCAAATCGGCCGCTGCGCAGCGGATGTTTCGCCAGCGCAGGCTTTCGTGGCAGTCATCCCGGGTAATTGGCGTTGGCAGGCTGGGCGATCATAATAGCCATCACGCCATTGAGGTCGAATGATGGCACTCAGGTCAGGCTTTTTTCCCGGGAGGAAACGTCATGAACGATTCGAACGAGAGGAAGCGGCTCAAAGCGGCGCGAGACGGCGCGGCCTGGAAGAAGTGGGGGCCTTATCTCAGCGAGCGGCAATGGGGAACCGTGCGCGAGGATTACAGCGAGAACGGCGACGCGTGGAATTTCTTCACCCACGATCACGCGCGCTCGCGCACCTATCGCTGGGGCGAAGACGGCCTGGGCGGCATTTCGGACGACAAGCAGCGGCTGTGCTTTGCGCTCGCGCTCTGGAACGGCAAGGACCCCATTCTCAAGGAGCGGCTCTTCGGCCTCACCAACAGCGAAGGCAATCACGGCGAGGACGTCAAGGAGTACTACTACTACCTCGACAGCACGCCGACGCATTCGTACATGAAGTTCCTCTACAAGTACCCGCAAGCGGCCTTCCCGTATGCGGACCTCGTCGACACGAACCGCGCGCGTTCGCGCGACGAAATGGAGTACGAACTGATCGATACGGGCGTTTTCGCGGGCGACCGTTACTTCGACGTTTTCGTCGAGTACGCCAAGGAGAGCCCCGAAGACATCCTGATCCGCATCACCGTCTTCAACCGCGGCGCAGCGAACGAAGGGCCGGCCGAACTGCACGTGCTGCCGACGCTGTGGTTCCGCAACGACTGGGCGTCATGGATCACCTCCCGCTCGCCCAGACCGCAGCTCAATGAAACCGAGGCGGGCAAGGGGGCGCAGGCGATCGCCGCGACGAGCCCGCTGCTCGGTGCCTATACGCTCTCGTGCGAAGGCGATTGCGACCTGCTCTTTACCGAGAACGAAACCAACCACACGCGCCTTAACCTCGATTATCCGAACGAAGGACCCTATCTTAAGGACGGGATCAACGATTACGTCGTCGCTGGCCGTCGCGAGGCGGTCAATCCGGCGCGCATCGGCACCAAGGCGGCGGCGCATTACCGGCTGCTGGTCGAGCCCGGCGCGCCGGCGACGATCCGCCTGCGCCTGCGCGCGCTCAGTGAATCGGGCGCAAGCGGCGCGAAGGCAGCGGCGGCGCCGTTCGGCGCCGCTTTCGAGACGCTGATGACGACGCGAGTAGAGGAAGCCGACGCTTTCTATCGGTCGGTGACGCCCTCGTCGGTTTCGCCGGACGCGGCAAACGTCATGCGTCAGGCGCTAGCCGGCATGCTCTGGTCGAAGCAGTATTACTTCTGGGACGGCGACGCCTGGCTCAACGAGCACAGCGCCCACCCGCTGCATCACGGCAGCGGTTACGCCCGCAACCGCGAGTGGTTCCACATGATCAACGACGACATCATTTCGATGCCGGACAAGTGGGAATACCCCTGGTACGCGGCTTGGGACCTTGCCTTTCACACCTTGCCGCTCGCGATCGTCGATGCCGATTTCGCCAAGGAGCAGATGGGAATGATGCTGCGCGCAGTCTATCTGCATCCGAGCGGCCAGTTGCCGGCTTACGAGTGGAATTTCAGCGACGTGAATCCGCCGGTGCACGCCTTCGCGACGCTCTTTTTGCATCGTGCCGAAAGCGCGGCCAGCGGCAAAACCGACGTCGACTTCCTGAAGTCGGCTTTCAACAAGCTCCTCCTCAACTTCACCTGGTGGGTCAATCGCAAGGACCGTTTCGGCAGGAACGTTTTCGAGGGCGGCTTCCTCGGCCTCGACAACATCGGCGTCTTCGACCGCAGCGCGCCGCTGCCGACTGGCGGCTACCTGGAACAGGCCGACGGCACGGCGTGGATGGCGCTCTTTTCGCTGAACATGGTCGAGCTCGCCGGCGAACTCGTCGTGCACGATCCGGTTTATGAAGACATGGTGGCGAAATTCACCGAGCATTTCCTGTACATCGCCGCGGCGATGAACAAGCCGGGCGACGAGGGCATGTGGGATGAGGAGGACGGTTTTTACTACGACCTCCTGCGCCTTCCCGACGGCAGCGCGAAACGGCTCAAGGTGCGCTCGATGGTCGGTCTGCTGCCACTGTGCGCGGTGACGGTGATCGAGCCCGAACAGCGCGCCAGGATACCAAGAGCACTGGCCGGATCGCTGGCACGACTGCGCCAGATGCGCGAACTCGCCGACGCCGTCCATCCGACGGGCCCGGGCCATCTCGGTGTCGGCGAGCGTGGCATCCTGGCGCTGCTCCACCCGGAGCGCTTGCGCCGCATCCTCGCGCGCGTGCTCGACGAGAACGAATTCCTGAGCCCATACGGGATCCGCTCGCTCTCGAAGTTTCATCAGGACCATCCCTACGTCTTCCGCCACGGCGAGAGCGAGTATCGCGTCGCTTACCTTGCGGGCGAATCGAACACCGGCATGTTCGGCGGCAACTCCAACTGGCGCGGCCCGGTGTGGATGCCGGTCAACATCATGATCGTTCGCGCGCTGCTCAATTATTACGCCTACTACGGCGACGGCCTCACCGTCGAATGCCCGACGGGATCGGGCCGCATGATGAACCTCTTCGAAGTCGCCAAGGAAATCGCCGACCGGCTCACCGCGATCTTCCTGCGCGAGAAGGGCGAGGGCGGTCGGCGGCCGGTCTTTGGCGGCGCCGACAAGTTCCAGACCGATCCGCTGTGGCGCGATCACGTTCTTTTCTACGAGTACTTTCACGGCGACAACGGCGCGGGTCTCGGCGCCAGCCATCAGACCGGGTGGACCGGGCTCGTCGCCAAGCTGATCGAGCTCTTTGGCAAGGTCGATGCACAGGCCCTGCGCGAGGGGGGCCGGAAAGCGGCTTTTACGGTGAAGGACGACGCGACTGCGCCGGTCAGATAGCCGCAAATGGGCTAAGCTGTCCGTGTGCCGGCGGTGCACGCCAAGGACTGACTGAGGGAGAGGGAAAAGCCAATGGCTGAAAACCGGCAAGACCTGCTGCGCACGACCCTGGGCGTCCTCTGTATTCTCGCCTTGCTGGCCGGCTCGGCGTGGGTGCTGCGGCCGTTTATCGCGGCGACGATCTGGGCGACGATGATCGTGCTTTCGAGCTGGCCGCTCTTCGTCATGCTCGAAGCGCGCTTTGGCGGCCGCCGTGGCCCCGCCGTCGCCGTCATGACGCTGTCGATGATGCTGATCCTCATCGTCCCGCTCTGGCTCGCGATCGACACGATTCTTGAAAACGCCGACATGATCGTGGCTTTTTCGCAAAGGCTGATGAAATCGGGGCTGCCGGCACTGCCGGACTGGGTAGTCGGCCTGCCTTTGATCGGACCGAAACTTGCCGCTTTCTGGAACGACATCGCCAAGGCCGGCATAGATTCGCTGCTCGTCCGCGCGCAGCCTTATGCGGCGCAGACGGGCAAGTGGGCGCTCAGCGAGATGGGCAGCGTCGGCGCGACCTTGCTGCAATTCGTGCTCATCGTCATCCTTTCGGCGATCCTCTACTTCAAGGGCGAAGTCGCGGCGATCGGCGTCCGGCGATTCTTTCGCCGTCTCGGCGGCGAACAGGGCGACAAGGCGATCCTGCTCGCAGGACAGGCCGTTCGCGGGGTGGCGCTCGGCGTCGGGGTGACCGCGATCGTGCAGACGCTGATCGGCGGTCTCGGTCTCGCGCTCGCCGGCGTTCCGTTTGCCGCGCTGCTCTCGGCGCTGATGCTGATGTGCTGCATCATCCAGATCGGACCTGGCATCGTGCTTTTCCCGGCGGTTGGCTGGCTCTTCTATCAGGACGATACCGGGTGGGCGATTTTCCTGCTCGTCTGGTCGATCGCCGACGTTACCCTGGACAACGTGCTGCGGCCGTATCTGATCAGGAAAGGCGCCGACCTGCCGCTGCTGCTGATCTTCGCCGGTGTCATCGGCGGCATGCTCGGCTTTGGCCTGATCGGTCTCTTCGTCGGCCCCGTCCTCCTCGCCGTCAGCTACACGGTGCTCAGCGCCTGGATCGAAGAGCAGCTCGGCAAGCACGAGGACGCCGCGAACCCTTGATCGCGCGCTGGCGGCGCAATGTGCCCCGAAGGAAATCCCCTTGGGGGACCCTTCGGTTATTGCGCCCTATCGTCCATAATCGAAGAAAAATGGCTCCCTTTCGATAAACTGCGCTGACGATGAATATCCGTTTGGCCCTCGAATCTGACTTTGCCGCGATGTGGCCGATCTTTCAGGCCGTCGTCGCCACCGGCGACACCTACGTCTTCGCGCCGGACACGAGCCATGGCGACGCTTTTGCCTACTGGTTCGCGCCGGGCGTGACTTCGTACGTCGCCGAAGACGAGGCGCGCATCGTCGGCATGTACAAGCTCATCGCCAACCAGCGCGACCTGGGCGCGCACGTCGGCAACGCTTCCTTCATGGTCGCCCCGGACTATCGCGGCAAGGGCGCCGGTCGACAAATGGGGCTGCACTGCCTGCGCGAAGCGCGGCGGGCCGGCTATCGCGCGCTCCAGTTCAATTTCGTCGTGAGCACGAACACGGCCGCGGTCTCGCTCTGGCAGAAGCTTGGTTTTTCGATCGTCGGAACGCTGCCGCGCGCCTTCCGGCACCAGCGGCTCGGCGAGGTCGACGCCTGCGTCATGCATCGCTTCCTCGACGACGTGGAGAGCTGAAGCGACCGTCGCAAAAACCCTGATTGGCCGCTTCCGGACCCCAGCGACCTGCTAGAATAAGCGCCTTTGTCTGGTCGCAGCACGCGGCACGCCCTGTCGTTGGGTCCGTCGTCGCAATATCGTCGCAATGTCCATCAAAACCAAGGAGAAAATGATGCGCAAGAATGTTCTGCTCGCCGGGCTCGGCCTGCTCGCCTGCACCGCAGCCTACGCCGACCACCTGGTGGCGATTGCCGGTCCGATGACCGGGCAGTATGCATCGGCCGGCGACCAGATCCGCAAGGGCGCGGAAATGGCGATTGCCGACATCAACGCCAAGGGCGGCGTGCTCGGCCAGAAACTCAAGCTGGAGATCGGCGACGACGCCTGCGATCCGAAGCAGGCGGTCTCGGTCGCCAACGCGATGGTCAACAAGAAGATCGCTTTCATGCACGGCCACTGGTGCTCGAGCTCGACGATTCCCGCCTCCGACGTCTATAACGAGTCGCAGATTCCGATGGCGACCGTGTCGACGAATCCGCAGGTCACCGAGCGGGGCTTGAAGAACATCTTCCGCATCATGGGTCGTGACGACCAGCAGGGCCTCGTTGCCGGCAACTACCTCGCCGACAATTTCAAGGGCAAGAAGATCGCCGTCGTCGACGACAAGAGCGCTTACGGCAAGGGCCTTGCCGACGAGATGGCGAAAGCGATCGAAGGCAAGAAAGTGAAGCTCGCGCTGCGCGAGTCGATCACCGCCGGCGAAAAGGACTATTCGGGCCTCGTCAGCAAGTTGAAATCGGCGGGCGTCGAAGTCATGGCTTTCGGCGGTTACCACACCGAAGTCGCGCTGATCCTGCGCCAGGCGCAGCAGGCCGGCCTCAAGCTGACGGTGATGGGCGGCGACACGATGACCAATTCGGAACTCGTCACGGCAGCCGGTGCTGCGGCCGACAACGTCCTCTTCACCTTCTCGCCCGATCCGCGCAAGAACCCGGCGGCCGCCGACATCGTCAAGCGTTTCCGTGACGCCAAGGTCGAGCCCGAGGGCTATGTGATGTACGCCTACGCGGCGATGCAGCTGTTCGCGCAGGCGGCCGAGCAGGCGAAAGGCACGAAGTACGCCGAGCTCGAAAAGGCCATGCGCGGCGGCAGCTTCGATACCGTCATCGGCAAGCTTTCGTTCGACGCCAAGGGCGACAACAAGCTGCCGGGCTTCATGGTCTATCGCTGGCAGGGCGGCAAGTACGATTACGTTGCCAAGTGATCTGGCACTCCCGTTTTATTAAAGCATTCACCGCAAAGGCGCAGAGAACGCAGAGTTTCGCAAAGAAGCAGCTTGTTTCTTTGCGCCCCTCTCCGCCATTGCGGTGACCTCGTAAAAGCCTTCACCGCAAAGGCGCAGAGAACGCAAGCTTGCGCAAAGAAATGCAAAGCTGGCTTCTTTGCGCGCCTTCGTTCCTTTGCGCCTTTGCGGTGAGATTTTTTGTTTGAAGACATCATGGCAATGGCGGCACGCGGCAGTGGAGGAGGGGCATGGCCCTGGCATTACAGCAACTGATCAACGGGCTTACCCTCGGCGCCGTCTACGGGCTGATCGCGATCGGCTACACGATGGTGTACGGCATCATCGGCATGATCAACTTCGCGCACGGCGACATCTACATGGTGAGCGCCTTCATCGCCGTCACGGGCTTCACGCTGCTTTCGGCCTTCGGCGTGAGCTCGGTGCCGCTCGCCATCATGGTCGTCCTCGTCGTCTCGGTCCTCTTCACTTCGGTTTATGGCTGGGCGGTCGAGCGCACCGCGTACCGGCCGCTGCGCGGCTCGACGCGTCTGGCGCCGCTGATTTCGGCGATCGGCATGTCGATCTTTCTGCAGAACATGGTGCAGCTCACGCAGGGTGCGCGCGTCAAACCGATCGCACCGGTGCTCGTCGGCGGTTTTGATCTCTTGACCATCGAAGGCTTCACCGTGCATCTGGCGTATTCGCAGGCGCTGATCGTGCTGGCGACGGTGGCGCTGATGGCCGCTTTCACCTTCGTCATCAACCAGACCTCGTTCGGCCGCCAGCAGCGCGCCTGCGAACAGGACCGCACGATGACCGCGCTGCTCGGCATCAACGTCGATCGCACGATTTCCTTCACTTTCATGCTCGGCGCGATGCTCGCCGCGGTCGCCGGCGTCCTCGTCACCGTCTATTACGGCGTCGTCGATTTCTACATCGGTTTTGTCGTCGGTATCAAGGCGTTTACCGCGGCGGTCCTCGGCGGCATCGGCTCCTTGCCGGGCGCGATGCTGGGCGGCGTGCTGATCGGCCTCATCGAAGCTTTCTGGGTCGCTTATCTGGCGCCCGAATACAAGGACGTCGCGACCTTCTCGATCCTGATTCTCGTGCTCATGTTCCGTCCCTCCGGCCTCCTCGGCCGCCCGGAAGTGGAGAAAGTCTGATGAGCGTCGTCGTCAGCGCGCAGCACGCGCCTTCCGCCGCCGAGCGCTTCCGGGACGCGGCCGCCGTTGCCCTCGTTGCGCTGCTGCTCGGCATTCCGATGCTCGGCCTCACCACCGTCGACCAGGGCGGTGCGCTGCGCGTCGCGACGCGCTGGCCCGAGCTTGCCGGCTTCGTCGTGCTCTGCTTTCTTGGCCGGCTGCTCGCGCGTTTCGCGTTTGAGCGCTGGCAGCTTGGCCGGCGCACGCAAAAACGTGCGCAACAGGAAACGCAGAAGGCGAGCCAGGCCACTTCGCTGCCGCTCGGGCACAGCGTTTCCAGCCTGATCGGCTGGGCCTGCTTCGGCCTCGCGCTCGTCCTGCCGATCGTTTTTTCCGACAACCGCTACGTCGTCGATACCGCGACGACGGTGCTGATCTACGTCATGCTCGGCTGGGGGCTCAACGTCGTCGTCGGCCTCGCGGGCCTGCTCGTTCTCGGCTACGTTGCCTTCTACGCCGTCGGCGCCTACGCCTACGCGCTGCTCGCGACGCAGTACGGCTGGGGATTCTGGCAGGCGCTGCCGGTCGCAGGCTCGCTCGCGGCGAGCTTCGGGCTCCTGCTCGGCTGGCCGACATTGCGCCTGCGCGGCGATTATCTGGCGATCGTCACGCTCGGCTTTGGCGAGATCGTTCGCATCATCCTCGTCAATTGGACCGACTTTTCGAACGGCCCGAACGGCATCGCCTCGATTCCGCGCCCGACTTTCTTCGGCCTGCCGTTCAAGGCGGGCGACGAGGGCACTTTCGCGGCCTTTTTCGGCATCGAGTTCTCGCCGCTGCACCGCATCTATTTTCTCTACTACCTGATCCTCGCGCTCGCGATGCTCACCAACGTCTTTGTCTCGCGCCTGCGTAAACTCCCGATCGGCCGCGCCTGGGAAGCCGTGCGCGAGGACGACATCGCGTGTCAGGCGCTCGGCATCAACGTCACCAACGTCAAGCTCTCGGCCTTCGCGATCGGCGCCATGCTCGGCGGCGTTGCCGGCGTCTTCTTCGCCGCGCGCCAGGGCTTCATTTCGCCCGAGTCCTTCACCTTCAACGAGTCGGCGATCATTCTCGCGATCGTCGTCCTCGGCGGCATGGGCAGCCAGCTCGGCGTCGTGCTCGCGGCGCTCGTGCTCGTGCTCCTGCCCGAACTCGGGCGCGACTTTGCCGATTACCGCATGCTGCTTTTCGGCACGGCGATGATTCTGATCATGATCTGGCGACCGGGCGGCATCCTCTCCAAACGCGAACCGACCTTGCGCTACAGCGCCTTGTACGGCGGCGGAGAGCGGCCATGAGCGTGCCCTCGACGGCGCTGACGCAGCCGCTCCTGCGCGTCGAAAACCTCTCGATGCGCTTTGGCGGGCTGACCGCGATCGACGACCTCTCGCTCGACGTCGCCGCCGCGCGCATCACCGCGGTGATCGGCCCGAACGGCGCCGGCAAGACGACGCTTTTCAACTGCATGACGGGTTTCTACAAGCCGACGAGCGGGCGCGTCCGCCTCGCGCACCCGGTGCGCGGCCTGCTCGCGCTCGAGGCGCTCGACAGCCATCAGGTGGCGAGCCAGGCGCAGGTCGTGCGCACCTTCCAGAACGTGCGCCTTTTTCCCAAGATGACCGTCCTCGAGAACCTCATCGTCGCGCAACACCAACGCCTGCAGCAGGCCTCGGGCTTTTCGCTCGCCGGCCTCTTCGGCCTGCCGGGCTATCGCCGCGCCGAAGCCGCGGCGATCGAGGTCGCCGTCGATCGCCTGAAGCGCTTGAAGCTCATCGACCGCGCCGACGCCGTCGCCGGCGCGCTGCCCTACGGCATGCAGCGGCGCGTCGAGATCGCGCGCGCGCTTTGCGTCGACCCGATCCTGCTCTGTCTCGACGAACCCGCGGCCGGGCTCAACCCGCGCGAGTCGGCCGAGCTCAACGCGCTGCTGCAGTCGCTTGCCGGCGACGAAGGCCTCGCCATCCTCCTCATCGAACACGACATGAAGGTCGTGATGAACGTCTCCGATCACATCTGCGTGCTCAACTACGGCTGCAAGATTGCCGAAGGCACGCCGGACGAAATCCGCAGCGACGCCAAAGTGATCAAGGCCTACCTCGGCGAGGCCGACGACGACGCCGACTATGGCTACAACGGCGATGCCGACGAGCCCGCCGGAGCAGCCGGAGCGTCGCGGCCATGATGCTCGAACTGCGCGCGGTGCACGCGCACTACGGTTACATCCACGCGCTGCACGGCGTCGACCTTTCGGTGCAGGTCGGCGAAGTGGTGACGCTGATCGGCGCCAACGGCGCCGGCAAATCGACGCTGATGATGTCGCTCTTCGGCCTGCCGCGCGCCTCCGCCGGGCGCATCATCTTCGACGGCGAAGACATCACCGACCTGCCGCCGCACGCGATCGCTCGCCGCGGCATCGCGCTCGTTCCCGAAGGGCGGCGGATTTTT
>CAZALA010000137.1:0-10149 GCA_964485725.1 uncultured Propionivibrio sp. | reverse complement strand
GCTGCGTCCTTCGAGAATCGCGTCGGCGACGCCGCGCGCGTACAGGCGGATCGCGGACGAGGAGTCGTCATTGCCCGGGATCACGTAGTCGATCCCTTCGGGCGAGTGGTTGGTATCGACCACCGCGATCACCGGGATGCCGAGCTTGTTCGCTTCGGTGATCGCGATCTTGTGGTAGCCGACGTCGATGACAAAGAGCGCGTCGGGCAAGGTGTTCATGTCCTTGATGCCGCCGATCGATTTTTGCAGCTTGGCAAGTTCGCGCGTCGTCATCAGCGCTTCCTTCTTGCCGAGCTTTTCGAGCGAGCCGTCTTCGGTCATCGCTTCCATGTCCTTCAGGCGCTTCGTCGATTGCTTGATCGTCTTGAAGTTGGTGAGCATGCCGCCGAGCCAGCGCTGGTCGACGTAGGACGAGCCGGCACGGCTCGCTTCCTCGGCGATGATCTCGCGCGCCTGGCGCTTGGTGCCGACGAAGAGGATGCTGCCCTTGTTCGAAGCGAGCTTGCGCACGAAAGACATCGCTTCGTTGTATTTGGCGAGCGTCTTTTCCAGGTTGACGATATGGATCTTGCTGCGGGCGCCGAAGATGTAAGGCGCCATCTTGGGGTTCCAGAAACGGGTCTGGTGGCCGAAGTGCACGCCGGCCTCGAGCATTTGACGCATGGTTGCGGACATACTTATCTCTTTCATATCAGGGTTGAACCACCATTCGCCGAACTACGCCCGCCTTGCTGAATTGGCGGGCACCCTTGAAAGGCGAATGTGCGTAATTGACGCGCCGCGAGCGGTGCGCCTCGCGTACCACCATGGTACGCAGGGGTGCTTTTCCGGCTCAGGCCAGAAAAGCCGTGCGATTCTATCATCGCCCGGCATTAAATTCCACTTCCGCGGCGCGCGCCGCGGTCATCGTCCTCGCGCCCGGGCAAGGCCGCGGCCACGAAGCCGCGGCCGAACCTGCAGCCAGACTTTTTCCCGCCGCAAATTGCCTAAGCGGCCGCCTTACTTTATTCTTCGCCACTAGCTCATTCACCGTGCATGCAGACAAATGGCCGTTACCATCAAGACCCCCGACGAAGTTGCAAAGATGCGCGTGGCCGGCAGGCTCGCCGGCGAGGTCCTCGATTTCATCGAGCCCTTCGTCAAACCGGGCGTCACGACCGCGCGGCTCGACCAGCTCTGTCACGACTACATGGTCGAGGTGCAAGGCTGCATTCCGGCGCCGCTCAATTACGCGCCGCCCGGCTACAAGCCCTACCCGAAGTCGATCTGCACCTCGATCAACCACCAGGTGTGCCACGGCGTCCCGGGCGACCGCCAGCTGAAGAACGGCGACATCGTCAATCTTGACATCACGACGATCAAGGACGGCTATCACGGCGACACCAGCCGCATGTTCCAGGTCGGCGAGGTGTCGATCCAGGCCAGACGCCTGTGCGAAGTGACTTTCGAATGCCTCTGGCTCGGCATCGCCCAGGTGCGCGCCGGCGCGTACCTCGGCGACATCGGCGAAGCGATCCAGAGACACGCCGAGAGCTCGGGCTATTCGGTCGTGCGCGAATTTTGCGGGCACGGCATCGGCAGCCGCTTCCACGAGGATCCGCAAGTCGTGCATTACGGCAAGGCCGGCACCGGGATGGAACTTGCGGCCAACATGATCTTCACGATCGAGCCGATGATCAACGCCGGCAAGGCGGCGATCCGCGAACTTGCCGACGGCTGGACGATCGTCACCAAGGACCACAGCCTTTCGGCGCAATGGGAACACACGATCCTCGTCACCGAAACCGGCTACGAGGTGCTGACGCTTTCGGCCGGTGCGCGCGCGCAACCCGAGTGGCCCGGGCGCCCGCACCAGCCCCTGCCTTAAGCCAATTCGCAAAAACACCTCGCGGCCCACCTCCATGAAAATCGATCCCGGCGCGCGCGGCGCGCTGCTCGCCCGTTACAAGTCACGATTGCAGCTTGAACAAGCGGCGATCTTCGACCGCTATCGCGGCGACGCCGACCCGCCGCGCCTCCTGCACGAGCGCAGCGCCCTCGTCGATGCGCTGCTGCGCGACCTCTGGGCGGAGCTTCACCTGCCCGCCGATCTTGCACTCGTCGCCGTCGGCGGCTACGGGCGCGGCGAATTGTGGCCGTCTTCCGACATCGACCTGCTGCTGCTCCTGCCCGACGAAACCGATGCGGCGCTCGAGGGCGAAGTCGAGCAGCTGATCATGCTGCTCTGGGACATCGGCCTTGAGATCGGCCACAGCGTGCGCAGCGTCGCCGAGTGCCTCGCCGAGGCGACCGGCGACCTGACGGTGCAGACCGCGCTCGTCGAAGCCCGCCACCTCACCGGCGACGAAAAGCTCTACGCCGACTTCCATGCCGCCTTCGCGAGCCATCTTGACGTCCAGGCTTTCTTCCACGCCAAGCGCGTCGAGCAGGACGAACGCTATCAGCGCTTCCATGAATCGCCCTACAGCCTCGAGCCGAATTGCAAGGAGAGCCCGGGCGGGCTGCGCGACCTGCAGATGATCCTGTGGATCGCGCAGGCGACGGGTTACGGCAAGAGCTGGTTCGACCTCGAACGCCATGGCTTCATCACGCCGGCCGAAGCCAAGGGCCTCGAGCGCCGCGAAATCTTTCTGCAGCGCCTGCGCATCCAGCTGCACCTGCACGTCGGCCGGCGCGAAGACCGGCTGCTCTTCGACCACCAGTCGGCGATCGCCGAGCAAATGGGTTTCGTCGCGACGCCGACGCGACGCGCCAGCGAACAGCTGATGCAGGAGTATTACCGGACCGCGAAGGCGATCACGCAGCTCAACACGATCCTCATGCAGAACATCGGCGCCGCGATTTTCCCCTCGCCCGAGGCGCTGCCGCAGCCGATCAACGAGCGCTTCCAGAACGCGCACCAGCTGCTCGACGTCGTCAGCGAAGACGTTTTCAACGAAATGCCGGCGGCGATCCTCGAAGCCTTCCAGGTCATGCAGGCGCACTCGGAACTCAAGGGCATGACCGCGCGCACGATCCGCGCGCTGTGGCGGGCGCGCACGCTCGTCGACGAGGATTTTCGCCAGCAGCCGGAAAACCGCGCGCGCTTCATCGCCCTGTTCAAGCCCGAACGCGGCATCCTGCACGAACTGCGGCGGATGAACCAGTTCGACATTCTCGGCCGCTACCTGCCGGCCTTCGGCGCGATTGTCGGCCAGATGCAGCACGACCTCTTCCACGCCTACACCGTCGATCAGCACATCATGCAGGTGCTGCGCAACCTGCGCCGCTTCTCGGAATCCGAGTTCGGCCACGAATACCCCTTCTGCAGCCAGCTCATCAGCAATTTCGAAAAACCCTGGCTGCTCTATATCGCGGTGATCTTCCACGACATCGCCAAGGGGCGCGGCGGTAGCCACTCCGAGCTTGGCGCCGCCGACGCGCAGGCCTTCTGCGAAAGCCATGGCCTGTCCGAGAGCGAGACCGAGCTCGTCACCTGGATCGTGCGCGAGCACCTCGTGATGTCGAGCGTTGCGCAAAAAAAAGACATCTCCGACCCCGACGTCCTCGGCGCCTTTGCCGCCAAAGTCGGCGACGAGCGTCACCTCACCGCGCTCTATCTGTTCACCGTCGCCGACATTCGCGGCACCAGCCCGAAGGTCTGGAACAGCTGGAAAGGCCAGCTCCTCGAAGACCTTTTCCACCAGACGCGGCGGCTGCTCCTCGCCGGCGGCCAGGCGCCGCAGAAGGCCGGCATCATTTCCGAGCGTCAGGAAGAAGCGCTGCGCCTCCTGCGCTATTTTGCCGTCCCCGAAAACGCCCACGAAAAGCTCTGGAACCAGCTCGACAACGTCTATTTCCTGCGCCACTCGGCCGAGGAAATCGCCTGGCATGCGCGCGCCCTGCACTATCGCGTCGACCGCTCCGAGCCCGTCGTCAAGGCGCGCATCAACCCGCAGGGCGACGGCATCGAAGTCATGGCCTACACGCTCGACCAACGCGACCTCTTCGCGCGTCTCGTCGGCTTCTTCAGCCGCGCCGGCTACAACATCATGGACGCCAAGATCCACACGACGCGACACGGCTACGCGCTCGACAGCTTCATGCTGCTCGACGTCAGCGGCCGCGACAGCGACCGCGACATGATCAGCTACATCGAGCACGAGCTCACCGACCGCCTGCGCCGGGCGGCGCCGCCGGAAGCGCCGGCGAGCGGGCGCATCTCGCGCCAGGTCAAGCACTTCCCGATCCAGCCCGTGGTGACGATCCAGCCCGACGAAAAAGGCGTTCTCTTCGTGCTTTCGGTGAGCGCCGCCGACCGGCCCGGCCTGCTTTATACGGTGGCGATGACGCTCGCGCAGCACCACGCCAATCTGCACACGGCGAAGATCGCGACGCTCGGCGAGCGCGTCGAGGACACTTTCCTGATCAGCGGCGGCGACCTCGGCGAAAGCACGAGCCGGATCAAGCTCGAAACCGAGCTCCTGAAGCAGCTCGAGGCTTAACAGGGCGCCTCTTCCAAAACCGAACGTCCACCGCAAAGGCGCGAAGACGCAAAGGTTTCGCAGACCGTGACAAAGATTGCATGCTTTGCGTTACCTTGTCTTTTCTGCGCCTTTGCGGTGGACGTTAATGGACTCAAACCGGGTCATAACGCGCGTTGCGCCGGGTCAGACCGGCGCGTGCAGCAGTCGCTGCAAGGCGCTTTGCCGCTCGTCCTGCGGCAGCGCGGCGAGCGCCCTGACGCGCCGGTAAAAGCGCGGCAGGTCGCCTGCCTCGGCGTGCAGCAGCGCTTCGAAGGCGGGGACGAGCCGCGTATACAGAATCAGCGAGGCGATCTTGGCGTTGTTGAGGTCGGTCTCGAACCAGCGCCGATAAGGCGAGGAATCGCCGTCCGGATCGTTGAGCTCGAAGTAGGCGCGCCGCATGCGCTCGAGAATCTGAGCTTTCTGCGCCCGCATTTTCGCCGCGGGAATCGCGCTGCCGTAAAGCGCCTCGAGCTCTTCGCGGTATTGCGTGACAATCGCGACGAAAGCGGCGCGGCGCCGGTCGCGGACGGCGACTGCGCGCGCGAGCTCGGGATTGCCCTGGTGCAGGATCCAGCGACGCAGGCCTTCGTTCTCGACGGTCACCGCGAAGGACTCGTTGAAGACCGTGTCACCCGGAACGAAGACGAGCTGATGCGCGAGCTCGTGGAAAACCACGCGCGCGACTGCGACGCTGCCCGGCTTGAGAAAGGTATTGAGCACCGGGTCGTCGAACCAGCCGAGCGTCGAATAAGCGGCAACGCCAGCGACAAAGCTGTCGTAGCCCCGCCCGCGCAGCTCCTCGGCGAAGGCCTCGGCGTCGTGCTTGTCGTAGAAGCCGCGGTAGGCGACGCAACCGACGACGAGCATGCACCACTTTTCAGCCTGCAACGAAAACTCGGGCGCGGCGAAGACGTTCCAGACCACGAAGGGGCGCTTCAGGTCGGCGTAGGAGCGATAACTGCCGTTGTCGGGAAGGCCAAGTTCGGCGCTCGCGAAGTTGCGGATGACGCGCACTTCCTCGAGGCGGCGCTTCAGATCGGCGTCGGCTTGCGGGTCCTCGAGCACGTCGCCGATCGGACGCGCCGCGAGCATGATGTCAAAGTGACCGCCGATCGCCTGCGCGTAATAATTGATGCTCGCGCACGAAGAGAGTGTCAGCGCCGCGAAGAGCGTCGCGAGCGCCAGGCGCGCCCGGCCCGCCAGCCCCGCCAGCCTGGACGCTTCGGCCACCCTGCCCGGCCGCGAACGCTCAGCCATCCTGGCCATGCAGGAAGTGCCCGTCGTTGAGAAAGCTCACGACCTGCCTCGCACAGGTCCGCGAGAGCAGCATCTCGGAATGATTGACCGGCAGGACGATCTCGTCGCGGCAGCCGGCAAGGCGCGTCTCGGCGACCGCGACGGTGCCGTCGTTGGGCGCCGGCAAGCCCGGAATCAGCCGGCCGAGCCCGACGCCGCTGTTGCCGGCGAGGACGCCGACCTCGACCTCCGCCGGCACTTTCCATGCGGGCTTGGTCGCCGCGTCGCGCAGCGACTGGCCGACGATCGCGGAGAGTCCCGGCGTGCGCAGCAGGACCGCCGCGCAATGCGAGCCCGCGGTCGGCGATCCCATGAGAACGATGCGCCGGATGCGCGGGTCGGGGAAAAGCCCCAGCATGTTGAGGACGACGAGGCCGCCCAGGCTGTGCGCCAGGATGTCGATGCGACGCGCCTCGATGCCGGCGATAAAGCGCGAGAGCGCGCGGCTGTTCGCGTCGAGCCCGGCGCGCACCGACGGATACGAAAAAGGCCGCGGTAAATAGGCGCTTTTCTTCAACCAGTGACGATGCGCGACGAAAGCGTAGGTGTCGAGCCACAGCCCATGCACCAGGACCACCGGGACCGTTTCCGTGCGCTCAGGCGTGGACATCGCGCAAGCCCGCAAGGGATGAGAAGAATCGAGTCGCCATGGCCTCACGAAAGCCTGCGCAAGGCGGCAGAATGCTCGGCCGCGCTGCTAATCGGTGTCGGGCAGATCGGGAAAGAGCACCTCGGTATAACCGAAATGCGAAAAATCGCGGATGCGCATCGGATAGAGAATGCCGTCGAGATGGTCGCACTCGTGCTGCACGACGCGCGCGTGAAAACCCTCGACGCTGCGCTCGATCGGCTTGCCGCTCTCGTCAAAGCCGCTATAGCGCAAGTGCCGCCAGCGCGGTACCAGCCCGCGCAGGCCGGGGACCGAAAGACAGCCTTCCCAGCCGTCCTCGACTTCGTCCGAGAGCGGCGTCAGCACCGGGTTGATGAGCACCGTATAAGGCACTTCGGCGGCGTCGGGGTAACGCGGGTTCTCTTCGAAACCGAAAATGACAACGCGCAGATCGACGCCAATCTGCGGCGCGGCGAGCCCGGCGCCGTCGAGTTCGCGCATCGTCTCCTCCATGTCGGCGATGAGTTCGCGCAACTGCGGCGTCGCAAACGCGGCAACCGGCCTGGCCTTCCGCAAGAGGCGCGCGTCGCCCATTTTCAATACGCTTCTGAACATTACAGGCTCACCATTTTCTCGATCACCGCGCGCACGCGACCCATCGATTCGACCAGCACCGCCTCGATTGATTCGAAGGAGATCGCCTCGCGACTGTCAGCGCGGCCGGCCGCGTAATTGGCGACGACGCTGATCGCGGCGTAGGGGATGGCAAGTTCGCGCGCGAGCGCGGCTTCGGGCATGCCGGTCATGCCGACGACGTCGGCGCCGTCGCGCTCGAAGCGGTTGATTTCGGCGGCGGTTTCGAGCCGCGGCCCAGGCGTCGCCGCATAGACTGCCTGCGTCTTGACCTCGACGCCGGCCGCCGCGGCGGCGGCGATCAGGCGCGCGCGCAGTGCGCGATCGTAGGGTTCGGTGAAATCGATGTGCGTGACGGTATTGTCCTCGCCGTCGTGATAAGTCGATGCCCGCCCGGAAGTGTAATCGATGATCTGGTGCGGGACGACGATCTCGCCGGGTTTGAGGTCGGCGCGAATGCCGCCGACCGAAGCCACCGAAACGATCGCGACCGCGCCGCGCGCCTTCAGCGCCCAGACGTTGGCGCGGTAGTTGACGGCATGCGGCGGAATCGTATGCCCGTAGCCGTGGCGCGCGAGAAAGGCGACCGGGCGGCCGCAGATCTCGCCAAAGGTGACCGGCCCCGAAGGATCGCCGTAAGGCGTGCGCACGATCTCGCGATGCGAGACGTCGAGGTTCGCGAGCTTGGTGAGGCCGCTGCCGCCGATCACTGCCAACATGGTGGGGTCCTCGTTCAATAGACGCTAGTCTTCCTTCATGGCGTAGATCGCCGGCAGGTTGCGGTAAAGCCCGCGAACGTCCATGCCGTAACCGAAAACGAAACGATCGGGAACCGTCAGCGCGACGAAATCGGCGCTGACCGGTTTCTTCTTGCCGTTGAGCTTGTCGGTCGCAACCGCCGTGTAGCACGCCTTGGCGCCGAGTTCGCGCATGCGCTCGACGATTGCGGCGAGCGTCAGGCCCTCGTCGAGGATGTCGTCGAGGACGAGCACCGTTCGCCCTTTCACCGGGGTCCACGGCGCCGAGCGCCAGGAGAGCGCGCCCCCCGAGGTGTCCTGCCCGTAGCGCGTCACGTGCATGTAGTCGAACTCGAGCGGGAAGTTGAGCTGCGTCATCAGCTGCCCGGCGAAAGGCACGCCGCCGCTCATCACGCAGAGCAGGAGCGGGTTGGTTCCGGCGAGCTTCGCGGTGATTTCGCCGGCGAGCCGGGTGACCGCGGCGCTGACGACTTCGGCGCTGTGGATGAGTTCGGCCTGCGCCGGCAGCCCTGCGGGCGATGAGGTATCCGTCATGGAAAATTGAGGTTCTTGAGATAGTTTGAAAAAACGTCGCCGACCTCGGGGTGGCGACGACCAAAATCAACGGTCGCCTGCAGATAGCCGAACTTCGATCCGCAGTCGAATCGCATGCCGCGATAGCGGTAAGCGAGCACCTGTTCCTCGCGCAGCAGCGAGGCAATGCCGTCGGTGAGCTGGATTTCCCCGCCGGAACCGGGCGTCACGTTCTCGAGGTGATGAAAAATGCGCGGCGTCAGGACGTAGCGACCGACGACGCCGAGCGTCGAGGGCGCCGCCTCGGGCTTCGGCTTTTCGACGATCGCCTCGATGCGCTCGACGCGATCGGCAACCGCGCTTGATTTTACGATGCCGTAGCTCGCAGTCTCTTCGGGCGGCACGTCGAGGACGCCGAGGACCGAGCAACCGTAGTAATCGTAAATGTCGGCCATCTGCTTCATGACCGGCGGCTCGCCGTCGAGCAGGTCGTCGGCAAGCAGCACGGCGAAGGGCTCGTCGCCAATCACCGGTTTCGCGCAGAGGACGGCGTGCCCGAGGCCGAGCGCCTCGGCCTGGCGGATGTAAATGTAATTGATGTGGCGCGGCAGGTTGTTCTGCACGAACTCGAGGATCTCGGTCTTGTTCCTCAGCGCGAGCTCGGTTTCGAGTTCGTAGGCCTTGTCGAAATGGTCCTCGATGGCGCGCTTGGTGCGCCCGGTGACGAAGATCATGTCGGTGATGCCGGCGGCGACGGCTTCCTCGACCGCGTACTGGATCAGGGGCTTGTCGACGACGGGCATCATCTCCTTCGGGCTCGCTTTCGTCGCCGGCAGAAAACGCGTGCCGAGGCCCGCCACCGGAAAAACCGCTTTGGTGATTTTCTTCATCAACTTTCCTCTCTTTCGCCTGCCAGTGTCCGCAATTGTCGCTCATCGACGACCGCAATGCCGAGAGCGATGGCTTTTTCGAGCTTCGTCCCGGCCTCGCTGCCGGCGACGACAAAATCGGTTTTCGATGAAACCGACCCGCTCACCTTGCCGCCGGCCGCTTCGATCAGCGCCTTGGCTTCTTCGCGCGTCAGCGTCGGCAGCGTTCCCGTGAGCACGAGCGTCTTGCCGGCAAGCGGCCCGCCCGCGGCCTTCGCCTGCCCCGCGTCTTCCGGCCAGTGCACGCCGGCCTCGCGCAGGCCGGCGATGACCTCGAGATTATGCGGCTCGGCGAGGAACTGCTTAAGGCTTTGCGCGACGACCGGGCCGACGTCGGGCACCTCGGTCAGTTCGGCTTCGCTTGCCGCGAGCAGGCGGTCGAGGCTGCCAAAGTGACGCGCGAGGTCTTTCGCCGTCGTTTCGCCGACGTTGCGGATGCCGAGCGCGTAGATGAAGCGCGCGAGCGTCGTTCGCCTGCTCTTCTCGATCGCCGCGAGCAGGTTGGCGGCCGACTTTTCGCCCATGCGTTCGAGGCCGGCGAGCGTCGCGAGCTCGAGGCGGTAGAAGTCCGCCGCGGTCTTGACGAGGCCGGTATCGACGAGCTGCTCGACCGCCTTGTCGCCCATACCGACGATGTCGAGCGCCCGCCGCGAGGCGAAATGCACGAGCGCCTGCTTGCGCTGCGCCGGGCAATAAAGCCCGCCGCTGCAGCGCGCGGCGGCTTCGTCGTCGCCGCGCACGACGTGCGAGCCGCAGACCGGGCAGACCGGATGGCGATCGAGCAGATTGAAGCGCGGCAGCTCGCCGCTGCGCCGCGCGAGAACCGGGCCGACGACCTCGGGGATGACGTCGCCGGCACGCCGGACGACGACCCAGTCGCCGACGCGAACGTCCTTGCGGTC
>CAZALA010000136.1:0-10191 GCA_964485725.1 uncultured Propionivibrio sp. | reverse complement strand
GACTTTGGCCCCGCCGCGCGGCCCAGGGGACATGGGGATCACCCATTCGGTGGCCGCCATCCTCGGGCTCAACGTGATCACGCGACGCGTCCTCGCCGAAGGCGTCGGCGCGCTCGTCGGCATGGCGGAAACGGCTGGCCAATCGCCGGCGCGGCAAGCGCTGTCGATCGGCCTCACCGCCGCCGGCGTCACCACCGCGTGCGCGAATGAGATCCGCGAGCGCCTCGAAGCGGCGGGAATGGAAGTCATCGCCTTCCACTGCAACGGCGTCGGTGCGCACGCGCTCGAAAATCTCGTCGCGCAGGGCCGCATCCAGGGCGTCATCGATCTCAGCCCGAAGGACGTGATCGACGGCCTTAACGGCGGCATCTTTCCGGCGTATGCGGACCGGCTGCGCCCGATCCGGCAGGCGCTCGTACCCTGCATCGTCGTTCCCGGGACGCTCGACTTCATCCTCTACGGTCCGCCCGAAACGGTGCCGCTCGAGCGTCGACAGCGCAGGTTCGTCGCCCACAACCCGCTGCATACGCACGTTCGCGCGACGCGTGAAGAAATACGGGCAGCCGGCAAGTGGATGATCGAGCGCCTGATCGGCGGCCCGGTCTCGGTCATGATCCCGACGAAGGGTTTTACGCAACTCAATATTCAGGGCGGCCCGATGTTCGATCCCGAAGCCGACGCGGGATTCGCCGAAGGCGTGCGCGAGGCGCTCGCCGGGCGAAGCGGCACGCAGGTCGAGGTCCTCGAATACGAGATGCACGTCAACGACCCGGCCTTTGCCGCTGCCGTCGCGCAGAAAATGATCGAAATGACAGGAACGATTGCCAGCGAGGCACGACCGTGAATAGCGACAGACAGGCTTTCTTTGCCGAACCCGGCACGCTCGACATGGACGACTACGTCGTCCTCGATTATTTCTTCGAGTCGACGCTCGAACCGGCGGAGGCCGCGGCGCATCTGTGCCAGGAGCAATCGACGGCGCAGTGGAAGCGCGTCGGCGTCGACGAGGACCTGCGCCCGCTCTACGGCGCCAAGGTCATCGACCTTGTCGTCGAGCGCCGCCCGGAAAAACCCTGCCTGCCTTTCCAGCTCGAATCCTGGGAGAAGCTCTTTGCCTGCCGCGTCAAGATCGCTTACCCGATCCGCAATATCGGCGCCTCGATTCCGAACCTGCTGACCGCGGCCTGCGGCGAAGGCGCTTTCTTCAGCCTCGGCATCCACGCGATCAAGCTGCACGACATCCTCTTTCCGGCAGGCTATCTCGAGCAGTTCGAAGGCCCGAAATTCGGCGTCGCCGGCCTGCGCGAATGGACCGGCGTCTACGACCGCCCGCTCTTCTTTGGCGTGATCAAGCCGAATATCGGCCTTGCTCCCGAGCCCTTCCGCGACATCGCCTACCAGAGCTGGCTCGGCGGCCTCGACGTCGCCAAGGACGACGAACTGATTTTCGACACCGAGTGGTCGCCCTTCGAGAAGCGCACACGCCTGCTCGGCGAAGCGCGCTGCGACGCGGAACAGAAGACCGGAAAGAAGTGCTGCTATCTTGCCAACATCACCGACGAGGTCGACCAGCTCATCAAGCTGCACGACATCGGCGTGCGCAACGGCGCCAACATGCTGATGCTCAACGCGATGTGCGTCGGCCTCTCCGCCGCGCGCATGGTGCGCAAGCACACGCAGGTGCCGCTCGTCGCGCACTTCGATCTGGTCGCGCCGTTTTCCAGGGCGCCCTACTTCGGCCTGCACTCGCGCGTCATTTCAAAGCTGCAGCGGCTCGCCGGCTTCGACGCGATCATTTTCGCGGGCATGGGCGAGCGCATGAAGACGTATCGCAGCGCCGTGCTCGAAGACGTCAAGGCCTGCCGGGATACGCTGTGCTACAGCGCGGACGCCGGCAGCTTGCCGGGCAATGCCACTTGTCCGACGCAACCCGCGCTGCCGATTCCCGGCGGCTCGCAGTGGGCGGGCTCGCTCGAACCGCTCTTCCGCGACATCGGCTCGACCGATTTCGCGATCGTTCCGGGGCGCGCGGTCTTCGGGCACCCGGGTGGTCCGAAGGCCGGGGCGATGAGCCTGCACCAGGGCTGGGCCGCACTCAAGGCCGGGATGCCGCTTGCCGAGTACGCCCGCGATTTCCCCGAGCTCGCGGCGGCGATCCGGCACAACGCCGAATGATAGAATCGGCAGGCTGATCGTTCGGTCTGCCCAGCTCCCGGCGAAGCCGCCGCGCCAGCCGCTCGATCCTGTCCGCAGCAGCCTGTTGACCCGGTCACGAAAGGAGGCGCACGTGCTTGATCTTTATTACTGGACGACGCCCAACGGCCACAAGATCACGATTTTTCTCGAAGAGACGCAGCTGCCTTATCGCATCGTCCCGGTCAATATCTCGAAGGGCGAGCAGTTCCAGCCCGACTTTCTGAAGATCTGTCCCAATAACCGCATACCGGCGCTCGTCGACCATGCGCCCGCCGAGGCCGGCGCGCCGGTTCCGGTCTTCGAATCCGGCGCGATCCTGCTCTATCTTGCCGAAAAGACCGGCAAGTTCCTCCCGGCCGAGCTCAGGGGACGCACCGAAGTCCTGCAGTGGCTGTTCTGGCAGATGGCAGGCCTCGGGCCGATGGCCGGGCAGAATCATCACTTCGGACACTACGCGCCGGAGGTCATCCCCTACGCGATCGAGCGCTACGTGAAGGAAACCAATCGCCTCTACGGCGTCCTCGACAAGCGCCTCGCCGATCGTGAATACATTGCCGGCGATTACTCGATCGCCGACATGGCCTCCTACCCCTGGATCGTGCACTGGAAACGCCAGCAGCAAAACCTCGACGAATTCCCCAACCTCAAGCGCTGGTTCGACCTGATCGCGGCGCGGCCGGCGGTCGTTCGCGCCTACGCGATCGGCAAGACCATCAACACCGTGCCGACCGTGACGCCCGAATCGAAAGCCCTGCTCTTCGGCCAGACCGCGAAGAGCGTCGGCGGCCCCGCGGCGCCGTAACAATCATGTCGCCTCTCGCCCCGCTCCTGCCCGAGCTCGTGCTGCGCGACTATTTCCGCGCCAAGGACGAGAATCGTCCGCAGCTCCTCGATCGCGTGTTCACCGCCGATGCCGTCCTCGAGATTCGCAACGACGCGGCGACGATCGCTTTTCCGGCGCTCACCAGCGGACGCGACGCGATTGCTGACGTTCTCGTGCGCGCTTTCGGGCAGACCTACGAGAACGTCTACACCTTCTGTCTGCAGCGGCCGCAAGGAGCGCTGGCAAGCTTCTCCTGCGACTGGGTCGTGAGCATGAGCGAGAAAGCCTCGCGCAGGGTCCGCGTTGGCTGCGGGCGCTACGACTGGAGCTTCGATGCGGCGGCGACGGGACTCGCCCGCGGCCTCGTGATCAGCATCGCCGTCATGCAGGTGCTGCCGCCAGAGAGCGCCGCGCCGATCTTCGCGGCCGTGCAGGGCTTGAGTTACCCCTGGTCCTCGCGCGAGGAAGTGCGCTCTGCGCTTGCCGCCGAGCTTGAGATCGCCGCCTTTTTGCAGACGCCGGGCGCGCGATGATCGAAACGCTCTCCTTCGTCACCATCACCATCCTCGCGGTCATCAGCCCCGGCGCCGACTTCGCGATGGTGACCCGCAACAGCATCGTCCTCTCGCGCCGCGCCGGCCTGTTCACGGCGCTCGGCATCTCGCTCGGCGTCCTCGTCCATGTCGCCTATTCGATGCTCGGCATCGGCATCATCATTGCGCAGTCGATCCTGCTCTTCAACATCATCAAGCTGTGCGGCGCGGCTTACCTCGTCTACCTTGGCGTGACGATGCTGCGCGCGAGGAAAGTGCTGGCGGTCGCGGACGAAGTCGAGGCAGTTCCGGTCTCGGCGCTGGCGGCGCTGCGCGTCGGCTTTCTTACCAACGCGCTCAACCCGAAGACGACGCTTTTCTTTATCGCGCTGTTTCCGCAGGTGATCAGCAGCCACAGTTCGCTCGTCGAGCAACTGGGCTATGGCGCTTTCATTTCGCTCACCCACCTCACGTGGTTCGCTTTCGTCGCCTGCGCTTTCTCCTCGCGCGTCGCGCGTGCGTCGATCAGCGCCGTTCGCCATCTCGTCGAACGCGCCATCGGCGGCGTCCTCGTCACCCTCGGCATCGGTCTTGCCATCAGTTCGGCGCAGCGCACATGAAGATAAGAGAAGCGACAAGCGAGGACACCGGAACGATCGCGCGGCTCGTCAGCGAATCGAACCGCGATGTCGCGCTGAAGTTCGGCCTCAACCGCGACAACTGCGCCAAGCATCCGTCGTTCTGCACGAGCGACTGGGTCGAGGCCGACTTCGCGCGCGGCGAGCGCTACTTCATCGCCGAAGAGGATGGTGACGGCGGCCGCGACGGCCACCCGATCGCCTGCGTCGCCTACGAAACGCCGAGCGCGACGCTCGCCTACCTCAACCGCCTCTCGGTCCTCCCCGAGCACCGGCGAGCCGGCGTCGGCACCGCGCTCGTTGCGCACATCGTCGCACTCGCCCGGGCGGCGTCGATCAGGACGATCAGCATCGGCGTCATCGGCGAGCACGCCGATCTGCAGGCCTGGTACCGCAAGCTCGGCTTCACGAGCGGCGAGACGCGCACATTCCCGCACTTGCCTTTCTCGGTCCTCTACATGTCGTACGCGCTTTGAGGAGAAAGCGGTTTGGACGGGACGAAAATGCGAGCCTATCTTCAATCGACGTGGTTCAGGGTCGGCGTCGGACTGCTGGTGTTCGGCACGGGGCCGCTCGTTCTGATCATTGTGGCGGCGGCCGTCGGGCTCTGGCCCGACCCGAACCCGAACCCGATCGGACCGGGAATATTGAGTTTCCTCAGCTTCTGGCCGGCGCTCGTCTGCATCATCGTCGGCGTCGTGCGCGTGCGCCGCGGCGAGCGTTCCCGGCGCTGAAACCGCAACGATCGATGACGCGATGGCCACGAGCCCGTGACGCGGCGAGCGCACCAAATGGCTTTGCGTACTGTCGAACTGCCCCGCAAGACGATCAGGAGAGCTCATGGTTCTGCGCGTGGTGAGGCTGGGCGAGCCCCGGCAAGCGAACGAGGGACTGCGCATCGGGACGGTTCGCCGGCCGCCGCGCGGCGTGCCCAAGGCCGACTTTGCCGCGCGTGACTGGTACGACGTCTGGTTCCCCAACCTTGCGCCCAGCGTCGATGCGATGAAATCGGCGCAAGCTGCAAAAACGCCTGCGCAGTGGTCGGCCTTCGCTAAGGAATACCGTCGCGAGATGTCGGCGCCCGCGAACCGGCATGCGATCGAGCTGCTCGCGGCGCTGTCGCAGACGAGCAATCTTTCGGTCGGCTGCTACTGCGAAGACGAAGCGCATTGCCATCGTTCGCTCTTGCGCGAGCTCCTCGTCGCAGCCGGCGCCAACCTCGCCTGAAGGACGCGACAATGAGACTATGGTCGCTGCACCCCCAGTACCTCGACGCGACGGGACTCGTCGCGCTGTGGCGCGAAGCCTTGCTCGCGCAGGCCGTCTTGCGCGGCGAGACGCGAGGCTATCTGCACCATCCGCAACTCGAACGCTTTCGCGAAAGCGGTGCCGCCGCTGCGGCGATCGCCGCCTATCTTGCCGGTGTCCACGCCGAGGCGGTGCGCCGCGGCTACGCTTTCGACGCAGCGAAGATAAGGCCGGCGCCTGGCGCTGTGCCACGCCTGCGCGTCAGCTCAGGTCAGCTCGCCCACGAGTGGTCGCATCTGCGCGCCAAGCTCGCGGCGCGCAAGCCGTCCTTGCTCGAAAAATGGGCAGCGCTCGCGGCCCCCGAATGTCACCCGCTCTTCGTCATCGGGCCGGGTGAGCGGGCGTCCTGGGAGAGGGTCGCTGACGGCGTCTGAGCCGGCAGGCGCGCGATCTTGCGCGGTCGAGCGGGCGCTTTTCGCTCAGTGCGGCGCGGCAGGCTCGGCCTTGTGCGCCGGTTTCGGTCGGTGCTTGCTGACGTCGAAGCCGAAGGTCAGCACATGCTTCTGAATCTCGGTCCTGAGCGCCTTGTAGACGTCAAGCCCCGTGCGGTTCTTGCCGGCAAGCGAATCGGCGCGCACTCTCGCCAGCATCCTGCGGATCTTGTCGTGGTCGTCGATGTGCAGCGACCTTGCGTCCTCGGGGACCGGATAATGCTTCAACAGGTCTTCCTCGACCTTGAGGAAGCGTTCGACCGCCTCGTGTACGAGTTCGAAGCGGCTGGCAAAGGTCTCGCTCGCAATCGAATAGATCGGCCGCATTTCCAGGAGCTCGAGGAGCTCGAACGCTTTCTTTCGCGCTTCGTCGAACTCGGGCAAGCCCACCCTCATCGATTCCTGCCAGATCGAATTCCGCTGTTTTTCGGTTCTCATGACAGCCTCCTTCCGCGCTCGAGAAAAATGCGTATCGATTGCTTCAAATGGTTGTCCTAAGCGCCTTGCATGTCAACTGGCAGCACCGGCAGGCGCCAAAGCGGCGGTCTCGTGGCGACGCAGCAGCGGCCGCGCCCGCCGCACCGGAACGTCGGCTCCCGCCGGTTGTCCACCCGCACTCGTACAAGGATGCAGTGAAGGTCAGAATGAGCAAGGCAATCGTACTTTTCGCGATCGGTTTTCTTCCCGCGCTCGCCCGCGCCGACGCTTATGGCGACCAGGTTCAGCAAGCGGAGATTTACCGCCAGCGCCAGCAGTTGCAGCAGGATCAGCAGGAGCTGCGCCGGCAGCAGGACCAGTTGCGGACGCAGCAATTCGATCAGCGTCTCGAGGCACAGCGCCAGCAGCAGGCCTTGCAGTTGCAGATCTATCAGCAGCAGCTTCAGCAACAGCAGCCGCAACTGCAATTCCAGCCGTTGCCCGTGCCGAAGCGCTAGCGCCGCTTTTCGAGCGCGAGCTGGGCGCGGCGAAACACTTATCGACAGCCGAGGAGCGTTTTGTGCTCGCGCTCGATCTCGAGCGCCCGCCGCTCGTCCGGGAGGTATTCCGGATCCTTGGTAAAAGCGCCGCGCGTGATCAAGGGCGTTCCGCCCTGCAGGATTTCAAGGCGACGACGCGCGTTGGCGCATTCGGTGGCGGCAATCTCCTTTTCTTTTTTCTCGGCGAGTTCCTTGTCGCGGCGCTCGTTCTGCCGGATCTGAAATTCAGTGGCGCGCTGCTGCCAGCCAGGTGAGGCGCCGTTTGCCGTCTGCGGTGCATGGGAAGTAGGCACCTCCTGCATCTTCTGCCAGCCCGACGGGCAATGGTCGGCAAACTGGATTTTGCCGCCCGCATCGCGGCACTTGACGACTTGCGCAGACACGCCGGTACTGACAACGACCGTCACGATGAGCCAGAAATGATTTCGCATCCTCGCCTCCAATAATGTCGACAGCATATTACAAAGTCATCGCCAATTCAAAACCTCTGGCGCACCTTTGTTTTTTGTCGCTGTCTTATCGCCTGCATGAAAGCCGGAAACGCCCAGGAGGACGAGGCGCCGGCAAACGATCGAGCGAAGCGACGATGACTGAGAACCTTGCAGACCGCGACAACGACGACCCGGACGCGACCGAAAAACTGCCGCTCGCGCAGGCCGTTGAAAAACTGCTTGAGGAGTGCCGCATGGTGCTGCCCGGCGTGCAGGCGCTTTTCGGCTTCCAGCTGATCGTGGTTTTCAACGAAACGTTTTCGCATCGGCTCAGCGCGCGCGAACAGCTTGCCCACCTCGCCGCGATCACGCTCGTGGCGATCGCCGTCGCGCTCGTCATGACGCCCGCCGCCTACCACCGGCAAACGCGGCCCGAGTCGGTTTCACGGCATTTTCTTCACCTTTGTTCGAAACTCCTGTTGCTCAGCCTGTTTCCGCTGGCGCTCGCCATCGGTGTCGATCTTTACCTGATCGCACGCGTAGTCACCGGGCGATCGGATTGGGCAACGGTGATTGCGCTCGCGGTGCTTGCGGCCTACTTCGGCCTCTGGCTCGTGCTGCCCTGGTGGCGCAGGCGCCAGGACCGAATGCGCGAAGCGGGAAGAAACGGCTAAAGCGCCGCTGCCCCGGCCTGCTTGCCCTGCGCGTCTTTGTCCACGGCCTGGCGAACGAGGCGCTGCGCGGCTCTGGCGTCGCGGTGACCGACGATGCTCACCGATTTGCCCGCGAGCCTGCCATACGTGCTGAGGAAATATTCAATCTGCTCGCGCAGGGCCGGCGGCAGCTTGCCGATCTGCGTGAGCTTCTCGTAGACCCGCGAAGCGACCGGAACGGCGAGCAGGCGATCGTTGCGAACCGGTTTGCCGCCGTCCTCGCTCTGTTCGACGAGCAGCGCACCGATGAGGCGCGCCGGCACCAGGCAGGCGACCGCCGTGCCGCCTTCGGCAATCAGCAGCACGTCGAGCGGATCGCCGTCGCCGCCCCGCGTCCCCGGAATGAAACCGAAGTCGAACGGAAAGCTGAAGCCCTGCGGCAGATAGCTGCCGATCGAAAATCGCCCCGACTTTGCGTCGTACTTGAGCTTGCAGCGCGAGCCCGCGGGCGTCTCGACGATGACGTTGATCGCTTTCGCGTCGGCAAAAGGCGGCAGCGTTTCAGGCGAAGTCGAAGCAGGCATGCGGACTGTCCGGTGCTTTGATGAAAGCCCCCGGCAAAGCGCGCGCCCATCTCCAAGAGCCGTCTTTTTCTGGCATTATGAACGGCCCGCGCAGTCCCGCGCTTATCGCTTCCCCCGACTTCAACCGGAGACCCCCGACGTGAAAGACTCGATCAATTTGTCCCGTCGCAGCATGCTGAAATTCGGCGTGATCGCCGTCGTAGCTGCGCCGGTCGCAGCGCTTGCCGCGAAGAACGTGCCGCTGCGCACGGCGATGAAATACAAGGACACGCCCGAAGGCGACAAGAAGTGTTCGAACTGCCTGCAGTTTGTTCCCGGCAAGACGCCGAAGGACCTTGGCGGCTGCAAGATCTTTCCAGGCGATACCGAAGTCGCGCCGGAAGGCTATTGCACGGCCTGGGTCAAAAAACCGTAAGCGGTCGCCGCGCCTCGCTGACGGTTTCAGTCCTCACCCGGGTTTAACTGCGCCTGCAGATAGTTGGGCAGCGTGATGTCGGCGATCAACCGCTGCTGCGTCTCGATCCAGTCGATCGCCTCTTCGCACGCCTCGAGCAGGTCTTCGATAAGATCGCGGCTTACGTAATCGCGCAAGTCCTCGCAACGCGCGATCGTCACCACGAGCAGCGGCCGGTGGAGGTCGCGCTCGAACTGCAGGTCGCCGGCGAGGCATTCGGCAGCGCGTTTGCCGATAAAGAGCTTGCCCAGACTCTGCATATTGGGCAGGCCTTCAAGAAAGAGAATGCGTTCGATCAGCCGGTCGGCTTCCTTCATGACGCGGATCGACTGCCGGTACTCGTGCTCATTGAGCTTGTCGAGGCCCCAGTGGCGGAACATCCGTGCATGCAGGAAATACTGGTTGATCGCAGTCAGCTCGTGCTTGAGCACCTTGTTGAGCGCATCGACGATCTCGCCCTCGCTCTTCATGCACCCTCCTGCGCTGCCGAACCGATCTGGCTCTGGAGATAGTTGCCAAGGCCAAGGAGATCGATGAGTCCGATCTGCTTTTCAAGATAGTAAGCGTGATCCATCTCGGTATCTTCGAGCTGGACTCCGAGCATGTCGCGGCTCACGAAGTCATGGGCCTTCTCGCACTCGGCCATCGCTTTTTTCAGTTCGCCAGCGACCTTGTACTCGAGGGCGAGGTCGGCGTGCAGCATCTCCGGGACGTTGCTGCCGACGTGCAGCGCTTCGCGCCGCGCCAGGTCGGGAACGCCTTCGAGAAACAGGATGCGCTCGATCAGCGCGCGCGCGTGCCGGCGTTCGTGATCCGATTCGTGCAGCGCCTTGGCGGCCAACGCGTTCAAGCCCATGTCGGCGTACATCTCGCCGTGGATCAGATACTGGTCGACGGCAGTCAGCTCGCCCGTCAGCAAGGCGTTGAGGATGTCGATAATTTTCTGGTCGCCCTTCATGCTTCCCCCTGGTCGTTGGCGCGGATGATCGGTCTTCCTCCGCGAAACAATTGACTGCGCTTGCCGGTGCAAGTTCCTGCCGCGCTCGATCGCGGGCGGCGCAATGCCCTTCGGTTATTGCGCCCTATATCCCGCGGTCGGAGAAAGGAGATAGGGTGCAATAGCGCATGCCGGTTCAATGGATCGTCGAAACACCGGAATTGAA
>CAZALA010000135.1:0-10246 GCA_964485725.1 uncultured Propionivibrio sp. | reverse complement strand
GCGAGTTCGCGATCGAAAAAGTGATCCGGCTCGAACAGAACTACCGTTCGCACGGCAACATCCTCGACGCCGCCAACGCGCTGATCAAGAACAACCGCACCCGCCTCGGCAAGAACCTGTGGACCTCCGCCGGCGCCGGCGAAGCGATCCGCGTCTTCGAAGGCTTTTCCGACCTCGACGAAGCGCGCTTTGTCGTCGACGAAGTGCGCGAGCTCACGCGCGAAGGCCTCTCGCGCAACCAGGTGGCGCTGCTCTATCGCTCGAACGCGCAGTCGCGCGTGCTCGAGCACCAGCTTTTTTCGGCCGGCGTCGCCTATCGCGTCTATGGCGGACTGCGCTTTTTCGATCGCCAGGAAGTCAAGCACGCGCTTGCCTATCTGCGCCTCATCGGCAATCCGGACGACGACACGGCTTTCATGCGCGTCGTCAATTTTCCCGCGCGCGGCATCGGCAGCCGCAGCATCGAAAGCCTGCAGGAAGCCGCGCGGCGCACGCAGTCGAGCCTCTACAACGCGGCCGCGAGCCTCTCGGGAAAGGCCGGCTCGTCGCTGGCCAACTTCATCCGCCTGATCGAGACGCTGCGCTCGGAAACCGCCAGCCTGCCGCTGCCCGAAGTGATCGACCATCTGATCGAGAAGAGCGGCCTGCGCGAGCACTACCTGAGCGAAAAGGAAGGCCGCGACCGGCTCGAGAATCTCGACGAGCTCGTCAATGCGGCGACGACTTTCCTGCAGGAAGAGAGCGATACGCTCGCCAATCCAGAGGGAGGCGACGCGCTGGCGTCCTTCCTCGCGCACGCCTCGCTCGAAGCCGGCGAACACCAGGCCGGCGAAGGCCAGGACGCGGTGCAGCTGATGAGCGTGCATGCGGCCAAGGGGCTCGAATTCGACGCGGTCTTCATCACCGGGCTCGAGCAGGGCCTGTTTCCGCACGACAACTCGACGCAGGAAGCCGACGGCCTCGAGGAAGAGCGCCGCCTCATGTACGTCGCCGTGACGCGCGCCAGGAAGCGGCTTTACCTTTCTTACGCGCAGACGCGAATGCTGCACGGCAAGACGCGTTACTGCATTCCCTCGCTTTTCCTCGAAGAATTGCCAGAGGCGCTGCTGCGCAAGATCGGACACGCCGCCGGCGCTGCTCCCAGAACCACGACGCCCACGTACGGCGGCGCGTCCTGGCGCGCCGCATCTGCGCCGTCGTCTGCTTCAGGATCGTTCTCGCACCCCACCCCGCAGCCGTCGCCCTACGCCGCGGCGACAGTCGGCGGTTTTCGCATCGGCCAGAGCGTCGCGCACGCCAAGTTCGGCCAGGGTGTCATCGTTGCCGCCGAGGCCGGCGCCGACGCCCGCGTGCAGGTGAATTTCGCCACGCACGGAATGAAGTGGCTGGCGCTCGCTTACGCCAAGCTCACCGCTGTCTGAGCTGCCGTATCAGCCGCCGCTCAGCGCCTGGACGATCAGGAGCTCCTTGTCGGCGGCGAGCGGCTGCGCGATGTCATTGAGCATCTCGCCGCCATGGAAGAAGCGCATGTGGCGGCGGATGCGTCCCTGCTCGTCGATCATGCGAAAGCGCATCCCCGGATAGCGACGGTCGAGGTCGGCAAGGACCGCGGCGAGCGTCTCGCCCTCGGTTTCGACCCAGTTGCAGTTCGTGTAGGAGATGAGGGCGCCCGGGATCAGTACGCGCATCGTGGTGGCCTTCAGCTGATTGCCTCGATGTCGGCGAGTTCGTCGGCTTCGTCCGCCTCGGCTGCCTCGGCGGCCTCGTCCACCTCCTTGACTGCGGCGAGCTCAGCCGTTTCGACGGCGTAGATTTCAGGCAGGTGGCGCGCGATGCATCGCCATTCTTGGCCCTCGTCGCGGCTCGCCCAGAGCTCGCCGCTCGTCGTTCCGAAATAAAGGCCGACGTTCTCCTGCCGGTCGCAAGTCATCGCCTGGCGCTTGACCGTCCACCACGCCTGTTCGCCGGGCAGGCCCTGGTCCTGGCGCTGCCAGCTCGCGCCGGCGTCCCGCGTCGCATAGACGGCCGGCCGCCCGCCCGGGCTCGTGCGCGGCCACACCTCGGTGCCGTCCATCGGGAAAACCCAGGCGGTGTCGGCGTCGCGCGGATGGACGACGAGCGGGAAGCCGATGTCGCCGACGGAAGCCGGCATCGCCTTGCCGATGCGCTGCCAGCGCGTCGCAGGCCGGTCGAGCCGGTAAATGCCGCAATGATTCTGCTGATAGAGGCGGTCGGGATTGGACGGCGCCATGCGCACGCAATGCGGGTCGTGGAAAGTGACGAGACTCGGGTCGAAACCCTCGACCACTTCCATGCCTTCGACGAGCGTCGAGAAGCTCTGCCCGCCGTCGCGCGACTCGTGCACGCCGCCGCCCGACATGCCAAGGTACAGGTGCCGGGCGTCGCGCGGATCGACGATGATCGAGTGCAGCTTGGGCCCGTCGGGCGTTCCGTCTTTTTCGCTGCCCATCCACTCGCGGAACTGCGCGTCGTCGTTGATCATCGAAAAAGGCGACCAGGTCTGGCCACCGTCGTCGGAACGGAAAAGGCCTTGCGGCGAAGTGCCGGCGTACCAGACACCGGGCTCGCCGGCGTTGCCGGGGGTGAGCCAGAAAGTGTGATCGACCGAGCGCGCCGAGAGGCCGTTCTGCGGCGGCGCAAAAGCCGGCGGTCGCCCGGCTTCTGTCCAGGTTCGGCCGAAGTCGGTCGAGCGGAAAATCGTCGGCCCGAGGTGGCCGGTCTTCGCGGCGGCGAGCAGCGTGCGGCCATCGCGCGGATCGAGGACGAGGTGGCTCACGATGTGGCCGAGAAAGTGCGGGCCATCGACGCGCCAGTTCTCGCGCTCGCCGTCGCTGTAATAGAACCAGGCGCCCTTCCTCGTGGCGACGAGCAGGACGAGCCGGGTAGCGGAAGTGGGTCTCGGGATGGCGGTCATGGCGTGCTCCTCGCGAGGGCAATCGCTCCGTTCGAGCGGCACCGGCCGCAATCGTTCCGCGCTCGCTGCGGGCGCTCGTCCTCCTCCGCGGCGCAGCGCTTGCCGCCGGCATGCCGGCGGGGCACAATGATTTTTCGCAACTGCGCGGGCCCACAGGGAGGGACGATGAAAGCGAATGCGGCCGCGGCCAACGCCACCGGCAAGGAGCCTGGGGGCTTGCGGCTCGACATCGTCGCCGGACTGACGGCGGCGGCGGTCGTCATCCCCAAGGCGATGGCCTACGCGACAGTGGCGGGCCTGCCGGTCGCGGTCGGCCTTTATACGGCCTTCGTGCCGATGGTCATTTATGCGCTGCTCGGCAGCTCGCGCGTGCTCAATGTCAGCTCGACGACGACGCTCGCGATTCTCACCGGCAGCGCGCTTGCGAGCGTCGTTCCGGGGGGGAGCGTGGACGCTGCCGCGCTCGTTCTCGTCGCAGCGGCAACGCTCGCGGCGCTCGTTGGCGCGATCCTGATCGCCGCTTCGCTCCTGCGCCTCGGCTTTGTCGCCAACTTCATTTCGACGCCGGTGCTCATTGGTTTCAAGGCCGGCATCGGTCTTGTCATCGTGCTCGACCAGCTTCCCAAGCTCCTCGGCATCCATCTCGACAAGCAGGGTTTCTTCCGCGACCTCGCGAGCCTCGTCGGCCATCTGCCGCAAACTTCGCTGGCGACGCTGGCGGTCGCTGCCGCGACGCTTGCCATCCTCATCCTGATCGAGCGCTTCCTGCCGCGGCTGCCGGCGCCGCTGATCGCCGTTGGCGCGGCGATCGCCGCCTCGGCCTGGCTCGCGCTCGGCGCGCAAGGCGTGGCGACGGTCGGGCTGATTCCGCAGGGCTTGCCCTCGCTGCAACTGCCCGACCTGGCGCTCGTTACCACGCTTCTGCCCAGCGCCGTCGGCATCGCGCTCATGAGTTTTACCGAGACGATCGCCGCCGGCCGCGCTTTCGCCGTGCCGGCCGACCCGAAAATCAAGGCCAACCGCGAACTCGCCGCGACCGGCGCAGCCAACCTTGCCGGTGCCTTTTTTGGCGCGATGCCGGCAGGCGGCGGCACCTCGCAGACGGCGGTCGTGCGCGCCGTCGGCGGCACTTCGCAGAAGGCTTCGCTCGTCACCGCCGGCGCCGCCGCGGCGACGATGCTGCTACTCGCGCCCGTGCTCGGCCTCCTGCCGAAGGCGACGCTCGCCGCGGTCGTCATTTTCTATTCGGTCGGCCTGATCGAGCCTCACGAGTTCATTCTCATCCGCCGCGTGCGCGCGATGGAATTCCGCTGGGCGGCAATCGCCTGCCTCGGCGTCCTCGTCTTCGGCACGCTGCAGGGCATCGTCATCGCGATCATCGTCTCGCTGCTCGGCCTCGCCAGCCAGACCGCGCACCCGCGCGTCTCGGTGATCGGGCGCAAGCGCGGCGCCGACGTCCTGCGCCCGCTCTCGCCCGAGCATCCCGACGACGAGACCTTCGACGGCCTCCTCATCGTGCGCCCCGAAGGCCGGCTCTTCTTCGTCAATGCTCAGAACGTCGGCGAGAAGATCCTCGCGCTCGTCGATGAATACCAGCCGCAAGTCCTGGCGCTCGACATGAGCCGCGTCCCGGACATCGAATACTCGGCCTTGCAGGCGCTGATCGAAGGCGAAAAGCGGCTCGCCGAGCGCGGCGTCACGGTCTGGCTCGCCGGGCTCAATCCCGGTGTGCTGGAGACCGTTCGCCATGCGGGACTTGCCGACACGCTCGGCCGCGAACGTCTGCTCTTCAACGCGCGCATGGCGATCGAACGCTTTGCCGCACTGCGTTCGACCGCCGGCGTCAAGCCGGCCGCCGACCTTCCCTAAAGGGCAGTATCGGGCGGCTGCCGCCGGCGCTAGTCTCGCCGCGAAGACGTCCTACGGGGGTCAGGAAGCGCCACATGGCTTTCCGGACCCGGGCTTCAATCATGACCTGGAGGAGGCGAAATGGGAAAGAAGCAGGCAGTCAAGGCAGCGACGGTCCCGGCCGCAGGCAAGCTCGACCGCAAGAAGTATGAGCGCGAACTCGAAAAGCTCCACGTCGAGCTCGTCAGATTGCAGGAGTGGGTCGTCGCCAAAGGCCTCAAGGTCTGCGTCATTTTCGAGGGGCGCGACGGCGCCGGCAAAGGCGGCACGATCAAGGCCCTGACCGAGCGGGTGAGCCCGCGCGTCTTCCGCGTCGTCGCCCTGCCGGCGCCGACCGAGCGCGAGAAATCGCAGATGTACGCGCAGCGCTATTTGCAGCACCTGCCGGCCGCCGGCGAAGTCGTGATTTTCGACCGCAGCTGGTACAACCGCGCCGGCGTCGAGCGCGTCATGGGCTTTTGCAGCGAGGAGCAGGCCGAGCGCTTCCTCGATCTTGCGCCGCTCTTCGAGAAGCTGATGGTCGAGTCGGGAATCATTCTGCTCAAGTACTGGCTCGAAGTGAGTCCCGAGGAGCAGCAGCGGCGCCTCACGCAGCGCATCGACGACGGTCGCAAGACCTGGAAGCTTTCGCCGATGGATCTTAAGTCCTACGGGCGCTGGTATGACTACTCGCGGGCGCGCGACGCGATGTTCGCAAAGACCGACAGCGCCTGGGCGCCGTGGTTCGTCGCGCAGTCGAACGACAAGAAACAGGTTCGCCTCGACATCATCAGCCACCTCCTTTCGCGCATCCCCTACAAGGCTATGAAGCGGCCGAAAATCGTCCTGCCGAAGCGGCAAAAGCCGGACGGCTACAAGGAGCCGGCTTATCCCTACAAATGGGTGCCGTCGACGACAAGCGCCGTCTGAGGCCGCAACGCAATTGGCATAGGGCGCGATACGCATTGCCTGTTACGCCCGGTGACCGGTTGATGCGCTGAGCCACTGGCACTCTCCGCGCCCTGCGCCGAGAGCGGCCAGCGGCGCGGACGCGCTGATTTGCCATAGCTGCAGGCCCCGCAGTAAGATTCAGCCTTGGAATTTGGTCGGTTGGTTCCGAGCCGCGGATCGAAAATTTCTCATCCCGCGGTCATGGCAGTCAAGCTCGCCAATCGTCTTGTTGATTCCGTGGGGGGTGTCTGGCAGTGACTGAGCGCCTTGTTGCAGCGGCTTTTGTCGCCTTTCGCCGCTTTCGCTTGCCGCGGCCGCGCGCGAGCAGAGTGTCATGACTTCGCACGAGCCCTGCGCCCTGCCGGACGAAGAGCTGCGCCTGGAGGCCTTGCTCGCCGATCTTGCCGTGCGTTTTGCCGGCGTCCTGGCGGACGCGATCGACGCCGAAATCGAGTCGGCGCAGGCGCGCCTCTGTCGCTGCCTCGGTCTCGATCTTTGCACGCTGTGGCAGCGCGTCGCGGGAAGCGCCGAGGCCTATCGCCTGACGCATTACTGGCACGCCCCGGGCGGCGGCGCGCTGATCGAGCAGTCGCATGCCGACAATGCCTTTCCGCGTTTCCGCAAACAGCTTGCCGCCGGCGCGGTGGTCGCCGTCTCGTCGATGGATACGCTGCCACCCGAGGCGAGCGCAGACGCCGAACTTTCTCGCCGCTACGGCATCAAGAGCACGCTCGCCTTGCCGCTGCCGGGCAAAGCTAACGAGGTCGAGGCTTTTCTCTTTTTCAATACGCTGCACGCCGAACACATCTGGCCCGACAGCCTGATCGAGCGCCTGCGGGCTTTCGCGCGGACATTCGCCGCGCTGATCGCGCGCCGGCGCTGCGAGCGGCCGCGCGAGAACAGGCAGGCGGCGCCGCTGATTGCCGACGACTCGGCCGACGCGGGCCTGTGGAGCTTCAACCTGGCGACCAAGACCTTCGCGGCGAACGCCAAGGCGCGGGAAATTCACGGCCTCGCGCCGGACGCGGCGCTCACCTGGCTGCAAGTCGCGCTGCTGATCGACACCGACGATCAGGAAAACCTGCGCCGGACGCTCGTCACGGTACCGCGTTCGCGGCGCGAGGAAGTCTGCGAGTACCGGGTTCGTGGTGCCGACGGCAGCGTCCGCTGGATTGCCTCGCGCGTTCGCGCGCACCACGCGAGCGACGGCGAAACCGATTTCGTCACCGGGATTTCGCTCGACGTCACCGGGCGCAAGCGCGACGACGCCCAGGCGGCCGAAGAGGCGCGCCTCGACGCGCTGATCGGCGAGCTGGCGACGCGCTTTGTCGTCGTCTCGTCCGACCGCGTCGACGACGAAATCCGGCAGGCGCAGCAGCGCGTCTGCGCCTGCGCCGGGCTCGACCATACGACGGTGTGGCAGAATGAGGTCTTCGCCGACAGCGAGGATTATTTTCTCGTCAGTCTCTATCGCCGCGAGGTCGGTTCGCCGCCGCAGCGCGACGTCGCTTCGCAGGGATTCTTCCCGTGGGCGCGGCAGCAGCTCATCGCCGGCAAGACGATCATCCTGCCCTCGCTTGCCGGGCTGCCGCCGGAAGCCGCGATTGACGCGGAAAGCCTGCGCGCCTACGGCACGCGCAGCACGCTGATGTTTCCGATTGCGACTTCGGGCGGCGAGGTGTTCGGCTTCGTCACCTTCGCCACCCGCCTTGCCGAGCGCGAATGGCCGCCGGCGATCGTCGAGCGGCTGCGGCGCGTCGCCGAGATCATCGCCGCCGCGCTCTGGCGGCGGCGTTCGGAACTGAGCTTGCGCGAGAGCAAGGAGCGCCTGCGCCTCGCCATGGAATCGGCGGGCGCGGGCCTCTGGAGCATCGACCTCGAGACGCGCCGGGTGTGGGCGAGCCCGCGCATGAACGAACTCTTGCCGCATCCTGACGAGCGCTGCGCGACGATGATGCTGCAGGACATCTTGTCCGCGGCCCACCCCGACGACCGCGAAGCGCTGCGCGATGCGATCCGCGAGGCCATCGACAGCGACGCCCCGCTGCTCACGCAGTATCGCGTCCTCTTGCCCGACGGCAGCGTGCGCTGGCTGTCGGTGCGCGGGCAGCGGCATTGCAACGCCGCCGGCAAAGCCGAACGGCTGACCGGCATCTCGATCGACATCACCGAGCAGAAGGCAAGCGAAGCCGACAAGCGGCTGCACTTTGCCGAGCTTGCGCACATGAACCGCGTCTCGACCGCCGGCGAGCTCACGACTTCGCTCGCGCACGAGCTCAACCAGCCGCTCGGCGCGATCCTGCGCAACGCCGAGGCGGCCGAAATCATCCTGCGCGATGATTACCCCGACCTCGAGGATCTGCGTGCGATCGTCGCCGACATTCAAAAGGCAGACCAGCGCGCGGGCGAAGTCATCGACCGGCTGCGCCTGCTACTCAAGCGCCGCAACACCGAATTGCAGGCGCTCGACCTCTCGCGCGTCGTCGACGAAGTCGTTTCGCTCGTGCGCTCCGATGCGCTCGGCCGGCGCATCCGGATCGAGACCTTCCTTTCCGCCAGCCTGCCGCCCGTTCTCGCCGACCGCGTGCACCTGCAGCAGGTCATGATCAACCTGATGATGAACGGCATGGACGCGATCGACAACGCGCCGGGCGGCGAGCAGCAGCGCCTCATCGTGCGCGCCGGCCTGACCAGGGACGGCATGGTCGAGGTGGCCGTCAGCGACTCGGGCTGCGGCCTCTTGCCCGAGGTGATGAGTCGCGGCTTCGAGCCTTTCTTCACGACCAAGAGCGGTGGCATGGGAATGGGGCTCGCGATTTCGCGCACGATCGTCGAGGCGCACGGCGGCAGGATCTGGGCCGACAACAACGCGACGCGCGGCGCCACCTTTCACTTCACCTTGCAGCGCGCCGAAGGCGACGTGCCGCAGCGTGCACGCGACGAGGCCTTGCTGTGACGACGCTGCCGCCCGTCCTCCACCTCGTCGATGACGACCCGCTCTTCCTCGCGGCGATTGCGCGTCTGCTCAAGGCGTCGGGCTTCGCGGTGAAGACCTTCGACTCGGCCGCGACGCTGCTTGCCGGAATCTCGCCCGAGACGGAGGGCTGCGTCATCGCCGATCTCAACATGCCGGGCATTGGCGGGCTTGAGTTGCAGGAGGCCCTGCTGCAATCGGGCGTCAAGCTGCCGGTCATTTTCCTCACCGGCGCCGGCAGCATCCCGTCGTCGGTGCGCGCGATGCGCCGGGGCGCCGAAGACTTTCTCGAAAAATGCGCGCCGATTGGCGAACTCATCGACGCCGTGCGGCGCGCGCTCGAGCGCGATCGCCGCGAGCGCAGCGAAAACGAGCAGCGGCGGCAGCAGCGGGAACGCTTTGCCGAGCTTACCCCGCGCGAACGCCAAGTCCTCGAACACGTCGTTCGCGGCAGGCTCAACAAGCAGATCGCCGACGACCTCGCCATCCACGAGCGCACGGTCAAGCTGCACCGTTCGGCGATTACGAGCAAGCTCAAGGTGCGCACCTCGGCCGAACTCGCGCGCCTGGTGCAGGTGGCGGGCTTGTTCTCGACGAACGCCGCCGACCTTCCCTAAAGGGCAGTACCGCAGCCCCGCCGGCGGCGCTAATCTTGCCGTCAAATCCGACGGGCAGGAAGATGAATACCTATATTGCGGTAGTCGATGACGAAAGCAGCCTGTGCACTTCGCTCAGCCGCGTCTTGCGCCTGGCCAACTTCAGCCCGATCAGCTATCCCTCGGCGGAGGCTTTTCTCGCCGACGAAAAGCAGCCGAAATTCGACTGCCTGCTGCTCGATATCCGGCTCGAAGGCATGTCCGGCATCGACCTCTTGCGGCTCCTCGCCGAGCAGAAGCGTCAGCTCCCCGTCATTTTCATCACCGCTTTCGACGACCCGGCCTTGCGGCGCGAAGCTTTTGCGCTCGGCTGCGCGGGTTTTTTCAGGAAATCGACGCCGGGCGCCGAAATCATCGAAGCGATTCGCCGCGTCACGGCGCCGCAGGAAAAGGCTTTGTAGCGCCTGATTGCAGGCCGCAAGGATGAGGCGCCGTACAGCAATGCCCGTACCGATTCAACTTCGCAGTGATGACCGAGGCCCTCGGGGTCGATCGGTTTTGCAGAAAGGAAGAAAGATGCTCTACCGCAGGCAGGACAAACTGATGCTGGGCGCGCTGCTGCTGGCGGTGGCCGGCGCCTTCGGCAGCGCCAGCGCCGCGCCGATCATTTACCCGGCGAAGGGCCAGAGCGCCGAAGCGCAGAAAAGGGACGAAGGCGAATGCCATCGCTGGGCCGTCGGCAATACCGGCATCGATCCGGTCGCGCTCGCCTCGCAACCCGTCCGAGCCCAGCCCGTGGCGCCGCCCCCGCCTGCCCAGGGCGGCGAAGGCGCGCGCGGCCTCGTGCGCGGCGCGGCGGGCGGTGCGGCGATCGGCGCCATCGCCGGCGACACCGGCAGGGGC
>CAZALA010000134.1:0-10334 GCA_964485725.1 uncultured Propionivibrio sp. | reverse complement strand
AGGATCTTCATTGCTTTCCTTGGGGGTTGATGTTGACGGTGAAGCGATGGTATTGGATCAGCCTCATGATCAGAAGTCCTTAAATCGGTTATCATCGTTCCACGCATGGAACAATACGAAGCCAACGATCTGCTGATTTTTGCCCGCGTCGCCGAGGCCGGCAGCTTCAGCCGCGCCGCCGAGCGCATGGCGCTGCCGAAATCGACGGTGTCGCGCAGGATTGCCTCGCTTGAAGAAAAGCTCGGCGAGCGCCTGATGCTGCGCACGACGCGGCGGCTCACGCTCACCGAGTTCGGCGAACAGTTGCTCGAACACGCGCGTCAGCTCGCAAGCGAAGTCGATGCGGTGAAGGCGCTCGCCGAATTTCGCCAGCTGCGCCCGAGCGGTCGGCTGCGCGTCTCGATGCCGAGCGATTTCGCGAATTTGCTGCTCACCGACATGCTCGCCGCCTTTGTCGCCTTGCATCCGGCCGTGCAACTCGAAATCGACCTTTCGCCGCGGCGCGTCGATCTTCTCGGCGAGGGCTTCGACCTCGCCCTGCGCATGGGCGAGCTGCCCGACGACAGCCTGCTGGCGGCGCGCCGGATCGCAGTTTTCTCAAGCGGGCTGTACGCGGCACCTGCCTATCTTGCCGAGCACGGCGAGCCGGCGAGCCCCGACGATCTCTCGGCGCACGAGGCCTTGCGTCTGCTCGGGCGCAGCGGTGAAGCGGTCCCCTGGCAGCTGTCGCGCGGCAAGGCGCACTGGCAAGGCGTGCCTGCCGGGCGCGCCACGGCCAATGCACCGGAACTTTTGATCAGCCTGGCGCGTGCCGGCGTCGGCATCGCCGCAGTGCCTGACTACTTTGCCGCGGCCAGCGTGCGTCGCGGCGAACTGCGACGAGTCCTCCCGGAGTGGAGCCTGCCGGCGCACACGGCGTGGGCGGTTTTCCCCGGGCGTCGGCTGATGCCGACGAAGACGCGCGCCTTCATCGACATGCTCGCAGCCGCGGTCTCGGGAACGGCGACCGACGGCTCGCTCGACACCGCCCCGGGCGCACTGACAAGCCGCTAGAATTTCGTTTCCAACTTAAGAACGCCCAACCAATATGACCTTTGCCGCTTTCATCGCCAAGCTTTCCTGGCTCGACTGGGCGGGCCTCGCCTGGTTCGTCCTCTGCTGGCTCGGTTACGAGCAGCTCGTCGAGCGCGGCTGGAGCGGGCGCACGACGCTGCACGAAGCGACGCACGCCCTGCGCCTCGGATGGGGTCGCGTCATGGTCAGGCGCAATCCGCGCATCGTCGATGCGGCGCTGATCGCCAACCTGCTGCCCAGCCTCTCCTTCTATGCCAACACGACGATCTACATCATCGCCGCGCTGTTCGCGGCGCTCGGAACGCTCGACCAGCTGATGAGCGCAGCGTCCGAGCTGCCGTTCTCGCGCGGACTGTCGCGCGAAACGACCGAGCTCAAGCTCCTCGTTCTGCTCGGCGTTTTTGTCATCGCCTATTTCAAATTCACCTGGGCGCTGCGGCAGTTCAATCTGCTCTCGATCACGCTGGGGTCGGTGCCGCAGGACCCGACCGAGGAAGAGGCGGAAAGACAGGCAAGAAAGTTTGCCGCGGTCAATTCGTGCGCGGGCAACGATTTCAATCGCGGCCTGCGCGCCTACTATTTCGGCATGGCGGTGATGTCGTGGATGGTCTCGGCCTGGCTCTTCATCATCTCGACGATCGTCATCGTCGTCGTTCTGGCGCGCCGCGAGTTCTCCTCGCCGGTTCTGCGCGCGCTCACCACGCACCGCGACCCGTAAGCGGCGAACCGGCCCGGCGCACGCGAGAGCGCGTCGGCCCGGGTTCGTCGACGGGCGGCGCCGCACCAAAACCAGCATCGCGAGCCCCCGAACTGGTGCGCGAAGCGCTGGTTCGAGCGCCGAGATTCGCAAAAAAGCCGAGTAAAACACTCAATTAATCGCTTTGGGACGACTGGCATGGCGCTTGCGTTGGCACAGCCTGTCCTGGCGCATCGCCAGGCATTTAGCCATTTGCAAGGATAGAAGCCATGGATTACCTGAAACCTGCCGAAGTCGTCAGCGCCCTCATCGAGTCGGGGACGCGCAAAGCCGCGTTGCCGGTCTCTGATCTCCTCATTCGCGGCGCGCTCTCGGGCGCCATCCTCGGCATCGCGACGAGTCTTGCGATCACCGCTGCCGTGCAGACCGGCCTGGCGATCGTCGGCGCGCTGATTTTTCCGGTCGGTTTCGTGATGATCGTTCTCCTGAACCTCGAGCTCGTCACCGGCAGCTTTGCCGTCCTGCCGATGGCGCAGATGGCTGGTGCGATCCGCCTGACCGCGACGCTGCGCAACTGGGCGTGGGCCTTCATCGGCAACCTTGCCGGCAGCATGGCCTACGCCTTCATGCTCTGGGCGGCGCTCACGACTTTCGGCCAGACGCCGGGCGGCGCCATGGCCGATCGCATCGTCGCCATCGCCGACGCCAAGACGCTCGCCTATGCTGCGCACGGGATGGCCGGCTGGGGCGCGGCTTTCGTCAAGGCGATGCTGTGCAACTGGATGGTCTGCCTTGGCGTCGTCATGGCCGTCGTCGGCCAGTCGACGATCTCCAAGACCGTCGCTGCCTGGCTGCCGATCTGCATATTCTTCGGCCTCGGCTACGAGCACGCGGTCGTCAACATGTTCGTCATTCCCGCCGGGATCATGCTCGGCGCGCAAGCGACGTCGCTCGACTGGTGGTGGTGGAACCAGATCCCGGTGACGCTCGGCAACTTCGCGGGCGGCTTCCTGATGACGGGGCTCGCGCTTTACGCGACCTTCCGCACGCGCGCGGTCGCGGAGCCTGCCAAGTCCGCGGCGGCAACCGTCGCCGCGCGCGTCTGAGCGACGGAGCTGGCAATGAACGCAGCTGAAACGATCGCGGCGAACACCGGTTTTTCGACCGCGCAGAAGGAGTACCTGCAGGGCTTCACGGCCGGGCTTGCCGCCGGCAACGCTTTCGTCGGCCTTGACGCGAGCGGCCGCCTCACCGCCGATGCCGCTTCCGGCGCCGAGAATCTCGCCGAGGAGCGATGGTTCGGCTGGCCGCTCGACGAGATCACCAACGAAGAAAAGATGAAGCGCGAGCGCGACCCGCTCGACATGTGGGAAATGGTCGCCGCGCACGCGCGGGAGAATCGCCCGCCCGCCGGCGGCGACGTCTATCGCTTCAAGTTCTTCGGCCTTTTCTGGGTGGCGCCGGCGCAGCAAGCCTTCATGGTGCGCGTGCGCATTCCCGGCAACGTGCTGTCGGCGACGCAGTTGCGCGCGCTCGCCGACATCGCGGGCGAGCTTGGCAACGGCCGCGGCGACGTGACGACGCGCGGCAATATCCAGATCCGCGAAATCGCGCCGAAGGCGATCGTCGAGCTCCTGACCCGCCTTGCCGACGTCGGTCTCTCCTCGCGCGGCGCCGGCGCCGACAACGTGCGCAACATCACCGCTTCGCCGCTTGCCGGCATCGACCCTTCCGAACTGATCGACACGCGGCCGCTCGCCAAGGCGCTGCAGATCACGCTCAACAACAGCCGCGACCTCTTTGGCCTGCCGCGCAAGTTCAACGTCAGCTTCGACGGCGGCGGCGCGGTCAGCGCGGTGACCGACACCAACGACATCGGCTTCATCGCGACGCGCGTCGACGGCCTCGACGCGATCGAGGACGGAATCTACTTTCGCGTCTTCCTCGCCGGCGTCACCGGCCACCAGCGCTTTGCCGACGACTGCGGCATCCTCGTCGCGCCCGGCGAAGCGGTCGCCGTAACGAGCGCGATGCTGCGCGTCTTCGCCGAGCACGGCGACCGTACCGATCGCAAGAAAGCGCGCCTGTGCTACGTCCTCGACCGCATCGGGGTGCCGCGCTTCCTCGAACTCGTTCAGGACAAGCTCGCCTTTCCGCTGCGCTTTATTGCCGCCGCGAGCGGTTCGCCGCGGCCGCCCGTCGACAAGCACGGCCACCTTGGCGTGCGCGCGCAGGCCCAGAGCGGGCTTTCGTCGATCGGCGTCGCGATTCCGGTCGGTCACATGAGCGTCTCGCAGATGCACGCGCTCGCGCAGGTCGCCGAGACCTTCGGCGACGGCAGCCTGCGCGTCACCGTCTGGCAGAACGTGATCATTCCGAACGTCGCCAATGAAGCCGTCGAAGCCGCATGCGCGGCGATCGCGGCGGCGGGTCTGGCGACGAGCGCGTCGAATGTCCTCGGCTGCGTCGTCGCCTGCACCGGCAACACCGGCTGCCGTTTCTCGGCGACCGATACCAAGAGCCAGGCGGTCGTGCTCGCGCGCCATCTCGACGAGCGCGTCAAGCTCGAGCAGCCGATCAACATCCACCTGACCGGCTGCCCGCACTCTTGTGCGCAGCACTACATCGCCGACATCGGCCTGCTCGGCGCGCAGGTCGCGCCGGCTGAGGGCGAGGCGACGGTCGAGGGCTACCACGTTTATGTCGGCGGCGGCGTCGAGCAGGAACGCGGGCTTGGCCGCGAGCTCGTCAAGAACGTCGCTTTCAGCGAGCTGCCGCCGCTGATCGAGCGGCTGCTGCAGGGCTATCTCAAGGAGCGCAGCGGCAGCGAGAGCTTCGTCGATTTCGCGCGCCGGAGCGACGTCGCTGCGCTGCAGGTGCTTGCCGGAGTCGAACCGCGATGAACGCACCGGCCTCAGAATCCGGATTTGCCCCGCCGGTGATCGCGCTGCTCCCGGAAGACGCGCCCTTCAGCGCCGACCAGCGCGCCTGGCTCAACGGTTTCTTCGCCGGCCTGATGACCAAGCTCGCCGCGCAGGGGCAGGCGCGCCTTGCGGCGCCGGTCGCCCGCCTTGCGCTTGGCGTCGCCTTCGCTTCGCAAACCGGCACCGCCGAGGGACTTGCCAAGAAGCTCAGCAAGGAAGCCAAGGGCAAGGGCTTTGCCGCGAGCGCACAAAGCCTTGGTGCGCTCTCGCTTGCCAGGCTCGCCGAACTCAAGCACGCCGTCATCATCGCGAGCACGCACGGCGAAGGCGAAGCGCCGGATTCGGCCGGCGCCCTCGTCGCCGAGCTTGACGCGGCTGAGGCAGCCGGCGGCGAGCCGCTCGCCGGTCTTAACTACGCGGTGCTCGCGCTCGGCGACCGCAACTACACGAAGTTCTGCCACTTCGGCAAAGCGCTCGACGCGCAGCTTGAAAAGCTCGGTGCCAGGCGCCTGATCGCTTGCGTCGAGGCCGACGGCGATACGGCACCGGCCTTCGCGAGCTTTCGCGAGGCGCTCTGGCCCGTGCTGCAGGCCGCCGCTCCCGCTGCCGTCGCTGCCGACGAAGCGACAGACGAAGCCGAAGTCGAAGCGCCCGAAGAGAAATGGACGAGAGCGCTGCCTTTTGCCGCGCGGCTGATCAGCAAGGACGTCCTGAGCGGCGCCGGATCGGCCAAGGAAGTTCGCCACATTGCGCTCTCGCTCGCGCACTCGGGGCTTTCGTACGAACCGGGCGACGCGCTCGGCGTCTGGCCGCGCCAGTCGGCAGGGCTCGTCGAGGCGCTGCTTACGGCAACCGGTTTTTCGGCGCAGAGCGAAGTTTCGATCGACGGCCACAGCCTGCAGCTTGGCGAGGCGCTAAGCTGCCGGCGCGAAATCGCGAAACTTGCGGCGAGTACGCTGATTCGCTTTGCCAAGCTGCGGCCAGATGTCGAGCTCGAGCAGCTGCTCGACCCGAACAACGGCGAGGCCTTGCAGCGCTATCTCGTCGGCCGCGACGCGGTAGACGAATTTGAACTGCGCCGGGGAATTGCCGCCGACGCGCAAACCCTCGTCGACCTGCTGCCGCCGCTTGGCCCCCGCCTGTACTCGATTTCCTCGAGCCTCGCGGCGTTTCCCGACGAAGTGCATCTGACCGTCGCGATGGTCCGTTATGAAGCCGCTGGCCGCCTGCGCCGCGGCGTCGCGACGTCCTGGCTCGGCGAAGGACTTGAGCTCGACGCCACGCTTCCCGTCTATGTGCAACGCAACGCGCGCTTCCGCCTGCCGCCCGACCCGGGTACGCCGGTGATCATGATCGGCCCCGGCACCGGCATCGCGCCTTTCCGCGCTTTCCTGCACGAGCGCCGCGCGCATCGCTACACCGGGCGCACCTGGCTCTTCTTCGGCGACCAGCACGCGGCGAGCGATTTTCTCTATCGCGACGAGCTCGCCGAGTTCGTGGGCAACGGCACGCTGACGCGCCTCGACACGGCTTTCTCGCGCGATCAGGCGGAAAAGATCTACGTGCAGCAGCGCCTGCTTGAAAACGGCGCCGAGATCTGGCGCTGGCTGCAGGACGAGGCCAAGGTCTATGTCTGCGGCGACGCGGCAAGAATGGCCAAGGACGTCGACGCGGCGCTGCAGGCGATCATCGCCAAACACGGCCATCTCTCGGCGGCGCAGGCGCAACTCGAGCTGCGCTCGCTCGCCGCGAACGGACGCTACGTGCGCGACGTTTATTGATCATTGCGAATCAACTGCGCAAGCGCGGGGCGGGCCGGGGACAGGGACGCAGGAAAAGTTTAAAATGGCCGCTGGCTTTTTCGCCGTGCGCATGAGATCCCTGTCTTGAAATTCCTGCGGCGCTTCTACCCGGTCGCCGCTTTCCTTGGCGGTTTCGTCTGGGACGCGCTGACCATCGGCCAGCGCGTACGCAGCGTCGATCTGTGGCAGCTCGGCTTTTTTCTCCTCGGCGCCGGCGTGCTCATCCTCTGGCTGTGCTCGCGCGAGGCGCGAAAGCGCGCCGCGCCGGGAGCCGCACCGGGTTCTCGCGCCGTCCTCGCGGACCTGCGCTGGCAGGCGCCTTATCTGCTGCTGCAGTTCTTTTTCGGCGGCATATTCTCGGCGCTCTTCATCCTCTATTTCAAGAGCGCCGGCCACCTCGGAACCTGGCTCACCGCGCTCGTCCTCGCCTCGCTGCTCGTCGCCAACGAGTTTGCCGGCAAGCGGGTGGTTCGCGATGGCCAGCGCTTCACGCTCGTCTGGGCGCTCTTTGCGCTGAACGCGATCCTGCTTTTCAATTTTGCGCTGCCGCACGCGCTCGGCAGCGTGCATGCGACCTGGTTCTACGTCTCGACCGCCGCCGGCATCCTGCTTGCTCACCTGCTGTGGCGTTTTTCGCCGGGACAGCCGGGACGCATCGCACCAGCCTGGATGCTCGCCGTCGCGATGCTTTGCGCGTGGCGCCTCGATATGATCGCGCCGGTGCCGCTCGTCAGGCAGGCGCTCGCGGTCGGGCAGGAATTCTCGCAGGCGGACGGCCGCTATGCGCTCAAGGTCGAAGCCGCGCCGGCGTGGCAGTTCTGGGCCGATCAGTCGGCGACGGTGCATCTTGGCGAAGGCGAAAAGCTCTACGGCGTCGCGGCCATCTTTGCACCGCTCGGCGTCAGCGCGGCGCTCGAGCACCGCTGGGAGCACCAGGAGGGGAGCGGCTGGCGTCAGGTCTATCGCGGTCGCTTTCAAAGCATCGGCGGCCGTGAGCGCGGTTTTCGCGGCTACTCGTGGGTGAGCAACCCGCAGCCGGGCGAATGGCGTTTCATCGTCGCGACGCAGGATGGGCGAACGATCGCAAGTTCGCGTCTCACCGTCGAGCGCGGTTTGCCGCGCCCCGACGCGACGCTCACACGGGAGTTTTGATGCGAGATCGGGAAGGTCCTTTGCACGGCGTCGCGGGCGCCGTGGTCCTGTTGCTGCTGATGCTCGCTGCCGGCAGCGCGCTCGCCTTCGACGTTCCCGAGGCGAAGCTCAACGAATTCATCGCCACACGGCTCGCCGACAAGCGCCTGCGCGACCTCGAACTGACTTCGCCTTCGCTGCGCCTCTCTGACGGTTACGCGACTTTCTGTGCCGACGCGCGGCCGAAGATCTATCCGCGCGAAATCAGTTTCTGCGCTGAACTGACGCCGCGATGGCGACAGGAGACGGCGACCCTCGTCGCGACGCGAATGTCGCTGTCTTCGCTCAACGTGCGCGGCATCGATGCGCAGCAGCTCGAAGTCGTCAAGCTCGTGATGAACCAGGGCGTATTGCCCGCGCTCGAAGGCGTCGAGCTTTATCGCGCCGACACCGCGATCGCGAAACAGATCACCGCGGTCAAGGTGCTGCCCGGCAAGCTCGCCATCGAGTTGTGGTAAGTCGCCTCGCTGGCCTTCGTCAGCCGAGGCGCAGCCGTTCGCTGTAGCCCGTCATCTCGAGATAGCCCCTGCCGATCTCGCGGCCGTCTTCGAAAAGTCGCGCCGCGCCTTCCCAGTAAATCGTTCCGGTCGAGCGCCGGCTGTCGAGTTCCTGGTCGTCGAAGAGCGCCTTGAGCTCGAACACGCGCGCGCCGGCCTTGAGCCGCCACTCGACCGGATAAGAAACCCCGGTGCGCGCGGATTGCCAACGGCGCAGCGGCTCGAAAGCGACTTCGGACGGTGCAAGAATGCTCACCGTGCCGGCCGCATCGCGAAAGCTGCCGCCCGACCACGTCGCCTTTCCCGTCGCGTCGCGCAAGCGGAAAAGCATCAGCGCAGCGCCCCCGTCGAGGTTGATGCCGGTCCAGTCCCAGCCCCGGGCTTCCTCGGGCATGAGTTCGCTCGACCATTCGTGATCGAGCCAGGCGCGCCCCTTCACGACATTGGTGGTTCCGCCCAGCGTCACGCTGCCTTGTACGGCGAGTTGCGGCTCGCTGTAGTAGTAGCTCGCGTGACGCTCGTCGGCGGCCTTGGCGCTGAAACCGGCCGCGCCGTTTGGCAGCGGCGGTGCCGAGGCCTTGAGCGTGAGCGCGTAAGCGAAGTTGTCGCTCGTCACGGCGACGCGATAGCCGTCCTCGCCGGCCTCGAAGCGCCAGTCGCCAACCCAGACGCGCGCGCGGTTTTCCTCGAAGCCGGCGCGCCCGAAAGCCGCGCGCGCCGAGCGCTCGTCGTGGATGAGCCGCGCCCGCCGCGGGTCGGCCAGCGCGGCGTGCGCGAGGACGAGCTGGCGCGGCGCAAAGGCGCTCGCGCTGTTCTCGCCGATACCGGTGCGCACGCGGAAGAAAGTTGCCTGAAAGCCGATCGGGCGGCCGGCCGGTAGCTCGAGCCAGCCCGTCGCGTACCACCATTCGTTGCGAAAGTCGGGATGGGCGCCATGGTCGCGCGGAAAGACGAGCGGCCGCCCGCGCAGCACTGCCGCATACTGCGTGGCTTCGCGCGCCTGCGCGCGCTGCACGGAAAGCAAGGGCAAAGCCGGCAGGCTGGCGACGAGGCGCAGGAAATTGCGGCGCTGCAGCATTACCAGTCCTCGCGCACGGCGAGCACCGCATCCTGCCGCATCGCCTGCCGTCCGGCGACGACCGCTGCGCCGGCGGCGAGGGCGACGAGGAGCAGCGCGAAGATCGCGAGCGAAACGGCGGGGACATGGAGGTCCATGCTCCAGTGAAAGCTCTGCCGATTGACGACTTCGATCAGCACGAGCGCGATCGCGCCTCCCGCGAGCAGGCCTGCGAGGACGCCGACGGCCGCGGTCGAGGCGCCTTCGAGCGCGAGCATCGCGGCGATCTGCCGGCGCGTCAGCCCGAGGTGACGCAGCATGCCGAACTCGCGCTTGCGCGCCGAGACGAGCGCGGCGAAGCTCGCGGCGATGCCGGCGAGCCCGATGACCACGGCGACGGCCTCGAGCGCATAGGTGACGGCGAAGGTGCGGTCGAAAATGCGCAGCGTCGCCGCGCGGATTTCGCCTTGCCTCGCGATATCGAGGCCGCCCGGCGCAGCGAGCTGGTTAATGGCTGCGGCGACGGTGGCGACGTCGGCCGCGGCGACGGCGATCGCGGCGTCGTTGGCGAGGCGATCGCCGGTCAGGCGGCGGTAATCGGCCAGGTCGATCATGATGGCGCCGGTCTGCCGCGCGTAGTCGCGCCAGACGCCGGCGATGCGGACCTTGACGCGCCGGCCGGCGAGCGGCAGCGTCACCTCGTCGCCGCGCCGCCAGCCGTAGAGATCGAGCATCGCCTCCGAAATCCAGATCGCCGCGGCTTCTGGCGGCAGGGCACTGACCGGGCCGACGAGCGGCAACTCGCGACCGTCGGGCGAGAGCGGTCTTGCAATCAGCGTCACCGGCGCCGCTGCCGCGCCCAGGCGCAGGCTGTCAAAGCGCGTGAAGCCGATGCTGCGAATGCCGCTGATCGCCGCCAGCCGCGCCTGCATCGCCTCGTCGAGCGCCGCCCCGCCGGGGGCGCGACCCGCGCGCACGTAGAGGTCGGCGGGCAGGAGCTCTCCCAGCCATTGATCGACCGACTCGCGAAAGGAAGCAACCATGATCGCCATTGCGACCATCAGGCTAAAACTGGCCAATATGCCGCCCAGC
>CAZALA010000133.1:0-10396 GCA_964485725.1 uncultured Propionivibrio sp. | reverse complement strand
GACCGGCGACTTGAAGAACGACGAAGCGTCGAGCGCGCTGTACAGGAGCTCGGCTTTGGCGCGGTTGGTTTTTTCCATCGCCGCGAGGCCGCCCTTGGCCTTGAGCATCTTGAAAACGAGGCCGGCAATGTAGATGGCATAGGTCGGCGGCGTGTTGTACATCGAATCGTTTTCGCTGTGCGTCGCGTAATCGAGCATCGTCGGCGTCCCCTTGACGACTTCGCCGATGAGGTCCTCGCGAATGATGACGATGGTCAGTCCCGCCGGCCCGATGTTCTTCTGCGCGCCGGCGTAGATGAGGCCGAACTTGGAGACGTCGATCGGTCGCGAAAGAATGTTCGACGACATGTCGGCGACGAGCGGCACCGAACCCGTCTCGGGCGTCGGGAAAATCTCGACGCCGCCGATCGTTTCATTCGGCGTGTAGTGCACATAAGCGGCATTCGGGTCGAGCTTCCACGTCGCCTGTGCCGGCGCGTACGAGAAATTTTTGTCCTCGGAGGAGGCGACGACGTTGACGGCACCGTACTTCTTCGCCTCCTTGATCGCCTTTTTTGACCATTCGCCGGTATTGAGGTAATCGGCCGAGGCCTTGCCGCGGTAGAGGTTCATCGGCACCATCGCGAACTGCTGCGAGGCGCCGCCCTGCAGAAAGAGGACCTTGTAGTTCGCGGGAATTCCCATGAGCTCGCGCAGATCGGCTTCGGCCTCGGCCTGGATGCCCATGTACTCCTTGCCGCGGTGCGACATCTCCATGACCGACATGCCGCAGCCGCGCCAGTTGACGAGTTCGCTGCCCGCCTGTTCGAGGACTTCAAGCGGCAATGCCGCCGGACCGGCGCTGAAATTGTAGATGCGGTTCATCGAAATATCCTTTCGTTCTGATAATTAAAAGAAGGTCTGGCGAGCGCGGATGCCGTGAGGGTGAATGGGTAAAGGGAAGCGGGCGCGAGGGCAAGCGACGTGCAAAACGCCCATTCTAGCGAAATTGACCCGCGCCGGGTCGCCTAAGAGGCCGGCAAGGCGTGCGCGCGCCTGCCCGGCGAGGCGGAGAGGCGGCGAGGCGGGGCTTGGTCGCGGCGGCGCGGCAACGCCGCAAGTCGGTGTTTAGGCCGAGGCCTGCGCGGCGATGGCGCGGCTGGCGCGAACGATGTGATTCTTCGAATTGACGTAGACGAGCGAGGGCGCGTAATCGGCAAGTTCGGCTTCGTCGTAAATGGCAAAGCTCGCGATGATGAGGATGTCGCCGGGCGCGGCGCGGCGTGCTGCCGAGCCGTTGACCGAAATGATCCCCGAGCCGCGTTCGGCGCGGATCGCGTAGGTGGTGAAGCGTTCGCCGTTATTGACGTTCCACAGGTCGATCTGCTCGTACTCGCGGATGTGCGCGGCGTCGAGAAGGTTCTCGTCGATTGCGCAGGAGCCCTCGTAGTGAAGTTCGGCGTGCGTCGTCGTCACGCGGTGGAGCTTCGACTTCAGCATCGTTCTCTGCATGTTCTTTCTTCAGCCAAATAGGGGCGGGGAGGGAATTTTAGACCGTATGGCCCCGCTGTCAAGGCGCCGCCGGCGGACGGCGCGGACGCGAGCGGCCTGGCCGCGCTTCGCTACACGGTGAATTCGACGTTGTCGATGAGCCGCGGTGCGCCGAGGCGGCTTGCCGCGAGCACGACGAGGGCCCGGTCGCCGGCGCGCGGCAACGCCAGATCCGCGGCGCGGCGCACCGCGACGTAATCGGTTTTCCAGCCGTGGCCGTCAAGTTCGGCAACGGCGGCGCGCTCGAGGCTGGCAAAGTCGCGCTGCCCCGCTGCGACGGCGTCGCGCAGCGCGCAAAGAACGCGGTTGAGGCGCGGCGCCTCCGCGCGCTCGGACGAGGAGAGGAAAGCGTTACGCGAAGACAGCGCCAGGCCGTCGTCGGCGCGAACCGTCGGCCCGCTGACGACCTCGATCGGCAGCGCGAGCTGCCGCGTCATGTTGCGCAGGATCATCAGCTGCTGATAGTCCTTCTGGCCGAAAACGGCGGTCTGCGGCTGCACGATGTTGAAGAGCTTCAGCACCACCGTCGCGACACCGCGGAAGTGCCCCGGCCGGAATTCGCCTTCGAGCTCATTCTGAATCTGCGGCGGGTCGACCTGGTATTCCTGCGGCTCGGGGTAGAGGTCGGCCTCGGTCGGCGCGAACAAGACGTCGACGCCGGTCGCTTCGAGCTTCGCGCAGTCGTCGGCAAAGGTGCGCGGATATTTGTCGAAGTCTTCGTTCGGGCCAAATTGCAGGCGGTTGACGAAGATGCTCGCGACCACCGTGTCGCCGAGGCCGCGCGCCTGCCGCATGAGCGCCAGATGCCCCTCGTGCAGATTGCCCATCGTCGGCACGAAGACCACGCCGCCGCGGTTTTTCAGCGCTTTGCGCAGGTCGGGGATCGAGGAATGTATTTGCATGGGATTCAACCTCTTTCAACACAGAGAACACAGAGACACAGAGGGCACAGAGAAAAGCGATTATTCTTGCAAGAGACCCGGAGTTCTCTGTGGCTCCGTGTTCCCCTCGTTTAGGCGCTCAGGCAGTTGATAAGGAATGTATTTGCAGGGTTTGCAACCTCTTTAAACCTGGAGCGCGTAGCGACACAGAGAGGCTGTCTATTTTTGGAATTCTCCGTGCTCTCTGTGTCTCTGTGTTCTCTGTGTTGAAAGCGGTTAGCTTTTATTAGTAGCAGTGTTCAGGCCCGGGGAAGGAGCCGTCCTTGACGGCGGCGACGTAGGCGGCAATCGCGGCGGCGATCGAGGGCTGGCCGGCCATGAAGTTCTTCACGAAACGCGCTTTCCTGCCGAGGCTGATATCGAGGATGTCGTGCAGGACAAGGATCTGCCCCGAACAGGCCTTGCTCGCGCCGATGCCGATCGTCGGGATCCTGAGCGCTCGCGTTGCCTCGTCGGCAAGCGCGACGGGGATTGCTTCCAGGACGATCAGCGCGGCGCCGGCGTCCTGGTGCGCGAGCGCTTCACGGAGGAGCTTGGCGGCGCCGGACTCCTCCTTGCCCTGCACGCGGTAACCGCCGAGCTGGTGCACGGATTGCGGCGTGAGGCCCACGTGCGCGCACACCGGAATGCCGCGCGAAGTCAGGAAGGCCGTGGTTTCGGCCATATTGACGCCGCCTTCGACCTTGACCATCTGCGCGCCGGCGGCCATCAGGACGACGGCGTTGGCGAACGCCTTCTGCGGGCTTTCCTGGAAGCTCCCGAAAGGCATGTCGGCAATGATCAGCGGGCGCGCGCAGCCGCGCGCCACCGAACGCGTGTGGTAGGCGATGTCGGCGACGGTCACGGGCAGCGTCGAATCGTGCCCCTGCAGGACCATGCCGAGCGAGTCGCCGATGAGCAGGACTTCGACGCCGGCGGCGTCGCAAAGCGCCGCGAAGCTCGCGTCGTAGCAGGTGAGTGCGGCGATTTTCTCGCCCGCTGCCTTCATCTTGGCAAGGTCGAGATGGCTGATGCGTTTGACGTGTGCTTGTGCGGACATTGGCTAGTCCCCCCGATTAAAGTATTCGCGATGCCCGCGCATGCCACCGATGCGCTCGACAAGAAGCTCAAAGTCTTCGTCCTTATCGACGAAGTTGAGGTTTTCCGAGTTCACGATCATCACCGGCGCGTCGGCGTAAGCGTGGAAGAAGCGCGTGTAGTGCTCGCCGAGCAGCGTCATGTATTCGTCGCTGATATCGCTCTCCATGTCGATGCCGCGGCGGCGCACGCGGGCGATCAGCGTCTCGGGCTTGGCCTGCAGGAAAATGACGAGGTCGGGGGTGACGCGCGCGGGCGGTGAAACCCGGTCGTAGATCTCGCGATAAAGCTTGTACTCGTCCTCGCTCAAGGTCAGCGCGGCAAAGAGCGGATCCTTGTCGAGCAGGTAATCGGCGACGAGCGTGCGCGAGAAGAGTTCGGCTTGCGCGAGGCCGCGCAGCTGCTCGATGCGGTGAAAGAGAAAAAAGAGCTGCGTTTGCAGCGCGTAGCGTGGCGGGTCCTGATAGAAGCGGGCGAGGAAGGGATTGGCTTCCGGCTGCTCGAGCAGGCACTCGGCGCCGAGGTGCTCGGCAAGACGGCGCGCAAGACTCGTCTTGCCGACGCCGATCGGGCCTTCGACAACGATGTAGCGAGCCGATTCGAGAAGCTTCTTTTTCATGATGCGAAAGCGAAATATACGCTCGAATGAGGCCCGGCGACACGGCGGGCGCGAATGCATTCGGGCAGCGGGCGCAGCGTCGCGCTTGTCATCTTTTGACCCCGTCAACGCCATCGGCAAATTCGCTGCCCGCACTGTCCACGATTCGCTCGATGCGCTGGCCGCTGACGGCCGGCAGCCAGGCGCTGGCGCGACCGCGGCCGGGGATCGTGCAGTCGGCCGCGATCTCGACGAGGGGAGCGAGGACGAAGCCCCGCAGATGCATGCGCGGGTGCGGCAGCTGCAAGAGCGGGTCATCGATGACCTCGTCATCGTAGAGCAGGAGGTCGAGGTCGAGCGTTCGCGGCGCCTGATGATAGTCGCGGCGGCGCCCGAACGCTTCTTCGACGGCGAAGAGCGCGGCGAGCAGCGCCTGCGGCGAAAGCGTCGTCGCCATCGCCACCACCGCGTTGATGAAATCGGCCTGTCCCTGGATGCCAACCGGGGCGGTCCGGTACAGCGAGGACGCGCGCAGGAGCCGGCAGGCGGGGAGCCTGGCGAGCGCCTGCGTGGCGGCGCGCACCTGCGCGAGCGGATCGGCGAGATTGGCGCCGAGGGCGATGTAGGCAAGATGTTCGGCAGCGTTCACGGAGACAGGCGCCAGCCGGTCGTGCGCAATCATTGTGCGTTTTCGGTGTTTTCGGCGAGCGCCGGGCGTTTGCGGCGACGGCGCTTCTTCGTTTCGCCGGCCTTCGCCGGCACCAGCATCGCCGCGCGTGTCTCGCCGTCGGCATCGATGAAGTCGCTCCACCATTCTCCGAGCTCGGCGGCGACTTCGCCCGATTCGACGCGCAGCAGCAGGAAGTCATAAGCCGCGCGAAAGCGCGGCTGCTCGAGGATGCCGTAAGGGCGCTTACCGGAGCGTTGCTCGAAGCGCGGCTGCAAGGCCCAGATGTCCTTGATGTCGCCGGCGATGCGGCGCGTGATCGCGAGCTTTTCGGCCTGCACGTCGAGCACCTGGTCCATCGCCAGAAAAAGCGCGACGGTCGGCCTTTCGCCAGCGGCGACGAGCGCCTGCCATTGCGCGAGGACTTCGTGCCAGAGCAGCGTCGCAAACAGGAAGCCCGGCGAAATCGGCTTGCCTTCGCGCACGCGGCGATCGGTGTTTTCCAGCGCCAGCATCACGAAGCGCTCGCCGAGCGGCTGCTCGAGGATGACGTCAAGCAGTGGCAGCAGGCCGCGGTGCAGCCCGTCGAGTCGCCACTGGTTGACGCATTTGACCGAGTGCCCGGAAGTGAGGAGCTTTAACATCTCGTCGAAAAGTCGCGAGGGCGGCACGTTCTCGATCAGCGCCGAAAGTTCGCGCATCGGCGCGCTCGTCGCCGGGTCGATGGTGAGGCCAAGCTTCGCCGAAAGACGGACGGCGCGCAGCATGCGCACCGGGTCTTCGCGAAAACGCGTCTGCGGATCGCCGATCATGCGCAGCGTTTTCTGCTTGAGGTCGGCAAGCCCGTGGTGGTAATCGATGATCGTCTCGCTGCGCGGATCGAAGTAGAGCGCATTGACCGTAAAATCGCGGCGCGCCGCGTCCTCTTTCTCGCTGCCGAAGACGTTGTCGCGCAGGACCCGGCCTTCATGGTCGGTGTGCGCGCGGTTGCCAGCACCAGTGCCGCCGTTCTGCTCGTGCGGGCCGCGAAAGGTCGTCACCTCGACGGTCTCCGCCCCCATCATCACGTGCACGATCTGGAAGCGCCGCCCGATGATGCGCGAGCGCCGGAAACACTGGCGCACCTGTTCGGGCGTCGCGTTGGTGGCGACGTCGTAGTCCTTGGGCGCGATGCCGGCAACGAGGTCGCGCACCGCGCCGCCGACGACGTAAGCCTTGTAGCCTGCGTCCTGCAGCGTCTCGACCGTACGCCTGCTGCCGCTGCTCAGCGCTTCGCGGTGGATGCCGTGCTTGGCGATGCCGAGGACCGCGGGTTCGCCGCCGGCGCCAGGCCCCCTGCGTCCGAGAATGCGCGATATGAATTTACGGATCATCTTTGTTTTCTTGTTGGTGCGTTGGCGAGCGTCATGATAACGGGTTTGGCTTGAGGGCGATTGGCGAAAATCCACCGCAAAGGCGCGAAGGCGCGAAGATGACGCAAAGGCAAGCAAAGACTTTCCTTTGCGTTGCCTTTGCAGCTTTGCGTCTTTGCGGTGGACGTGGTTTTTCGGTTTTTCAAGCCTGCGTTTCCCGACCATGCACTTCGAGAATCGCCCAGCCGTTGCGCCGGGCGTGCGCGAGCAGGGTGGCGTCGGGGTCGACGGCGACCGGGTCGGTGACGAGCGAGAGCAGCGGCAGGTCGTTGAGCGAATCGCTGTAGAACCAGCTGCGCTCGAAGCTGCCAAGCCACAGGCCGAGCGATTCGAGCCAGTCATTGACGCGCACCACCTTGCCCTCGCGAAACGCCGGCGTGCCACGCGATTGACCGGTAAAGCGCCCTTGCTCCTGCGCCGGGATCGTCGCGATCAGATGCGGCAGGCCGAACTCGCGCGCAATCGGGCCGGTCACGAAGCTGTTCGTCGCGGTCACGAGCGCGCAAAGATCGCCCTTGTCCTGGTGGTGCCTGACGAGCGCTCTTGCCTTCGCGCCGAGCATCGGACGAATGCGCTCGCGCATGAACTCGTCGTGCCAGGCTTCGAGTTCGGCGCGCGAGTAGCGGGCGAGCGGCTGCAGCTGGAATTCGAGGAACTCGTCGATGTCAAGGCTGCCCTTCTTGTACTGCTCGTAGAACTCGTCGTTGCGGCGCTGCGAACTCTCGCGATCGAGGATTCCCCTGTCGACGAGGTAGAGCGTCCATTCGTAATCGCTGTCGCCGGCAAGAAGCGTGTTATCAAGATCGAAGAGGGCAAGCTGCATGGCAGTCTTTCGTGGCGGAATCAAGGCTCAGGCCGGGGTTTGCAGGACTTCGCGCAAAAGCGGCAAGGTGATGGCACGCTTGTGCTCGAGCGAATACAGGTCGAGCGCGGCGAGGAGCGCGCTCAGGCTGCGCATGTCGCGCGGCGCGCGGGAGAGAAGGTAGCTGATCGCTTCCGGCGGCAGGCGCAAGCCGCGCGCGGCTGCCTGCGCCTCGAGCGCGGCCCGCTGCTCGTCGTCACTGAGCGCGTGCAGACGATAGATAAGTCCGGAACCCAGCCGCGTGCGCAGGTCCTCGCGCAGCTTAAGTTGCAGCGGCGGTCGCTGCGCGCCCGTCAAGAGCTTACCGCCCGCGGCGCCGAGGCGGTTGAAGAGGTTGAAGAGGGCGACCTGTCCGGGCGCATCGAGCGCTTCGATGTGGTCGACGATATGGAGGCGGGGCGACGGGCGGTCGATTTCGGCGAGCGTCCCGTGCACCGCCGCGTCGAAGTACAAGGCGTCGCCGCCGACGGCGCGCAGAAGATGCGTCTTGCCGGCGCCGGCTTCGCCCCAGATGAACAGCGACGCATTGCGGCCGTCCCCGGCAAGCCAGGCGGCAAGGCCGGTGAGCGTTTCAGCGTTGCCACCGACGACAAAGTTGGCGAGGCAGGGCGGCGCTTCGGGCAAGAGGTCGAGGATCAGTTGGCGCATGGGCAATGGCCGCCGTCAAGCGCGTTTGCGCCGGGCAGGCACGGCAGGGGCGGGTGTCGAATCAGTCGCACGGGCGGCTTGTGCGCTGCGCGTCTTCGGCGCTTTTCTGCCGGCGCGGGGCGGTCTTGAAATCAAGTTGGTTGGGTCTCTGGGAAGCACGGGCGCGCGCTATTTCGGATAAAATCCGGACTCTTGCAAATGAAGCTGCGCATTTTACCACTTGCGCGTCGCCGTTTGCCTTTCCGCCAGCCTCGTACGGATGCCTTTCGCCATGACCCAGCCTTCCCCGCAACCGCCTTCATCGCCTGCGTCACTTTCGTATCGCGACGCCGGCGTCGACATCAGCGCCGGCGATGAACTCGTCGAAAGGATCAAGCCTTTTGCCCGCAGGACGCTGCGCGAAGGCGTGCTGAGCGGGCTCGGCGGTTTCGGCGCGCTGTTTGAAGTGCCCAAGCGCTACCGCGAGCCGGTCCTCGTTTCCGGCACCGACGGCGTCGGCACCAAGCTCAAACTCGCCTTCGATCTCAAGCGTCACGACACGGTCGGCATCGATCTGGTCGCGATGAGCGTCAATGACGTTCTCGTGCAGGGCGCCGAGCCGCTGTTCTTCCTCGACTATTTTGCCTGCGGCAAGCTCGACGTCGACACCGCGGCGAGCGTCATCAAGGGCATCGCGCACGGCTGCGAAGACGCCGGTTGCGCGCTGATCGGCGGCGAGACGGCCGAGATGCCCGGCATGTACCCCGAAGGCGAATACGATCTTGCCGGTTTTGCCGTCGGCGTCGTCGAAAAATCGAAAATCATCACCGGCGAGACGATTGTTCCCGGTGACGTCGTCCTCGGGCTGCCCTCGTCGGGCGCGCACTCGAACGGCTATTCGCTGGTGCGCAAGATCCTCGCGCGCGCCAATCCCGATCTCGACGCGCCTTTCGATGGCGAGCGTACGCTTGCCGACACGATCATGGCGCCGACGCGAATTTACGTAAAACCCATGCTCGCGCTGATCAACGCGCTACCCGTCAAGGGCATGGCGCACATCACCGGCGGCGGGCTCACCGAAAACATTCCGCGCGTCCTGCCCGACGCGGTGAAAGCGGTGATCGAAAGTTCGCGCTGGCAGCGCCCCCGGCTTTTCGACTGGCTGCAGCGCGAAGGCCAAGTCGCCGAGAGCGAAATGCACCGCGTTTTCAACTGCGGCATCGGCATGGTCGTGATCGTCGCGCGCGCGGACGTCGAAGAGGCCCTGCGTCTCTTGCACGCAGCCGGCGAAAAGGCGCTCGAGATCGGCCGCATCGAAGCGCGCGCCGAGGGCGAAGCGCCGACGATCGTGCGCTGACGCACGAGGCCCGCTGCGCGGGCCGTACGATCGCTGCGCGAGCGCAAGCCTTGCACTCGCGTCAACCCGATTTCATATCTCGACGTTGATGGCAGGGGAGGACGCATTGGAGCGGTCCTCCTGGCGACGCTGATAGGCACGCGTGTCGAGCACGATCGGCACCTTGGCCTTGCGCCGCACTTCCTTGCGGCGTTCTTCGTAGGCTCCTGCGGCCGGCCCCCCGGCGCCCCCCGCGCCGGGCCGCTCTTTGCGCGCCCCTGTGGCGTCGCCAGGATCGTTTCGTGCGCCTTTGCGCAAGGCGTCGGACAAGGCCGCGCGCAAGCCTCGCAGCGCCTCGATCGGCGAGGGCATGCTCTCCTGTCGCGCAGGGCCATCACTGGTGCGCGGGCGCCGCGTCAGCAATTCGAGAGCGTCGATCATGACAAGTCCCGTGAAGGGGTGATGATCAAGCTAACGGCAAAGCCGGCACAAAACTTGAGCGACCGGTGCCCGAGCCCGCGAGCGCGCCGATTGCTGGTCGTCGCAAACAGCGATTGATATTTCGTAACCTTTTTGCGAATTGATGCTCTAAGCGGTTAATCGTGAAGCACGCAGCCAGGAGAAAACGCAAATGACGATCTTTGCACGCTACCAGGGCCGCTATGAAGCGGCCAGAGAAGAGGAGATGTCGGTTCAGGACTATCTTGAACTGTGCAAGAGGGACGCCTCGGCCTTTGCCAGCGTCGCTGAACGTATGCTGCTGGCAATCGGCGAAGCGGAAACCGTGGACACGCGGACCGACCCTCGCCTGTCGCGGATTTTTGCCAACAAGACGGTCAGGCGCTACCCGGCTTTTCGCGATCTTTATGGCATGGAAGACGTGATCGAGCACATCGTCTCCTACTTCAGGCACGCGGCGCAGGGCCTCGAGGAAAAGAAACAGATCCTCTATCTGCTGGGCCCCGTCGGTGGCGGCAAATCGACGCTCGCCGAAAAAATCAAATACCTGATCGAGAAGGTGCCGTTCTACGCGATCAAGGGCTCGCCGGTGCACGAATCGCCGCTCGGCCTCTTCAACCCGCAGGAGGACGCGACGCTGCTCGAGGACGATTACGGGATTCCGCGCCGCTATCTCAACACGATCATGAGCCCGTGGGCGGTCAAGCGCCTGCACGAATACGGCGGCGACATCACGAAATTCCGCGTCGTCAAGCTGCACCCGTCGGTGCTCTCGCAGATCGCCGTTTCCAAAACCGAGCCCGGCGACGAGAACAATCAGGACATTTCCTCGCTCGTCGGCAAGGTCGATATCCGCAAGCTCGAAACGTATTCGCAGAACGACCCCC
>CAZALA010000132.1:0-10436 GCA_964485725.1 uncultured Propionivibrio sp. | reverse complement strand
GGTCCGGCCGATGTAGCGGTTCTTCACGAAACCTTCGCGATACGGAATGCCAAGGCGCTGCGCCAGCTGCATCGCCGACGGCCGGCTCGAATCGGGGGTCGGGATGACGACGTCGATTTCCTCGACCGGGATTTCCTGCGCGACCTTGTCGGCAAGGTGCTCGCCCATGCGCAGCCGCGTCTCGTAGACTGAGACGCCGTCGATCACCGAGTCGGGGCGCGCGAGATAGACATACTCGAAAATGCACGGCGAGAGCACCGGTTGCTGCGCGCACTGGCGCTGGTGCATCTGGTGCGCCATGTCGACGAAGATCGCCTCTCCCGGCGCGACGTCGCGCAGCACGCGGAAACCGAGCGTGTCGAGGGCGACCGATTCGGAAGCGATCAGGTAGTCGTTGCCGCTTGCCGTTTCATTGACGCCGATGACGAGCGGCCGGATGCCGAAGGGATCGCGGAAAGCGAGCAGGCCGTAGCCGGCAATGAGGACGACGACCGAGTAAGCGCCCTTGCAGCGCCGATGCACGCCGGCAACGGCGGCGAAGATCGTGTCGAGGTCGAGGCGCACGCCGGTCGCCGTATCCTGCAGTTCGTGCGCGAGCACATTGAGCAGGACCTCGGAATCGGAGTTGGTGTTGATGTGGCGCAGGTCCTGGCGGAACATCTCCTCCTGCAGCTGCTCGGTGTTGGTGAGGTTGCCGTTGTGCGCAAGAACGAGGCCGAAAGGCGAATTGACGTAGAAAGGCTGCGACTCGGCCGAGTCCGACGACGAACCGGCAGTCGGATAGCGGCAGTGCGCGATCCCCATCGTCCCGGGCAGCGCGCGCATGTTGCGCGTCCTGAAAACGTCGCGCACGAGGCCCGAGCCCTTATGCATGTGAAAAGCGTCGCCGTCGCCAGTGGCGATCCCCGCCGCATCCTGCCCGCGATGCTGCAGCACCATGAGCCCGTCGTAGAGCAGTTGATTGACTGGCGTGGTCGCAACGACCCCGAGTATCCCGCACATAATATTCCCTACCTGAATCGAATTCGTTTAGCCACTTCCGGCGGCAACCAGGGTTTGCCCGCGATCACCGCGGTTTCGAGCGGTGCCGAGAAATACGCTTCGCTCCACCATTTTTCCTTCGGTAGCGAAGTCATGCCGCCGACGGCGACGAGAGCGAGCGCAATCAGCATGCCACGCAGCGCGCCAAAGACGATGCCGAGCAGGCGGTCGCTGAGGGTGAGCCCGAGCGCTTTCAGCAGACCCCTGACGGCGAGGCGCAAGAGCGCCATGAGTAGGAGCACCGCGGCGAAAATGATCACCCAGGCGGCGATCAGGCGCCAGGTCGGATCGGTAATCGAATTTTGCAGGAGCTGCGCCATTTCCAGGCCCCAGGCGCGCGCGGCGAAGAAGGCCAGCACCCACGCGGCGAGAGCGATGATTTCGCCGACGACGCCGCGCCAGAGGCCGATGGCGATCGAAGCGCCGACGATGACGAGGATGACGTAATCGAAAGTCGTCATTGCCTGGCGACGACGCCGTTCACGCCTATCCGCTTCATTTTTTCGAGCGCCTTTTCAGCCGCCTCGGGGTTGGGGAAGGGACCGGCGCGAACGCGCGTTTTCTTGCCGTCAGGCGCATCGAGCGCCTCGGTGAAGACCTTGATGCCAAGCTCGCCGATTTTCGTCTGCAGCTGCCGCACGTTGGCCGGATTGGCAAAAGCGCCGATCAGGATGATGTACTGCCCATTGCCGCTCGCGGCAGCTTCGCTCTTGCCGGCCAGAATGTCGGCGGCACGCCTGGCCTCGGCCGCCTGCGAGGGAGTGTGCGGAGGGGGCGGATTCGCAGACGGCGCGGCCGGCGCAGTCTGCGCTTTCTCGGCAACCGGCGGCGCGACGTTCTCGCTTTTCTTCTCGGCCTTCACCGGCGCGCTCTCTGCCGGCTTCACCGCCACCGGCGGCGCTTCAGCCGCAGGCTCGGTTTTCTCGGGCGAGGCTTTCTCGCCAGCAGCGGCGCTGCGCGCGACTTTCGGATTGAACGGGCTCTGGTCCTGGCCGGGGATACGGATCTGCACGTCCTGGACCTGCTGTTTCGGCTCTTCGTCCATCACCATCGGCAGCACGACCGCGGCGAGCCCGGCAAACGCGACCGCACCGACGAGGCGGCGGCGCGCGCGTTTTTTCAGTTGCAGGCTGGCATCGGCGGGTTCGGGCATCGGCTTCTGGCGGACTCGATAATGATCAATCAATGGTGGCGCTGGATGCGGGTCAGGCTCGTGTCATCGTCTCAGGCGGCGCCTCCGATCGCCCGCAAAACCGCGGCGACCGTATGGAAGGAACCGAGGGCGACAATTCTATCATTTTCTCCGGCGGCCTTGGCCGCGCCGTCGAAGGCCTGCGCCACCGTGGCGCAGCATTCGACGTCCGCGCTCCGCCCGGGCAGCGCGGCGGCGAGCATCGCCGCCGGCGCGCCGCGTGACACGTCGAGGCTGGCGAAAAACCAGCGATCGACGCTTCCCGAAAGCGCCGCGAGAACGCCGGCAATGTCCTTGTCGGCGAGCATCCCGGCGACCGCGATCGTGCGGCCCTCGCCTCGGCGCTCACGCAAGTTCTGGGCGAGCACCGCGGCGGCCTCGGGATTGTGGGCAACGTCGAGGATGAGCTCGGGTCGCCCGGCGCTCGCCGGGAGCACTTGGAAGCGACCCGGCAACCGCACCTCGGCGAGGCCGCGTGCAATCGCCTCCTCGCGCACCGGCAGCCGGGCAGCCAGCGCGTCGACCGCGGCGATCGAGGCGGCAGCATTGCGCAACTGGCAATCGCCGCGCAGCACAGGTCGAGCCAAGCCCTCGCGGCGGCGGCCATCGCGCCCGCGGAAACACCAGTGCTCGCCCGCGGCTGCCGCGTCGAAATCGTGGCCGATACGCTGCAGGTCGGCGCCGATCGCGGCGGCGTGCGCGAGCAGCGACTGCGGCGGATCGGGGTCGGCGCAGATCGCTGCGCGCTCGCCACTGTCGGTGCTGGCGTCCTTGCCGCGAAAGATGCCGGCTTTCTCGAAACCGATCGCTTCGCGCGTGTCGCCGAGCCAGTCCATATGGTCGAGCGCCACGCCGGTGACGATCGCGCAATCGGCGTCATAGACATTGACCGCGTCGAGGCGACCGCCGAGACCGACTTCGAGGATCAGCACCTCGACGGCGCAGGCCGCGAAGACCTCCCAGGCGGCGAGCGTTCCGAATTCGAAATAGGTGAGCGGGATCTTCGCGGCACGCTGCCGCGCCGCCTCGACTTTGGCAAAGGCGCGGCAGAGCGTCGCGTCGTCGATGGGGCGACCATCGACGCGAACGCGTTCGTTGTACGAGAGAAGATGCGGCGAGGTGTAGCAGCCGACGCGGTAGCCCGCGGCGGCGTAAATTCCCTCCAGGTAGGCGCAGGTCGAGCCCTTGCCGTTGGTGCCGCCGACGACGATAAGCGGCGCGCGCTGCTTTTGTTGCAAGACGTCCTTGACGCGGCGCACGCGCTCGAGGCCAAGCTCGATGCCGCCCTGGCCTTTCGGATGCAGGCCTTCGAGGTGCGCGAGCCAGTCGTCGAGGCCACGCGGCGTTACGCTTTTGGCACCGAACTCAGGTGCCGGGGGAGATTCGGAAAGGGTGGGCATAGAGCGCTCGTCCATCTTCGGGCATGCCCGGCAGCATATCCTCAAATTGCCGCGCCGGCCCACGCAGCAAAGGCTTTGTGCGTGAACGCACCGATCGCGGCAGGCTTCTCCGGCAAGATCGGGACAACTCGCCAGGTGCCGCGGCGAGGGTCCTGCATCCTTTGGAGCGAGGTAAAGCCATGAACAGTATCATCTACATCGTCGGTCTCGTTGTCGTCGTTCTTTTCATCCTCTCGTTCTTCGGCCTGCGCTAAAGGCAGCGCGATGAAGAAAGCCGCCCTGCTGCTGCTTGCGGGCAGCTTGTTTTCGCTTGGCGGATGCTATTACGATCGGGCCCACCACGATCGCGACGGCGGCCGTTACGACGCCGAGCGCGAACACGACCGGCAGCGCATGCGCGACCGCGATGCCGGTCGTGACGATCGCGGCACGTACCGAGACGACCGCTACGACAGGGGCGAACCGAGACGCTACTGAGGGGGCTGCCGGCAGGCAAGCACAAGCCGTGCGCCGCCCACGATCGCGATCGAAAAAAAGCGCGATCGCTTCGGGAAAATCGCCGAGGACCGCGGCGCCAGAATGACAATCCTCAGGAATTTCAGTCAGGCCAAGGCCATCACACAGGCGCCGGCGCGAACTCGCGCGCCTTGATCGCCCCCCGGTCTCGCCACGACGCGTCGCTCACCGGTGCGAAACCCGGGCGCGCGGCGCGGCGGGAAAAAGCGGCGAAAACCCCGCGGTCTTCGCCGCTGCCTCGCTTACTTGACGGCGCGCACCGCTTCGATGATCGCCTTGGCGTCGGGGCCGAGCTTCGCGTAAAAGGCGTCATACGCGGGCGCGGTCGCGGCGCGGAAAGCCGCCTGGTCTGGCGTCGTCACCTGCATGCCCTTGTCTTTCAAGGTTTGCAGCAGCTGACCGTCTAGGTCGCGAATGTAGTTGAACTGCCAGAGCGTCGCTTCGCGAACCGCTTCGACGATCGCCTTCTGCTGGTCGGGCTTCTGGCGCTTGAAGAAGTCCTCGCTGATCACGACGTAGGCCGAGTTGTAAATATGGCCGGTGAGCGCGAGGTGCTTCTGCGCTTCGTAGAGCTTGCCGTCGTAAATGTTCTGCAGCGGATTCTCCTGGCCGTCGACGACGTCCTGGCGCAGCGCGTTGTAGAGTTCGGCGAAGGGCATCGGCGTCGGCTGCGCGCCGAGCGCGCGGAAAGTCTCGACCTGCGCAAGGTTCTCGGGCGTGCGGATCTTCAGCCCCTTGACGTCGGCCGGCGTGTTGATCGGCCGCCGGTTGTTGGTGATGTTGCGAAAACCGTTTTCGACGAAGCCGATCAGGCGCAGGCCCTTGGGCGGTAGCGATGCGGCGAGCTTCTGCACGACCTCCGATTCCTGCACTTTCAGGATGTGGGCGCGATCGCGAAACAGGAAAGGCGCTTCGAGCACCGCGAACTTCGGCTCGTAGATATTGAGCAGGCCGGTGACGACGACTTCAAGCGAACCGAGCGTCAGCGCTTCCTGCATCACGCGCTCGTTGCCGAGCTGCGCCGAGGCGTAGACTTGGACCTTGTACTCGCCGGGCCGCGCTTTTTCGAGAATCTTCCCGAAGCGCTCCATCGCCTGCGTGAAGCTGTGCGTCGGACCATGATCGATGCCGACCTTGATCACCTGCTGCGCCCAGGCGGCAGGGGCGAGGCTGAAAGCGGCGAAGGTGAGGACGGAGAGTAGTTTGCGCATGGTGTTTCCTCCAGTAAAAGTCGGCGAACAAAGGCTCGTCGGTCAGAACAGCAAGCCGGGCAGCCACAGCGAAAGCCAGGGCACGTAGGTCACGAGAAAAAGAACCAGAATGAGCGGAATCAGGAAAGGCAGGACGGCGCGCATGACGCCTTCAAGCGGAATCCTGGCGACGTGCGCGACGACGAAGAGGCTCATGCCAACGGGCGGCGTGGCCACGCCTATCATCAGGTTGAGAACGATGATGACGCCGAAATGCACCGGGTCGATGCCGAGCGAAATGATCAGCGGCAAGAGGATCGGCGTCATCAGGATCAGGATCGCGCCGGCTTCGACGAGACAACCGGCGATCAGGAGGCCGATGTTGATGAGGAGCAGAACGACCCAGGGCGTCGTCGAAATCGCGGTCAGGCCGCGCACGAAAGCGGGCCCGGCCTGCTCGACGGCCATCAGCCAGGAGACGCCCGAGACGGTCGCGATCATGAACATGACGATCGAGGAAGTGACCATTGATTCGATCATGATCGTCGGGATGTCTTTCCAGCCGATTACACGGTAGGCGTACATGCTGATGACAAAAGCATATACGGCGGCAACCGAGGCAGCTTCGGTGGGCGTGAAGATGCCGCCCAGGATGCCGCCGACGATGATCGCCGGCGTCACCAGGGCGAGGAAGGATTCGCGCAGGCTCGTCCACACCTGCGCGAGCGTCGCGCGCGCTTCGCGCGGATAAGCCTCGCGTTTGCTGGTAAGCGCGATGAAGATCATCATCGCGAGGCCGATGGCGATGCCTGGCAGCAAGCCGGCCGCAAAGAGCTTGCCGACCGAAACTTCGGCCATCGCACCGTAGATCACGAAGGGAATCGACGGCGGAATGATCGGGCCGATCACGGAAGCCGCCGCGCTCAGGGCCGCTGCCATTTCGGCGCGATAGCCCTGTTCCCGCATCGCACGGATCATGATGTTGCCGAGGCCTCCGGCGTCGGCAACGGCGGAACCGGAAATGCCGGCGAAGACCATGTTGGCGCCGACGTTGGCCTGCGCGAGGCCGCCGGGAAAGTGGCCGACGAGCCGGCGGATGAAAAGAAAGAGCCGGTCGGTGATGCCGCCGGCGTTCATCAGATTGGCGGTGAGAATGTAGAGCGGGATCGATGCGAGGACAAAGGAGTCCATGCCGGCGATCATGCGCTGGAAAACCGTCATCAGCGGGAAGGGGCTGATCCACGCCATGACGATGGCGCAGGCGAGCCCGAGTCCGATCGCCATCGGCACCGAAAGCGCGACGAGGACGAAGAAAATGACCGCGATCGTGACTGTCATCATGGCAGTGTCGCCTCCGCTGCGTCCGGCCCGGTCAGCGCCCGGCTCGCGCCGTGCAGGGCGATCAGGGCGCCGGATAGCGCAAGCGGCACGTAAAGCCAGGCCTGCGACCATCCCAGCGTCGGAAACGACGTCGCCCAGACGCGCATCGCGAGCTTGATTCCGTACCAGAGCATCAGCGCGCCGAAAGCGGCGGTCGCAAGGTGAACGACGCGTGCCACGACCACCCGCCACGCGAGCGGCAGGCAATCGCGGAAGTTGTAGATGGCAACGTGCGCGTGACGAAAGACCCCGACCGCGATCGCCAGCAGGATCGTCCACACGAAAGCGAGGCGCGCAAGTTCAACCGACTCGATGATCGGATAATTGAAGACGTAGCGCGTCAGCACCGAGACGAAGATGATCGCGACGAAAACCGCAGCGATCGGCAACAGCGCCAGTTCGGTCAGGCGGTTGCAGAAGCCCGACAGGCGTCGCAGCCAGTTATTTTCAAAATCTTTCTTCATGCGATCTTCCAGCAAAGCCGGCTTGCATCCGGCGGTTAACGGTGAGTGCGAAGTCGGTTTTCGGCATGCGGTCAATTCACCTCGGCGCAGCGGCAACGGACTTCACTCTGCCACGTGCGCAGAAATTGCGATGAGCTTTTCTTTTCTTCCCCCGTACCTGCGATTACTTCAGCGAGCAGCCCCTACTTGGGACCGAGCTTGTTGATGCCTTGCTCGTTCATCCTGCGCGTCAGCGCGACGTCCTCGACTTCGAGGATCACCGCCTCGAAAACGTAAAGCACGGTACAGCCTTCCTCAAGATGCCCCGAATAAGTGGCGTTGCCTTCCGAGACAACCATGTGAAAATGCGGCACGCCGTCGGCGATGACGCCTTGGAGCGAGGAGAGTTCGAGCGGCCGGTTCTCGATCTGCGTAAAGACATCGACCGCCGGATAAGCCGTCGTCGAAACATAATGAGTAGCGCAGTTCTGCAGCGTGCCTATCCCGGAAACGAGCACCGCGTTCTTGATGCCATTGTCTTTTATCAGCTGTCTGAAGCTGAGCAGGACATCGTCGCCCTGGTCGAGCGAAATGAAAAAACAGCGGCCGTATTTTCTTCCCGAAACGCATTGCATGGCGCCTCTCCCTTTCCGTCTTCTCGACCTGACGCGCAATCATCGTGAGCGGGACCCGTCCTGAAATGGCAGCCGGAAAACGGCCATCGGATCGGGGCCGGCGCGCGTTGCGATCGTTCGCGTCAGCTCACCGCTGGCAAGGTCGGCAATCGCGAGACCGCTCGGCAGCAACCCGGCAAGCGCGAGACCGCTGTGCGGGTCGATGCCGATCGAGACGGGTTTGCCCGGCAGCGCGATGCGCTGCGTCAGCTTGCCGGCGTCGGCGTCGACGACAATGATCGAGCAATCGTGATAGCAGGCCACCGCAAAGCGGGCGGCTGCGATGCGCGCGATGCGCACGGGACCCGCGGGCGTGGCGATGCGTCCGATCACGCGCTTGCCTGCGACGTCGATCACGGTGAGGTCGGCCGACTCCCGGTTGCACACGAGCAGGCGCTGCTCGGCGGCGTCGAAGGCAGAGCCTTCGGGGCGCTTGCCGGTGTCGAGCACGACCGGGTCAGCAGTATCGCCGTGCGGCGCGAGCACCGAGAGCGTATCGCTGACCATGTTGCTGCAAAAGGCGAGCGCGCCGTCACGCGTCACCGCGACGATGTGCGAGCCGTGCCCCGCCGTCGGCAGCACGCGATCGATCGCGCCCGAGAGCGGATCGGGGATGACGAGCAGCGCGCTTCTGCCTTCACTCAGGACATAGAGGCAGCCGCGTTCGTCAAACGCAATCCCGTGCGGACGCCGCCACTCGCCGCAGGAAATCGAGCGCTCATAGCGCATCTCTTCCAGGTCGACGACTGAAATCTCGTTGCCGCCGGGGCCCTCGTCCTCGGCGAGCTTGAGACCGAAGTGGCAGCTGTAGGCATGGCGTCCGTCGGGGCTGATCGCGAACTCGTGCGGGTAATCGGGAACACCGACACGCGCGAGTTCCGTCCCGCTCGGGAAATCGAAGAATCCGAGCGAGTGGTCGTTCTTCTGAACGACGACGACGACATCTCGGCCTTGCGTTCTTTCCATTCGCCCCTCGCCTCTTTCTTTCGCCCAAGTTCGAATTTGCGACTATAGCGGCTGAGAATTGTTGGAACAATTGACTTGTTTTCCATTTATTATGCAAGTTTTCTCATGAGTGGATGCGCATGCGCCAATTGCCGCCCCTGCGAGCCCTGCTCGCTTTCGAAACGACCGCGCGCCACCTTTCGGTCGCCCGCGCCGCCGAAGAGCTCTGCCTGTCGCCGTCGGCCGTGAGCCACCAGTTGCGGACGATAGAAAACTATCTCGGCATTCGCCTCTTTCACCGCACGACGCGGTCGATGACGCTGACCGACGCCGGCTACAGCTATCTGCAGGTCGTCGTTGGCGGTCTTGACCGGATCGCGACGGCGACTCAGGACGTCGTCGACGCCGGTTTCACCGACGTCCTCACCGTGCAATGCCCGCCGAGCTTCGCCCCCGCCTGGCTGGGGCCGCGGCTCGCCGACTTCATGCGCGCGCATCCGGACATCGACCTGCGCATTCGCGCCACGCCCGATCCCGTCGATCTTTTGCGCAGCGCCGTCGACGTCGAGATCCGTTACCGCATTGGCGAGACCGCCGGCCTCGTCGTCGAACCCTTGCTCGAAGAGGCGATCGTGCCGCTCGCGTGCCCGGCGCTGGCGCGCCGCCTGCGTCGCAAATCCGTAGCGGAGGCGCTCGCCTCGACGCCGCTCATCCATTCCGAACGCAGCACGCTGAACTGGGCGGCGTGGCTGCGCTCGCAGCACATCACAGGGGTCAAGGTGGCGCGCGGCCTGCGCTTCGATCGCGCTTACCTGTCGATTCAGGCGGCGATCGACGGCCTTGGCATCGCCCTCGAGAGCACCGTCTTCGCGGCGCGCGCCATCGAGGCCGGCAGCCTCGTGCGGCCATTCCCGCGCCAGAGCGAGACGACGACGATGGCGCACTTCATGGTCGTTTCGGAAGCGAACGCGATCTTGCCCAAGGTGCGCAAGTTCCGCGAGTGGATCGTCGAAGCGGCCGCTCAGAGCAATCAGGCCGGGCGCAGCGGCCGGCACTGATCAGCCCGGGCGCCAAGGGTGCCGCCGCGGCGCGAACGCGGCTTTACGCCCGGTCGAGCCACTTCAGCAGGGTCGAAAACAGGACGTCGGGATTAAAGGGCTTGGCGAAAAAATCGTTCATCCCGGCGGCAAGGCAGCGCGCCTTGTCTTCGGCGAAGGCGTTAGCCGTCATCGCCAGTATGGGCGTTGCGGCGCCGTGCGCCGTGCCGTGGATCTGCCGCGTCGCGTCGAGCCCGTCGAGTTCGGGCATCTGCATGTCCATCAGAATGATCGCGTACGCCGCCAGCCGCGACTTCTCGACCGCCTGCAAGCCATCCTCGGCGGTGTCGACGGCAAGCCCCGCGCTGCTCAAGAGGACGCTGGCGACTTCGAGATTGAGCGGGTCGTCGTCGACGATCAGCACGCGGCGACCGCGATGGCGCTCGCCGATCTGCTTCTCGGCGTCGGCGATGTCCGGAAAAGCGATCGCCGCGTCGCGCTGCTCTTCCCTGCGCAGCTTCGCAGTGAACCAGAAGCTGCTGCCAACACCCGGCGAACTCCTGGCGCCGACTTCGCCGCCCATCAGTTCGGCGAGGCGGCGCGTGATCGCAAGCCCCA
>CAZALA010000131.1:0-10442 GCA_964485725.1 uncultured Propionivibrio sp. | reverse complement strand
CCAGCCCGTGAACATCGTCGCGCACAGCATGGGCGGTTTGGTTGCGCGCACGCTGATCCGGCAGAACGCCGCGCTCTGGCAGAAGCTCGTCGCGAGCGGCGGGCGCCTGCTGATGCTCGGCACGCCGAACAACGGCTCGCACCAGATGGTGCATTCGCTGCTCGGCAAGAACGATGCGCTGCGCATGCTCGCGAAGATCGACACCGCGCACGGCCTGCAGGAAATCCTCGACATCGTCGCCGGTTTTCCGGGCGGGCTCGCGCTCCTGCCCAAGCCCGGCTTCATCGATAGCGGCAGCGCGGAAAGGCTGGCCAGCGACGAGTACTACAGCGTCGACACCTGGCGAAAGCTCAAGGCGCAGATCACCGACCGCTGGTACGGCGACGGCGTCGCCGGCGTTCCCGCCGAGGGCCTGCTCGCCGACACGGCGCGCGCCTGGAACAGCGTCATCGGCGAGAACACGATCGCCGACCCCGACCGCGTCGCCTACGTTTTCGGCCAGGGCGAGAAGACCGCCTGCGGCGTGCAGCGCGACGCCGGCGGCGAGTTGAAGCTCCTGTTCACGGCCGATGGCGACGGCACCGTCACCTGGGCTTCCGGCCAGCTCGACAACCTCGACCTTCAGACGCGCTGCTGGACGATGCCGGTCGAGCACGGCGACCTCACCGCCAGCCCGGACCATTTTCCGGCGATCCTCGACCTCGTCCTGCACGGCACGACCGAGCGCCTCTCCCGCCTGCCGCGCCGGCGCAGCTTTGATGCCAGCACCTTCGTCCTCGCCGCGCCGCCGCCCGTCTACCCCGGCGAGGACGAACTCGCGCGCGCCTTCGTCGGGGCCGGCCCGGTGCGCCGCAAGGCGCCGCGTGCGAAGGCGGCGCTCAAGGTCGCGGTGCGCGCCGGCGACCTGCGCTTCCTCGACCAGCCGGTGCTCTGCGGGCATTACGTCGGCGACGCGATTTCGGGCGCCGAAGCCTCGCTCGACGAACTCCTCGCCGGTGCGCTCTCCGAGCGCGAACGCCTCGGCGCCTACGCCGAGAATCTCGGCAGTTCGGCGATCATCCTGCGCCCGCCCTCGGGCGAAGAGAGCGCGCGCGGCAGCCGCCTCGGCGCGGTCATCGTCGGCCTCGGCAAATACACGGGCCAGCTCTCGGCGCGGCAGGTCAGCGAGACGGTTCGCGCCGGCGTGCTGCGCTTCCTGCTGCAGCTGCGCGACGCGCTGCAGGTGAAGCCGGACGCCGAAGTCGAGCTCTACAGCCTGCTCGTCGGCTGGAATTCGACGGCGAGCATCAGCGTCGCCGAATCGGTCGCCGCGATCACGCGCGGCGTCCTTGAAGCCAACCACCAATTCAGCGAAGCGCTGAGCGACACGCGGGGAGCGTCCCCAAATTCGGGCGCGACCGTCTCGCGCCTGTGCTTCATCGAGCTCTTCCGCAATTCGGCGATCGCCGCCGCGCACGCCATCCTCGAGCTGCCCGACAAGCTCGCCGACGAATGCACGCGCCTCGGCGCGCGCATCGACCCGGCGGCGACGCTGATCTGCGGCGAGGGCATCATGGACCGGCTCAGCATCGAGGGCGACCTCGGCCACTGGTCGCGGCTCATCGTCAGCGACGCCGACAGCCGCGAGGGCGAAGCGCAAAACGCGGCAAACGCGGCGGCAACGAGCGCGGCGCAGCGGCCAGCGAGCGAGGCCCTGCCGCCGGGCACGCGCCATTACCCGGAGCGCCTCAAATACGTTTTCCTCTCGCAGCGCGCACGCGCCGAGGCGGTCGTGCAGCAGCGCCAGCCCGGGCTGATCGAGGCGATCATTCGCGAGCAGCGGCGCAACCCGGCTTACGACGCCAAGCTCGGCCGCACGCTCTTCCAGCTCATGGTGCCGGCCGATTACAAGGCGCTGGCGCGCGAGCAGTCGCGCCTCCTGCTCGTCCTCGACGCCTATACCGCCAATCTGCCGTGGGAGCTGCTGCAGGCCGACGGCGAGCCGCTCGTCCTCGACACGCCGATGGTGCGGCAAATGACCACGCTGCAATACCGCACGAGCGTGCGCACGGCCAACGTCAACAGCGCCTGCATCATCGTCGCGCCGAGCACGGCGGGTTTCGCCAAGCGTTTTGCCGGCGGCGCGGACGCGCTGCCCGACCTGCCGGCGGCGGTCCGCGAAGGCGAAGCCGTCGCCGCCGGCCTGCGCGCGGCCGGCTGGAACGACGTCGTCGTGAGTCCCGCCGAACGCGAGGCGCTCGATATTTTCGCGACGCTTTACGAGCGCCCGTACCGCGTGCTGATGATCAGCGCGCACGGCCTCTTCGAAGCGACGGCGAACGACGGGCACTGCTACTCGGGCGTCGTTCTCTCCGACGGCCTGCTGCTGACCGCGGTCGAGATCGAACTGATGGAAGTCGTCCCCGAGATCGTCTTTCTCAACTGCTGCCACCTGGCCAGCGTCGGCAACCCGCACAGCGAACCGAACCGGCTCGCCTACAGCCTCTCGCGCAAGCTGATCGAAATGGGCGTGCGCTGTGTCGTCGCCGCCGGCTGGGCCGTCGACGACGAAGCGGCGGCGACTTTCGCGACGACCTTCTTTGGCGAACTGGCGCGCGGCGAGAGCTTCGGCGAAGCGATTTTCTGCGCGCGCAAGGCGACTTACACGCGCCACCCGGCGAGCAACACCTGGGGCGCCTACCAGGCTTACGGCGACCCCGGCTACCGCCTGCAGGGCGGCGAGGCGGCCACCTCGACGCCGGCGGTCGAGCACTTCGTCGCGGTTGACGAACTGCTCTCGCTCCTTGCCAGCGAGCGGCTGAAGAACCGGCGCCGCAGCGGCCGCGGCGCGGCGCCGGCGGCGAACACGAAGGCGGCGCGCAACTTCGACGCCGAGCGGCAGTGGGTACTGCAACAGCTCGCGCGCTGCCCGCCGCACTGGGCCGACCGCGCCGACGTGCTGCAGGCGATCGCCGAGCTCTACGCCGACTACGGCCCGGCGAGCTTCGCCGCGGCGCGCCAGGCCTACGAGCGCGCGATCGCCGTTGCCGACGGCGAGGCCGCCGGTCGGGTGACGCTGCGCGCCATCGAGCAGCTCGCCAACCTCGAGGCGCGCCAGGGCGCGCAGTTCGCCGCCGGCGAGGCCTTCGCCGACGCGCTCGAGCTCATCGAGAGCGCCATCGTCCGCCTGCAGGCCTTGAGCGACGCGGTGCGCGGCCAGGGCGCAAGCGCTCTTGCCGGCGCTACCAACGGCGAGCGCGCGGCGCTGCTCGGCAGCGCTTACAAGCTCAAGGCCGCGACGCTCGCGCAGATGGGCAGGAAATGGGCGCTCGTCGCCGCTTGCCTCGACCGCGGCGCGCAGGCGTATCGCCTCGCCGGCGACCCGGCAGCTTCGCCCTACAACAGCTTGAATGCCCTGCTGCTGTCCTGGCTTGCCGGCACCTTGACCGAGGCGCCGGCGCAGGCGGCGGCGATCGCGCGCGCCTGCGGCGAAGCGGCGCGCGCGCGCTACGCGGCAAGCAAGGACTTCTGGGACGCGATGCTCGCCATCGACGCCGAGCTGACCGCCTGGCTGCTCGGTGGCGCGCTCGCAGGCGAAGACGACGCCGCGCCCGAAGCGATCCTGGCGCGGCGTTACGAAGAAGCGGCCCAATCGCTGCCGGCGGCGGCGCGGCAATGGGATTCGGTCGTCCGCCAATGGCGCTTCCTCGCCGAGATGATCCGGCTCGCGGCGCCGCGCAACGCGAGCCGCTTCACGGCAACGCTGACCGCGCTCGCCGGGCACTTCGACCCGCAGCCGGCTGCGCAGCGGCCGCCGCGCCCGGCGGACCAGCCCGGCCGGCGCCCGGCGCGCGCCAAAGCGAGCCGTCCCAAGGCCGCGGCGAAGCAGCGCAGCGGCGGCAAATGAACGGGGGAAAGCGATGCCCTACGACTTTTTCTTCAGTTACCGGCGCGCCGATTTTGGCGCGCCGATGCGCGAGTTCTTCACCGATCTCTCGGAAGAAGTGCGCAAGCTGCGCGGCCTCGACCGCAGCGACCACCCGGCTTTCTTCGACCAGGCCGACATCGAGACCGGCGACAACTGGGACAGCACGCTCCTGGCCGCGCTGCAGCAAAGCCGCGTCCTCGTTCCGCTCTATTCGCCGGCCTATTTCAAGAGCGAGTACTGCGGCAAGGAATGGCGCTGCTTCGAGCTGCGCCGTCAGGCCTACGCGGCCAAATACGGCGGCCTCGCACCGGCGGTGATCAAGCCCGTCATCTGGATTCCGACGCGCCGGGACAACAAGCTCGCGCTGCCCGAGAACGTCAGCGACGCGGTGAGGCGCGTGCAATTTACCTGGAAGGAAGAAGAGGCGCCGATCAACCAGCAGGGCCTCGAGCAGACGGTGCGCCTGAAGGGCGCCAATACGCAGGTGTACTGGGCTTTCGTGCGCAGCTTCGCCGAGGAGATCGCCGCGACGATCGAGGAAGTCGCGCTGCCGCCGCTCGAGAAAACGCCGCTCCTCGACGACATCGCTTCGGCCTTCGGCAGCTCGCAGCTCGCTCAGGCCGCGGCGCTCGCGCAGCCGGCGCGCCCGGCCGGTTTTGGCTTTCGCCGCCACGTGCATTTCATCTTCGCCGCGCTCGACCCGCAGGCGCTCGGCGCCGGCCGCGATCCGACGCCCTACCACGACCTTGGCGGCCCCGACTGGAAGCCTTTCTACCCCGAGCTGCAGCGGCGCATCGGCGCGCTCGCCGCGCACATCGTCTCGGACTCCGACCTCGATTTCGACAGCGACCACATCGAGCTGACGCAGGATCTCGCCGGCGCCGTGCGCGCGGCACTGAAAGAAGGCAAACCCGTCGTCGTTTTCGTCGACCGCTGGTCGCTCTATGCCAGCGCCGATTACCAGGAGATCTTCCGCGAATTCGACGGCCAGAACTTCAACAACTGCGCCGTGCTGCTGCCCTGGAATCCGGGCGACCCCGAGCTTGCGGGCAGCCGCGAGAGCATCGATCAGGTGATCGCCGACGTGCTGCACTTTCGCCGCCAGTACGCGCCCTCTTCGCCTTACTTCTGCAAGGACGTCGATTCGCTCGAAGCCTTGAGCCTGACGCTGCATGCGGTGCTCAACCAGATCCAGGCCGAGATGCGGCGCCACGCGCCGCTGCGGCGACCGCTGCCGCTGCCGATCGCGCGGCCGACGATCAGCGGTCCCGGGGTCTGAGGCGATGAGCGCGCGCGGCGGCAGGATCGTCACCTTCTACTCGTACAAGGGCGGCACCGGCCGCTCGATGGCGCTCTCCAACCTCGCCTGGGTGCTGGCCGCGAACCGCCGGCGCGTGCTCATCGTCGACTGGGACCTCGAAGCCCCGGGGCTGCACCGCTACTTCCATCCCTTCCTCAGCGACAAGGAGCTCTCGGCGTCGCGCGGCCTCATCGATCTCTTGGCCGATTACGCCGACCAGGCGATCGAGCTCCCCGCCGAAGGCGAAGGCAGCGACTGGTACCGGGCGCTCACCGACGTCAGCCCGTATCTCGTCGGCATCAACTTCGCCGGCTTTCCCGAAGGCGGGCGCATCGACCTCTTGCCGGCGGGGCGGCAGGGCGCCGCCTACGCGAGCAAGTTGCAGGCCTTCGACTGGGACACGTTTTACGAGCGCCTCGGCGGCGGCAGCTTCCTCGAGGCCTTGAAGGAGGTCTGGCGCGAGAACTACGATTTCGTGCTGATCGACAGCCGCACCGGCGTCAGCGACACGGCCGGCATCTGCACGGTGCAGATGCCCGACGTGCTGGTCGCGATCTTCACCTACAACAACCAGAGCCTGCGCGGCGCGCTCGCCGTCGCGCGCTCGGCGGTCGATGCGCGGCGGCGGCTCTACGGCCAGTTCTCGCGCGAGAGCTTCCGCGTTTTCCCCGTGCCCTCGCGCGCCGACCCCTTCGAGGTGCGCAAACTGCAGCTGCGGCAGACCTATGCGCGAAAGCTGTTCACGCCGCTGCTCGACCATTTGCCGGAAGCCGAGCACAACGCCTACTGGACCGCCGTCGAGGTCCCTTACAACGCCTTCCTCAACTACGAGGAGGTGCTCTCGCCGCTGATCTTCAACCCCGACGATCCGAAGCTGCCGCTGTGCTCGGTGCTACGCCTTGCCGCCCACGTCAGCGACGGCGAGGTGACGCGCTACAGTCTGCCGCTCTCGCCCGAACAGAAGCAGGCGCTGCTGCTCGCCTACGAGCAGGTCGACGACGAGGCCGGCGCGCCGGCGACGACGCCGCACGAGAGCCCGGCCGACGCGCTCCTGCGCAGCGCCGACGCGCTGCTCGGCCAGCTCGGCGAGGACGAGCTGAAGATCGCCGCCCGCCTCCTGCTGCGCCTCGTGCGCCTGCCGCGCGGCCAGGAGGCGGCGGGCTTGAAGCGCCTGCTGGTGCCGGTCGGCGACCTCGCGCCGGGGGAGAGGCCGCTGCTCGACCGTTTCGTCCAGGCCGGCATCCTGCGCCTCGCGCAAGCGCAGAACGGCACGACGACGGTCGAAATCGCCGACGACATCCTGCTCGGCCGCTGGCGAGAGCTCAACGCCTGGGCCGAGGCCGAGCACGATTTTCTCGAGCAGCGCTACTGGCTGCAGGCCTCGTGGGAACAGTGGCAGCGCGCCGGCCGGCCGGACAGCCTGCTGCTGGCGCCGCCGCTCGCCGAGCAGGGCGCGCGCCTGCTCGCTTCGCACGCCGAGCTGCTGTCGCGCGACGAAATCGACTTCGTCAACAGCAGCCGCTCCTTCCGCGCGGTGCAGGCAGCGCCCGCGCCCGCGCGCCCGCAGCCGGGACGCAGCGGCGTGCCGGTGTGGATCGCCGTCGCCGGCGGTCTCCTGATCGCGGCGGTCGGCGTCGGCGCCATGCTGCTCGGGCAGGCGCGCCAGCCAGCGCCCCCGCCTCACGATCTGGCGCTGCCGCAGTCGGCGAACGTGGCGAACTCGATCGCCGCCGCGGCGGTCACTTCGGCCGACGCCGCCGCGACCGGTTTCTACATCGCCGGCGAGCAAAGCCTCGCCGCCGGCCGCTACGACGAGGCGATCGAGAACTTCACCACCGCGATCAAGCTGCGCGAGACTCCCGACGCCCTGTTCAAGCGCGCCCAGGCGTATCGGCACAAAGGCGAGCGCGACAAGGCGATCGCCGACCTTGAAGCCGGCCTGCGCCTGCAGGCCGACCGCGCCGACGCGCGCCTGCAGCTCGCCGCGCTGTTCGAGCAAAATGACAGGCAGGCGGCGATCCGCGAGTACCAGGCGAGCCTTGCGCTCAACCTGAACGCCGAGCAGCGCCGCACCGCCAACCAGGCGCTCGAAAAGCTCAACCCTTCGCCGGGCGAGCCAAAAGTCTATCTGCATATCAACAACCGCGCCGATTTCGCTTTCGCCGAACGCCTCGTCGCCGACCTCGAAACCGTGGGCGCGCAGTCAAAGGGCGTGCAGATCCTCGCTCAATCGACGAATGCCGACGTGCGTTACGGAAACGTCGCCGACGAGCGCATCGCCCGCCAGATTCGCGACCGCGTGCAGGCGAGCCTGTACAGCGCCGGCTACAAGCGGCAGGTGCAGCTCATCTACATCGGCAACACTTTCCAGAACGTCGAGCGCGGCCACATCGAGGTCTGGCTGCCGCCGCTCGCGCCGGCGGCGAAAGCCGGCCCGCCGCGCAAGGCTTACTGAGCGCTGCCCGGACCCCTGCCGATGCCGCTCATCTTCATCAGCTACCGCCGCGACGATGAGCCCGGCTTTACCGGCCGCCTCGTCGACGCGCTGGAAAAGGTCTTCGGCGCCGACGTCGTCTTTCGCGATCGCGAAGACATCCGCGCCGGTGACGACTTCGTCGCCGTCATCGAGGAAGAGCTGCGGCAGTTTGCCGCGATGCTCGTCGTCATCGGCCCGGGCTGGCTCGCTACCAGCCGCGACGGCGTTCGCCGGCTCGACGCCGCCGGCGATTTCGTCGAGTTCGAAGTGCGCCGCGGACTCGCATCGGGCAAACCCGTGATTCCCGTGCTCGTCGGCGGCGCGACGATGCCGGCTGCAAGCGATCTGCCACCGGCGCTCGCAGGCCTCGCCCGGCGGCAGGCGGTGGTGCTCGCCGACGCCAGCTGGGCGGCCGACATCGCCCACCTCGTCGAGCTGTTGCGTGGCCTGCTCGCCGCGCAGCGGCCGCCAGTCGCCCGGCGCGCCTGGCGCCTGGCGGCGGCGCTCTTGGCGGCGCTCGTCGTCGCGCTGATTGCCGTCGCGCTTCTGGCGCCGCAGTTCCTCGCCGGCGGCAAGCCCGACGCCGGCGGGCGCTGGCACGCGCACGTCGTGTACGACTGGGGTGACGCTTACGACGAGACTTACGATCTGCAGGTGGCGGCCGGCGAAGTGCGCGGATCGGCAACTTATCTTGGCCTTGCGCGTCGCATCACGCAGGGTGAGCTGCGCGGCGAACGCATCAGTTTCAGCACGCGCAGCAGCGAAGTGCTCGGCGGCGAGCCGCCACGCGAAGTCACGCATCATTACCGCGGCCGATTCAGCGGCGGCGCGCTGCAGTTGACGCTGGAGACGAGCGGCGGCTATACGCAGCACAGCGCCATCGACTTCGTCGCGCGGCGGCCACGCTGAGCTGCGCAGGCGCGGCTGCCGCGCCGCGTTGTCGGTCGCCGCTATCACCGTCTATGAGCACGCAGTCGTTTAAAACCGAACGTCCACCGCAAAGGCGCAAAGAAGAAAAGACAAGGTAACGCAAAGAATCTTTGTCACGCTTTTCTTTGCGAAACCTTTGCGCCTTCGCGCCTTTGCGGTGGACGTTAATACGGCGTCTCTTAAACAGCGCCGGCGTCATTGAAGCGAGCTTAAAAGGCGAGTAAAATCCGGCACTTGCCTGCGCCCGCCGGAGCGCTCGCCGATCCGCCAAGGTAGCCCGCATGCGCAGCGCAGCCCCCCGACTCGCTTTCATCGACGCCCTCAAAGCGGTCGCCTCGCAGCTCATCGTCCTGCACCACCTCGCCTTCTACGGGCCGATGTCCGAAGTCGCGAGCGGCCTCCTGCCCGGTCTTTTCGCCTGGCTCTATCAGGACGCGCGAATCGCCGTCCAGGTTTTCCTCGTCGTCGGCGGCTACCTTGCCGCCAGGGCGCTCGCACCGGGCGGCGAACTGACGAGCCGCGCGCCGCTCGCGCTTCTGCAGAAACGTTACTTCAAGCTCGTCATTCCCTATTTTGCCGCGGTGCTCCTGAGCATTGCCGGCGCCTTCGTCGCTCGCCAACTGATGGTCGACGAGGCGATTCCAGCGCCGCCGACCTTGCGGCAGATCCTCGCGCACGTCGTCCTCCTGCAAAGCGTCCTCGGCATCGATTCGCTCTCGGCCGGAGTCTGGTACGTGGCGATCGACTTCCAGCTCTTCAGTCTGATGCTGGCCCTGCTCTGGCTCGCGCGCGGCATCGGCGGCGATCGCGGCCGGCGCGAGCTTGCCGGCGTCGCGCTGATCGCGAGCCTGGCGGCGGCCTCGCTGTTCTTCTTCAACCGTGACGCCGACTGGGACAACTGGGGGCTTTACTTCTTCGGCGCTTACGCGCTGGGCGCGCTGACCTATCTGGCGAGCGCCGCAGGACGCAGCGGCACGCGCTGGCTGCTGGCGATGGCGATCGTCGTTGCGCTGGCGCTCCTCGTCGACTTCCGTTCGCGCATCGCCGTCGCCCTTCTCACCGCGCTCGCGCTCGGCCTGGCACAACACTTCGCCTTCCTCGAGAACCGCCCGCGCCTGCAGGTGCTCGCCTACCTCGGCAAGATCTCGTATTCGGTCTTTCTCGTGCACTTTCCGGTCGTTCTCGTAACCAACGCCGTCTATGCGCACGCCGCCGCGGCGAGTCCTTTGCTCAGCCTCGTCGGCGTCGCGCTCGGCTGGGCCGCAAGCGTCGCCGTCGGCGCGCTCTTCTACCGTTACGTCGAAAGCCGGGCCGGCAGCTGGCTTGCGACAGTCAAGCTTGCGCTAAGCCCGAAAGCCTGACGCTAATCCTTCAGCCAGGCCGCGGCGTCGGGCGCGAAGTAGGTGAGGATGCCGTCGGCACCGGCGCGCTTGAAAGCGAGCAGCGCTTCGAGCGCGCAGGCCTTTTCGTCGAGCCAGCCGTTGGCGGCGGCGGCCTTGAGCATCGCGTATTCCCCGCTTACCTGGTAAGCGTAAGTCGGCACGCCGAACACGTCCTTGACGCGGCGGACGATGTCAAGATACGGCAGACCCGGTTTGACCATCACCATGTCGGCGCCCTCGGCGAGGTCGAGCGCCACTTCGCGCAGCGCCTCCCGGCGGTTGGCCGGGTCCTGCTGGTAGCCCTTGCGGTCGCCGGCCCGGCTTGCGCCGGTGTCGCTGGGTGGCGGGACGATAGGCCCGTCGACCGCGGCCCGGAACCGGCCGTAGAGCGACGCGGCGTCGTTGGCCGCGTAGCCCAGGGTCGGCACCCCCAAATGGGCGGCGCCC
>CAZALA010000130.1:0-10455 GCA_964485725.1 uncultured Propionivibrio sp. | reverse complement strand
CCTTCGTAGCCCAGATGGTTGAGGCCGCGCTCCTTGCCGTCGCCCTGCCCGGCCGCGTAGGCGAGCGTGAGGTTGCGCGGCGTTCCGGCCTTCGACTCGGGATCGTTGCCGAGAAAACGTTGTTCGATGGCAATCGCGATGTTTTCAGCGAAGCCGATGCCGACGAAGCCGTCGGTCGCAACGGTGTCGCCGTCGCGGATCTTGCGCGCCGCTTCCGCGGCACTGATGATCTTGTTGCGCTTGGCCGGCGCCTGCTTGGTGAGCGTTGGTGACGGAGGAGTCATTAGTGTCATGTCATACGTCCTGAGGAGTTCTTGCAACGAAATGCGCTGGGAAGGGAAGAAGCGGGGAGGCCGGGAGCCTTGCGGCTCCCGGCCGATCGAGGATCAGACCACTCCGAGCGTGCCAAGAACGATGGCGATCACGCAAACGATCACCGGGATGACGACCGAGACCATGCCGATGTCGGCGTAGCTCTGGCGGTGGGTCAGTTGCGTGATGCCAAGCAGCGTGACGACGGCACCGTTGTGCGGCAGGCTGTCGAGGCCGCCGCACGCGATGGCGACGACGCGGTGCAGCACCTGCGGGTTGATGTTCTGCGCGAGCGCCGCCTGGTAGAAGGTTTCGCCCATCGCGCCGAGCGCGATGCTCATGCCGCCCGAAGCCGAACCGGTGATACCGGCAAGCACGTTGGTGGCAATCGCCGAGGTGATCAGCGGGTTATCCGAGATGCCGAGCAGCGCGGCCTGGATGATCGCGAAAGCAGCCAGCGTCTTGACCACGTTGCCGTAGCCGACTTCGCTCGCGGTGTTGAGGATCGGCAGCATCGAACCGAAGACGCCCGAATTGACCGACTCCTTGACGTTGCCGAAGCGCTGCCAATTGGTCGCAATCGCGAAGATGATGCCGACGATGAGCGAGATGACGAGCGCCCAGATACCACGCACCGCACCGAGGCTGGTCTCGAAGGGCTTGGCCTTGAGGTAGTCGTAGCCGGGGGCGTTGGCGGTGTAAACGTACTCGGAAAGGATGAAGTTGAGGATGAGGACGATGAAGATCGGCGTCAGCGCGAGCCAAACGCTCGGCAGGTTGCTGTTGTCGATGTCCTTGATCACTTCGTTCGGATGATCGCCGTAGAATTCGCCGCGGGCGTTGGCGAGCTTGGCGCGGTGCATCAGCCACCAGGTGCCGGCTGCGAACATGATGAGGCCGCAGATCGTGCCGAGAATCGGCGCGGCATAGACCGTCGTCTTGAAGAAGGGCATCGGGATCGCGTTCTGGATCTGCGGCGTTCCGGGCAGCGCGGTCATCGTGAAGGTGAAGGAACCGAGGGCGATCGCGCCGGGAATCAGGAACTTCGGCGTGCCGGCTTCCTTGAACAGGTGAGCGGCGATCGGATAGACGGCGAAAGCGACGACGAACAGCGAAACGCCGCCGTAGGTCAGGACGGCGCAGGAAAGGACGACCGCGAGGACGGCGCGTTCCTTGCCGACGCGCTCGGCGATGTTGTGCGCAATCGCCTTGGCGCAGCCGGAATCTTCCATGATTTTGCCGAAGATGGCGCCGAGCAGGAAGACCGGGAAGAACAGCTTGAGGTAGTTCGCCAGGTTCGGCATGAAGACGTGCGTGAAGGTGGCCATCAGCGGCATGTCGGAAAAGACCGCGGCGACGAGGGCCAGAATCGGTGCGAGGATAAGGACTGTTATGCCCCGGTACGCCAGGTACATAAGCAGGGCAAGCGATATAACGATGCCGATTACGCCAATCATGAGAGTTACTCCTCCGTTTGCTTGTTGTAGACGTCTTCGACGCCCCTGATAAAGAAGATGCGGGAACACCAGTGCGGCAGCCGCTCTTCCACTCTGCACAACGGATCTGCGTCGCGAACGAATGAAGTTCGTTGATCGCTGACGGCCCTCGCCGCTCGCCGATCATTGCGAAAAACTCTCCGTCCCGCCGACCCGCCCTGCCGATCGTTTGTGCGCCGGCTCTTCCGACCGTTGCGCGCTATTTCCAAACGCATTTGCCAAAGCAGCCGCCGTGCCAGCTGGCGCAAGCTGCTGTTTCCGCAGCAAGTCGTTCAGCCTATGCACAAAGTTATAGGCGGAAGGAAGGCGTCCGTCTCATTTTTGAGACGGCTTTGCGCATTAAACCGAAGGAAAGGCGCTGCAGGCCGCCGAACGCGGTAGTCGCGAAACTGATACTCGTCTCGTTATTGAGACGTCAGACCCAGCGCCCGCATCTTCCGGTACAGGGTCGCGCGGGCGATGCCGAGTTGTTCGGCCGCTTCCTCGACGCGGCCATCGACGGCGGACAAGGCCGTCGCGAAGAGCTGGCGCTCGAAGGCAGCGGTCGCGTCGGCGTAGCTGCGCGTGGGCTGCGGCACGCCGATCGCTGGCACTGCGGCAGCGGGGACAGCGTCGCCCGCAAGCATTCCTTCGAAGTCGGCAGCGGTCAGGTGCTCCTTGTCCGAAAGCATCGAAGCTTTCTCGAGGACGTTGCGCAATTCCCGGACGTTGCCCCGCCAGGCGCACTTTTGCAGGCGTTCGATCGCGTCGCGGCTGAGTTCGCGGTGCGCGAGCCCGGTCCTCAGTTCGATCTGTTCGAAGATGTTCTCGCACAGCGCCTCGATGTCGGCGCTGCGCTCGCGCAGCGGCGGCACGCGGATCGACAGCACGTTGAGCCGGTAAAACAGGTCTTCGCGGAAGCGCCCCTCCTCGACGCGGCGCGGCAGCTCGACGCTCGTCGCCGCGATGATGCGCACGTCGACCTTCACGACGCGATTCGAACCGACCGGCTCGAATTCCTGCTCCTGCAGGACGCGCAGGAGTTTCGACTGAAGCTGCAGTGGCATGTCGCCGATTTCGTCGAGGAAAAGCGTGCCGCCGTCGGCGAGCTGAAACTTGCCTTCACGGCCGCGGCGCTCGGCGCCCGTGTAGGCGCCCGGCGCGACGCCGAAGAACTCGGTTTCGAGCAGCGTGTCGGGAACCGCCGTGACGTTGAGGCCGACGAAAGCGCGGTTGGCGCGCGTGGAGGCGGCGTGGATCGCGGGCGCCAAAAGCTCCTTGCCGGGGCCGGTCTCGCCGGGGAGGAGCACGGTGGCGTCGAGCTGCGCGGCCCGGCGCGCCTGGCGTTTGACTTCCATGCACGTCGGGCTCGAGCCGATGAAGTTGGAAAACGTGTATTTCGGCCGCCGGTCTTCAGCCAGCTTCTTCTGCGCGCTGGCGAGCTGGCGCTGCATCATCTCGAGCTTGGCAAAGAGCGGCTTGAGCGACTGCACCTGATCGAAAAGCGCAAAACCTGCGGCGCCGATGATTTCACCCTTTTCGTCCCTGAGCGGAATCCGCGAAACGACGAAGGTCGCGTCGGCCGTCTCCAGGAGGTCGAGCAGAATCGGCTGGCCGGTCATCACGACCTGGCGCATCAGGCTCTTCGGAATGACCTCCTCGACCTCGCGGCCGATCGCGTCGGTCGCCGAGATCGCACCCAGGCGGTTGGCGTAGCGCTCGTTGATCCAGACGATGCGGGCGTCGCGGTCGACGATCACGGTGCCTTCGCACTGGCTCTCGAGGCTCTCGAAGAAAGACTGCATCGAGAGCTGGCGAACGCGATCGTGGTCGAGCAGGATGCTGGAAATATCGAGTTTCGGCATCGGAAGAATCCCTGTTTCGCGTCATCATACGGCCAAAGCGGCCGCCGCGGAACCAAGTGCGGCAGTCGTCCTTCGCGGCGAGCCGCACGGTTTTGCCTTTGTCGAGTACAGTGCCGGGATTTGGGCATGGGAGAGCGGCGGTGGACGGATTCATCCAGGGCTTCCTGAAGATCCTGTTCGACTCTGGCCAGAAGGGCTTCGAACTCGCTTTCTTCGTCCTCATGCCGATCATGGTCTTCATGATGGCGCTGATGCGCGTCCTCGCAGAGACCGGCGTTCTGCGCCGCTGCGCCATCGTCGCGGCGCCTGTGCTGCTCCTCTTCGGCATTCCCGGCCTCGGCGTCTTCGCGATCCTGCAAATCCTCTTCGTGAGCTTCGCAGCGCCCACGTCGACCTTTCGCATCATGGACCACGACGAGGCGATTTCGGACCGCAAGATCGCCGCCGGCTTTGCCGCCATCCTGTCGATGTCGCAAGCCAACGCGACGCTGCCGCTTGCCGCTTTCGGGCTCAACCTGCCGGTCGTCATGGCGACCTCGCTCCTCGGCGGCCTCGTCGCGGCCTGGTTCACCTACCGGATCTTCGCGCGCCATCTCGCCGACGGCGTCGAGCTGCCGGCGGCCGACGAGATCAGGAAAAGCGAGGCGAAGCAGAACGTCGTGCAAATGATCATCGTCGGCGGCGAAGAGGGCTTCCAGCTCGTCCTGCGGGCGGTGCCGGTCCTCGTCCTCGCGATCCTGCTCGTGAACGTGCTCAAGGCCGTCGGCGCCATCGACCTTCTCGAAAGCCTTTGCCAGCCGCTCTTTGCGCTCGCCGGCATATCGCCGGCGGCGATCGTAGTCATCATCACCAAATATCTCGCCGGCGGAACCGCGATGATGGGGACGACGATTCCGCTCCTGCAGGAGCACAGCATCACGGCGCTCGACCTCAACAAGATCGCCGGGCTGACGATCAATCCGATCGACCCCGTCGCGCTCGCGGTGCTCGTCTCGTCCGGCAAGCGCTTCGCCAGCTTCCTGATGCCGGCGATCTACGGCGCGCTGATCGGCATCGCGCTGCGCGGCTTCATACACTTGATGATTTTCTGAGACGCTTGAACATCCACCGCAAAGACGCAAAGGAGCAAAGATTACGCAAAGGAAGACGAATCGATGCCGGTATTTCCCCGAATTTCCTTTGCGATTCCTTTGCCTCTTTGCGCCTTCGCGGTGGACTTCAGGTTTCAAGCCCGACCAGGCCGATCGGCTATAATGCCGAGCTTTCCCCGTTCGACCCGCGAAACACCCGTCGTGCCTGAATCCAGACCCGCTTCGCCTAACCTTCTGTTGCCGATGAGCCTGCCCGCGTTCAGGGCCGGCGAGCGCAAACAACTGCCTGGCTTTGCCGGGTCGGCCGACGCGCTCCACATCGCTCACCTGGCTCGCGGGCAGCGCCTGCTGGCGGTGCTCACCGCGAGCGCCAACGACGCACAACGCCTGCTCGATGAAATCCCCTGGTTCGCTCCCGAACTTCGCGTTCGCCTGCTGCCCGACTGGGAAACGCTGCCCTACGACAGCTTTTCGCCGCACCACGACCTCATCTCCGAGCGCCTGGCAACGCTCTACAGCGTCATGCGCGGCGAGTACGACGTGCTGCTGGTGCCGGCCTCGACGGCGGTCTATCGCCTGCTGCCGCCCTCGCATCTTGCCGCCTATACCTTCTTCCTGAAGAAAGGCGAGGTCCTCGCCGCCGACGCTTTCCGCGCCCAGCTGACGCTTGCCGGCTACACGCATGTCACCCAGGTCGTCGCGCCGGGCGAATACTCGATCCGCGGCGGCCTCGTCGACCTTTATCCAATGGGCTCGACGCTGCCTTATCGCATCGACCTTTTCGGCGACGAGATCGAATCGATCAAGACTTTCGACGTCGACACGCAGCGCACGCTCTACCCGGTCGGCGAAGTGAGGCTCTTGCCGGCGCGCGAATTTCCGCTCGACGACAAGGGCCGCGCGCACTTTCGCCAGCGCTTTCGCGAGCGCTTCGAAGGCGATCCGGCGCGCACCGGGATCTACAAGGACGTTTCCAACGGCATCGCCTCGGCCGGCATCGAATACTGGCTGCCGCTCTTCTTCGAGCAAACGGCAACGCTTTTCGACTACCTGCCGGACGAGACGCTGATCTGCCTGCACAACGACGTGCCCGAGGCGATCCGCGCTTTCTGGCGCGACGCGCAATCGCGCTACGACATGCTCTCCGGCGAGCAGGGCCGGCCGCTGCTGCCGCCTGGCGAGCTCTTCCTGGCCGAAGAGCCCTTCTTCGTCCTCGCCAAGCCTTACGCGCGCGCCGCGCTCTCGCTCGGCGTCGACGGCCCGGCGAGCCTGCTGCCGCCGCTCGCGATCGCGCGCCGCGCCGACGATCCGCTGGCGCGCCTGAAAGCCTTCCTCGGCAGTTTCGCCGGCCGCGTGCTGCTCCTTGCCGAATCGGCCGGCCGCCGCGAGACCCTGCTCGCGCTCTTTGCCGAATACGGCCTCAAGCCTGCGCCCTCGGCCGACCTTGCAAGCTTTCTTGCGAGCGAGGAGCGCCTCGCGCTCGCGGTCGCGCCGCTGCACGAAGGCTTTCTGCTGACGCCGGACGCTTCGCCCTCGACGCACACCGCTTTCATCACCGAAGCCGAGCTTTACGCCGACAGCCCCTCGCGCAAGAGCCGCCATGCCGCGCAGCGCAAGGCGAGCCTCGACAACTGGTTGCGCGACTTGACCGAGCTCAAGGTCGGCGACCCGGTGGTGCACGAGCAGCACGGCATCGCGCGCTACCGCGGCCTCGTGCACCTCGACCTCGGCGAAGGCGACATGGAGTTTCTCGAGCTGCATTACGCCAACGACGCCAAGCTTTACGTCCCGGTCTCGCAGCTGCACGCGATCTCGCGCTACTCGGGCGCCGACCCGGAGATGGCGCCGCTGCATACGCTCGGCACGCAGCAGTGGGAAAAAGCCAAGCGCCGTGCCGCGCTGCAGGCGCGCGACACGGCCGCCGAACTGCTCTCGCTCTACGCGCAGCGCGCGGCGCGGCAAGGCCACGCTTTCGAGTTCACGACGCACGACTACGACGCCTTTGCCGACGGTTTCGGTTTCGAGGAAACTCCCGACCAGGCTGCCGCAATCAACGCCGTCATCGACGACATGCGATCGGGCCGGCCGATGGACCGCCTCGTCTGCGGCGACGTCGGTTTCGGCAAGACCGAAGTCGCCTTGCGCGCGGCCTTCTGCGCCGTCGCCGGCGGTCGCCAGGCGGCCGTGCTCTGCCCGACGACGCTGCTCTGCGAGCAGCACTTCCAGACCTTCAGCGACCGCTTTGCCGACTGGCCGGTGAAGATCGTCGAGCTCTCGCGTTTCCGCAGCGCCAAGGAGACGACGCAGGCCTTGAAGGAGCTTGCCGAAGGCAAGGTCGACATCGTCATCGGCACGCACAAGCTCCTGCAGAAGGACGTGAAGTTTCCGCGCCTCGGCCTTGTCATCATCGACGAGGAACACCGCTTCGGCGTGCGCCAGAAGGAGAGCCTGAAAGCGCTGCGCGCCGAGGTCGACGTGCTGACGCTGACCGCGACGCCGATTCCGCGCACGCTCGGCATGTCGCTCGAGGGCCTGCGCGATTTTTCGGTGATCGCGACCGCGCCGCAAAAGCGCCTGGCGATCAAGACCTTCGTTTCGCGCTACTCCGAAGGCATCATCCGCGAAGCGCTGCTGCGCGAATTCAAGCGCGGCGGCCAGGTGTACTTCCTGCACAACGAGGTCGACACGATCGAGAACATGCGCGTGCGCCTCGCCAAGCTCCTCCCGGAAGCGCGCATCGTCGTCGGTCACGGGCAGATGAACGAGCGCGAACTCGAGCGCGTGATGCGCGACTTCACGCAGCAGCGCGCCAACCTGCTCCTGTGCACGACGATCATCGAGACCGGCATCGACAATGCCCACGCCAACACGATCATCATCAACCGCGCCGACAAGTTCGGGCTCGCGCAGCTGCATCAGCTGCGCGGCCGCGTCGGCCGCTCGCACCACCAGGCTTACGCCTACCTCCTGACGCAGAACGAATACAGCGACGCAACCGATCGCATGAGCGGCCTCACCAAGCAGGCGCGCCAGCGCCTTGAGGCGATCCAGATGATGGACGAGCTCGGCGCCGGTTTTTATCTCGCGATGCACGACCTCGAGATCCGCGGCGCCGGCGAAGTCCTCGGCGAAAACCAGTCGGGCGAAATGCAGGAAGTCGGCTTCAACCTGTTCACCGAGATGCTCAACCGCGCCGTCGCCGCATTGAAACAAGGCAAGGAACCCGACCTCACGCAGCCCCTCGGCATCGCCACCGAAATCAACCTGCACACGCCGGCGCTTTTGCCCAACGACTACGCGCCCGACGTCCACGAGCGCCTGACGCTCTACAAGCGGCTCGCCAACTGCGAGTCGCAGGACGAGATGGACGCGATGCACGAGGAGCTCATCGACCGCTTCGGCGAGCTGCCGCCGCAGGCGCAGTCGTTGCTCGACAGCCACCGGCTGCGCCTCTTATGCAAACCGGTCGGCATCGTCAAGCTCGACGCCACCGCCGAGCAGATCGTCGTGCAGTTCGAAGCGAATCCGCCGATCGAGCCGATCCGTGTCATCAGCCTCATTCAGCGCGACCGGAACTACCGGCTCGCCGGACAGGATAAACTCTCGCTCAAACGCCACTGTCCGACGCTCGCCGACCGCGTCGGCGCGGTCAAGGACCTCATCAGGCAACTCAAACCATGAACTATCCCGACAAGACGAACAGCGCGACCCCCGAGATCGAGAACGTCAACGTCCTCGAGTTCGACGCGATGCCCTCGCCCGAGGAGATCCACGAGCGCGTCCCGCTCACGCCGCTGGCGGCGCAAACCGTGATGAGCGGGCGCGAAGCCTTGCGCAGGATTCTCGACCGTGAGGACGATCGCCTTTTCGTCGTCGTCGGCCCCTGCTCGATCCACGACCCGGTCGCCGGCCTCGATTACGCGCGGCGCCTGAAAGCGCTGGCCGATGAAGTGGCCGACACGCTTTTTCTCGTCATGCGCGTCTACTTTGAAAAACCGCGAACGACGACGGGCTGGAAAGGCTACATCAACGACCCCGACATGGACGACTCCTTCCACGTCAACAAGGGCATGGAAAAAGCGCGGGCCTTTCTGCGCGATATCGCCGAGCTCGGCCTGCCGGCCGGCACCGAAGCGCTCGACCCGATCTCGCCGCAGTTCATCGGCGACCTCATCGCGTGGACGGCGATCGGCGCCCGCACCACCGAGTCGCAGACGCACCGCGAAATCTCCTCGGGCCTGTCGACGCCGGTCGGCTTCAAGAACGCGACCAACGGCGACGTCGGCGTCGCCATCAACGCGATCGTCTCCGCCTCGCGCCCGCACAGCTTTCTCGGCATCAACGGCCAGGGGCGCACGGCGATCGTGCGCACGCGCGGCAACCGCTACGGCCACGTCGTCCTGCGCGGCGGCGACGGCCGCCCGAACTACGATACGGTTTCGATCGCGATCGCCGAAGAGGCGCTCGCCAAAGCCGGCCTGCCGGCCAACATCGTCGTCGATTGCTCGCACGCCAACAGCTTCAAGAAGCCCGAGCTGCAACCCCTTGTCATGACCGACCTCGTGCATCAGGTGCGCCTCGGCAACCGCTCGCTCGTCGGCATGATGATCGAATCGAACATCAACGCCGGCAACCAGCCGATCCCCGCTGACCTTGGCGAGTTGAAATACGGCTGCTCGGTCACCGACGCGTGCATCGACTGGGCCACGACCGAAAAAATGCTGAAGACCGCCGCCTCGCTGCTCCACGACGTGCTGCCGTCGAGAAACAGATAACCTCTTTCAACACAGAGAACACAGAGACACAGAGGACACAGAGAAAAGCAAAATCGTTAAGAAGACTTCGTGTGCCCGTGCGCGGGTGTTCTTTATGGCGAAACGGCTCAATTTCAAGCTTTCCGAGATTTAGGACTAAACAGCCTTCATAACAGACACGGCAGGGAAGAATCATAATGAAGAACTCTGTGTTCTCTGTGTCTCTGTGTTCTCTGTGTTGAAAGCGGTTCGCTTGTTAGGCTTTTAAACTTCAAGGAGATTCAAGTGACCACCCCGCTGATCCGCCCCTTTACCGGCCTGCGCCCGCGCAGCGAAGACGCTGCGGCCGTCGCGGCGCCGCCTTACGACGTGCTCTCGAGCGAAGAGGCGCGCGGACGCGCGGCGGGCAAACCGCTCTCCTTCCTGCACATCGCGAAAGCCGAGATCGACCTGCCGCCGGCAGTCGACCACTACGCGCCCGAGGTCTATGCCAAGTCGGCGGAAAATCTGCAAAAGCTCATCGCCGCGGGCGTCCTCTTCCGCGACACGACGCCCTGCTACTACGCCTACCGCCTCGTCATGGGCGAGCATACGCAGACGGGGCTCATCGCCGCGGCTTCGGTTGCCGCTTACGACGCCAACCGCATCCGCAAGCACGAGTTTACGCGCCCCGACAAGGAAGACGACCGCGTCCGCCAGATCGAAGCCCTGAACGCGCAGACGGGTCCGGTGCTGCTCGCGCATCCCGACAGCGACGAGGCCGAACGGCTGGTCGCCGCGGCGACTTCGGCCACGCCGGTCGCCGACCTCACGGCCGACGACGGCATCCGCCACACGATCTGGCTGATCGACGACGCACAGGCGATCGAGAGAATAGGCGCCATCGTCGGCGCGATGCCGAGACTCTACATCGCCGACGGCCACCACCGCTCCGCCGCCGCCTCGCGCGTCGCCGCGG
>CAZALA010000129.1:6789-10465 GCA_964485725.1 uncultured Propionivibrio sp. | reverse complement strand
CTCGCCGCGCTTGTACGCGAGGCCGTGCGGACCCGTGAGCCCGGCCAGGATCCGGCGACGCGTACCTTTCAGGCTCTACGGATTCACGTCAATCAGGAACTCGAGCAACTTGCTTTAGTCCTACCTCAGGCGGTGAGCGGCCTGAAGTGCGGAGGGCGCCTTGTCGTGATCAGCTTTCATTCGCTCGAAGACCGCATCGTCAAGCGCTTCATGCGCGAACAGGCGAACGCCGACAACCTGCCGAAAAATCTTCCCCTGCGTTCGGTCGATTTGCCGGCCCCCAAACTGCGTCTCGTCGGCAAGCCGGTGAAGGCCTCCGCCGCCGAGATCGCGCTCAATCCGCGCGCCCGCAGCGCCGTCATGCGCGTCGCCGAAAAAACCCTGGCAGAGGCGGCTTAAAAAGTGGCGCGCCTCAACGTCCTGCTCCTCCTCGCCGTGCTCGTTTGCGCGCTGAGCGTGGTGACCTCGCAGCACCGGGCAAGAAAGCTCTTCCAGGCGCTCGAGAGCGAACAGGAGCGCGCCAAGCAACTCGACGTCGCGTATGGACAATTGCAGATCGAGCTGTCGACCTGGGCGACTTCGCCGCGCATCGAAAAAATCGCCCGCGACAAGCTCAGGATGCGCACGCCCGAAGCGGCCAGGATTATTGCCGCCAGTCCGGGAGCGCCGCGATGATCCGCTTCAAGGGGCCGCGCGCGCACAAGTTCGCCGAAAGCCCGGTGCTCAAGCTGCGGCTGCCGGCCTGGCGCTCGCGCCTGATGGCGCTTGCGATCCTCTCCTGCTTTGGCGTGCTGATCGGGCGCTCCTTCTATCTGCAGGTGCTCCATAACGATTTTCTGCAGGAAAAGGGCGATTCGCGCTATCGCCGCGACCTCGAGATCTCGGCCTCGCGCGGCCGCATCGCCGACCGCAACGGCGACGTTCTGGCGATCTCGACGCCGATGAAGTCGATCTGGGCGATCCCGTCCGAGGCCAGGTTCACCCCGGAGCAAACGAAGCAGCTTGCCGCGGCGCTTGAAATGGACGGCAAGGAACTCGCGCACAAGCTAGCCAGCGACAAATCCTTCGTCTTCCTGCGCCGGCAGCTGCCGCCGGAAGTCGGCGACCGCATCGCAGCGATGAAACTGCCGGGAATCGGGCAGGATCGCGAATATCGCCGCTACTATCCGACCGGCGAAATGACCGCGCATTTCGTCGGCTTCACCGGCGTCGACGACAAGGGGCTCGAAGGCGTCGAACTCGCTTTTCAGGGCGAACTCCTGGGGCATGCCGGCAGCCGCAGCGTCATCCGCGACCGCCGCGGCCAGATCGTCGAGGACGTCGGCTCGATCAAGCCGCCGCAGGACGGCAAGGACATCCGCCTCGCGCTCGACTCGAAGATTCAGTATCTCGCCTACAGCCAGCTCAAGCAGGCGATCGTCGACCACAGCGCGAAAGCGGGCGGCGCCGTCGTCCTCGACGCGCGCACCGGCGAGATCCTGGCGCTTGCCAACTGGCCGACCTACAACCCGAACAATCGCGAGCGCCTTTCGGGCGGACAGCTGAGGAACCGCGCCGTCACCGACACCTTCGAACCGGGCTCGACCTTGAAACCGTTCACGGTCGCGCTCGCGCTCGAGAACGGCAAGGTGCGCTTCGACTCGATCATCAACTGCGCGCCCGGCAGGCTGACGATCGGCTCCGCGACGATTTCGGATGCGCATCCGCACGGTGCGCTGACCGTTGCGCAAGTGATCCAGAAATCGTCGAACGTCGGCGCCGCCAAGATCGCCGCGATGCTTTCGTCGCATGAGATGTGGAACATGTTCGACAACGTCGGTTTCGGGCAGACCTCGCGGCTCGGTTTCCCGGGCGAAGTTCCCGGCCGCCTGCGGCCCTGGAAAACCTGGCGGCCGATCGAGCAGGCGACGATGTCCTACGGCCACGGCATTTCGGTGTCGCTGATGCAACTGGCGCGCGCCTACACCGTTTTCGCGCGCGAAGGCGACATGGTGCCGCTGACGCTGACGCGGCTCGAGTCGACGCCGCTGTCGACGACGCAGGTGTTCAGCTCGCAGACGGCGCGCGAGATGCGCGCGATGCTCGAAATGGCGGTACAGCCCGGCGGCACCGCGCCGCGCGCGCAGATTCCGGGCTACCGCGTTGCCGGCAAGACCGGCACCGCTTACAAGCTCGAGGATGGCCGCTACGCGAAGAAATACGTCGCCTCCTTCGTCGGTTTCGCGCCGGTGTCCGACCCCCGCCTCGTCATCGCGGTCATGATCGACGAGCCGGGCGGCGCCCAGCATTACGGCGGCGACGTCGCCGGGCCGGTTTTTGCCAACATCATGGGCGGCGCGCTGCGCACGCTCGGCGTCGCGCCCGACCAGCCGGTACAGGCGCAGCCACCGTCGCCGCCGGCAGGCAAAGGGGCGGCACCGATCAACGTTCATGCCAGCGCGACTACGGTCGCTCGCGCGCCAAGGGAGACGCTGTGAGCACCGTCCCGGCGAGCGAAGTCACGGCGATCCTCGCCGCGTTCTCGCGGCTCGGCGTCGAGCCTGCGGGCGTCGCCGACGACAGCCGCCAGGTTCGCCCGGGCGATCTCTTCGTCGCTTATCCGGGCGGCCTGGCCGACGGCCGGCACTACATCGCCGATGCCATCGCTCGTGGCGCCAGGGCGGTCCTCTGGCAAAGCGGCGACGGTTTTTCCTGGAACGAGCAGTGGCGCGTCGCCAACGTCCCGGGCAGCGCGCTGCGCCGCCTGTGCGGGCCGCTCGCGCATGCGATCTGCGGCCGCCCGAGCGAGCGCCTCGCCCTGATCGCGATCACCGGAACCAACGGCAAGACGACGATCAGCCAGTGGATCGCCGCGGCGCATCCGCGTTCGTGCGCGATCATCGGCACGCTCGGCGCCGGTTTCCCGGGCGCGCTCAAGGACACCGGGCTGACGACGCCGGAAGCGACCGTGCTGACGCGCTATCTTGCCGAATTTGTCGCGGCGGGCGCGCAAGCCTGCGCGCTCGAAGCGAGTTCGATCGGCATCGCCGAGGGGCGCCTCGACGGCGCACGCGTCGACACCGCCGTATTTACGAATCTGACTCGCGACCACCTCGATTATCACGGCTCGCTCGCCGATTACGCGGCGGCCAAGGAAGAACTCTTGCGCTGGCCGCAATTGCGGCTGGCCGTGATCAACATCGACGACGCTTTCGGCAATGAACTCGCGGCGCGCAGCGGCGCCGCGAAAATCCTGCGCTGTACGCAGGAGGCGAGCCTGCCGCACGCCGAAGTGCGCGCCGACCGGGTCGAGGAAACGATCGCCGGGCTGCGCTTCGACCTCTGCCTGCCGAACGGCCGCACGCACGTCGAATGCGGCCTGCTCGGTCGCTTCAACGTCGCCAACCTGCTCGCCGTCGCCGCCGTCCTCTTTGACGCCGGCCTCGCGCCGGCGGCCATCGCGCAGCGTTTGCAGGCGCTCAGCGCGCCGCCGGGCCGGCTCGAGAAAGTCGGAAGCGGCGACGAGGCCGCCAATGAACCGCTGATCGTCGTCGATTACGCGCATACGCCGGACGCGCTCAAGAACGCGCTGCAGGCGCTGCGTCCGATTGCGCGCGCGCGCGGCGGCGCACTGATCGCGGTGTTCTGCTGCGGCGGCGATCGTAGGAGCGCCGCCCTCCGGTGGAGCGCGTCGGCC
>CAZALA010000129.1:0-6779 GCA_964485725.1 uncultured Propionivibrio sp. | reverse complement strand
CTGCGGCGGCGATCGTGACCGCGGCAAACGCCCGCAAATGGGCGCCATCGCCGACGAGTTCGCCGACCGCGTCGTGCTCACGAGCGACAACCCGCGCAGCGAGGCACCGGCGGCGATCATCGCCGAGATCTGGGCGGCTGCGCCCAACGCCGAAGTCATCGTCGACCGCGCCGAGGCGATCGCCAAGACCGTCGCCTCGGCGTCAGCGTCCGACGTCATCCTGCTCGCTGGCAAGGGCCACGAGCCGTATCAGGAAATCGCCGGCGTGCGCCGGCCGTTTTCCGACGTGACAGCGGCGCGGGCGGCGCTCGCGGCGCGCGGAGGGAAAAAACAATGACCATCAAGCTCGATCTTCTCACCGCCGCGGCGCTCATGGGCGGCACGGCGCTTGGCGAAAACCTCGAAAGCGTCGCTTTCCTGGGTGTCTCGACCGACAGCCGCAAGATCGCGAGCGGCGAACTCTTCTTTGCCCTCGTCGGCGAAAATTTCGACGGCCACGATTTCGTCGCGCTTGTCAGGGAGCGCCAGGCGAGCGCAGCGGTCGTCGCGGCCGCGCAAGCCGAGCGCTGCAAGGACCTCGGCCTGCCGCTCGTCGTGGTTGCTGACACCCGACTCGCGCTCGGTGCGCTCGCGAGCGGCTGGCGTTCGCGCCACGACCTGCCGCTGATCGCGGTCACCGGCAGCAACGGCAAGACGACGACGAAGGAAATGCTCGCGAGCATTATGCGAGCGGCCTTCGGCAGCGCAGCTGACGCGCTCCTCGCAACGCAGGGCAACCTCAACAACGACGTCGGCCTGCCGCTCACGCTCTTTCAGCTCGGCGCCGCGCACAAGGCGGCCGTGATCGAGATGGGAATGAATCATCCGGGCGAGATCGCCTATCTTGCGCGCATCGCCAAACCGACCGTCGCGCTCGTCACCAACGCGCAGCGTGCGCACCTCGAGGGCATGGGGACGATCGAATCGATCGCCAGCGAGAAAGGCAGCGTTTTTTCGTGCCTGCCGCCCGCGGGCGTTGCCGTCTTCAACGCCGACGATCCCTGGGCCGGCCTGTGGCGCGCGCAGAGCGCGCTCTGCCAGGTCATGAGCCATTCCTTCGCGGGCAGGGCAGAGGCCGCGGTGCACGGCAGCTGCGCCCTGCACGGCCTGGAAAACCGGCTGACCATCCGCGCCGCGGGCGAGCAAATCGAGATCGCACTCGCCTTGCCCGGCGCGCACAATGCGCGCAACGCGCTGGCCGCGGCCACCGCGGCGCTGGCCGCCGGCATCCCGCTCGCGACGGTCGGCGCCGGGCTTGCGGCCTTCCGCGGCATCAAGGGGCGTCTGCAGCGTCGCGACGGCATCAACGGCGCGGTCGTCCTCGACGACACTTACAACGCCAACCCCGACTCGGTGCGCGCCGGCATCGACGTGCTCGCGGCGACGATCGGCAAGAAGCTCCTTGTCCTCGGCGACATTGGCGAGATCGGCGAGATGACCGGGCAGTTCCACGACGAGGTCGGCGGTTACGCGAAGAGCCAGGGCATCGACCGCCTCTTCGCCTTCGGCGAATCGAGCGCGATCGCCGCGTACAACTTCGGCGGCGGCGCCACGCACTTCAAGAAGATCGACGAGCTGATCGACGCCGTGCGCGGCGAAATGACGCCCGAGACGATCGTCCTCGTCAAGGGCTCGCGCTTCATGCGCATGGAGCGCGTCAGCGACGCGATCACCATCGCGTCGGCCGGGGAGAAGAGCTGATGCTGCTGATCGTCTCGCAGTGGCTCGCGCAGGACATCCGCGGCTTCAACGTCTTCAACTACATCACGCTGCGCGCGGTGCTCGCGGCGATGACCGCGCTCATCATCTCCTTCATCGCCGGCCCCGGCGTGATCCGCTGGCTCGCCGCCAAGAAAATCGGCCAGGCGGTGCGCAACGACGGCCCGCAGACGCATCTCGTCAAGGCCGGGACGCCGACGATGGGCGGCGCGCTGATCCTGATCTCGGTCGGCGTCACGACGCTGCTCTGGGCCGACCTTGCGAACCGCTACGTCTGGGTCGTGCTGATCGTGACCATGGGCTTCGGCGCGATCGGCTGGTACGACGACTGGAAGAAAGTCGTCTATCGCGATCCCAACGGCCTGCCGGCGCGCTGGAAGTATTTCTGGCAATCGCTCATCGGGCTTGCGGTGGCGCTCTACCTCGGCTACTCGGCGACGGTGCCGGCACAGTTCGGTCTCATCGTTCCCTTCGTGAAAACGATCTCCTACCCGCTCGGGACGATCGGCTTCGTCATCCTGAGCTACTTTGTCATCGTCGGCACGAGCAACGCCGTGAACCTCACCGACGACCTCGACGGCCTCGCCATCATGCCGACCGTGATGATCGCAGGGGCGCTGGCGATTTTCGCCTACGTCGCGGGCAACGCCGTTTTCGCGCGCTATCTTTTCATGCCCTACATCCCGGGTGCCGGCGAGCTTTGCGTCTTCCTCGGCGCGATTGCCGGCGCCGGCTTGGGTTTCCTCTGGTTCAACGCCTATCCGGCCGAAGTCTTCATGGGCGACGTCGGCGCGCTGGCGCTCGGCGCCGCGCTTGGCACCGTCGCGGTGATCGTGCGCCAGGAAATCGTCCTCGCGATCATGGGCGGCGTCTTTGTCGCCGAAACCATGTCGGTCGCCGCGCAAGTGCTTTACTTCAAGTACTCGGGCGGCAAGCGCATCTTCCGCATGGCGCCGCTCCATCACCACTACGAGCTCGGCGGCTGGAAAGAAACTCAGGTCGTCGTGCGTTTCTGGATCATCACGATCATGCTCGTCCTGGTCGGCCTCTCGACGCTGAAGATCCGATGAAAACCGCCGGCCTCAACGTCCTCATCATCGGCCTCGGCGAGAGCGGTCTTGCGATGGCGAAATGGCTCGCGCGCGAAGGCGCGACGATTCGCGTCGCCGACAGCCGCAGCGCCCCGCCGCAGGCGAACGTCGACGCCTTGAAGCGTGTTGCGCCGGCTGTTGAAATCATCGCCGGCGCGCTCACCGACACCGTGCTCGCCGGCATCGACCTCGTCGCGATCTCGCCCGGCGTCGCGCTGCAAACGCCGCTCGTGCAAAGCGCGCTTGCGCGCGGCATCCGCGTCGTTTCCGAAATCGAGCTCTTTGCCTGGGCGATCTCCGAGATCACGCCGCAGGCGAAAGTGATCGCGATCACCGGCAGCAACGGCAAGACCACGACCACCGCGCTCACCGCTGCGCTGCTCAACTCGGTCGGCATCCGGGCGAGCGCGTGCGGCAATATTTCGCCCTCGGCGCTCGACGCGCTGATGGCCGCTCTCGACGCGGGCGATGGCCCCGATGCGTCGACCGCGCTGCCGCAAGCCTGGGTGCTCGAGCTTTCGAGCTATCAGCTCGAGACGACCGATACCCTCGCTGCCGACGCGGCGACCGTGCTCAACATCAGCGAAGACCATCTTGACCGTCACGGCGGCATCGACGCCTACGCGGCGGCGAAAGCGCGCGTTTTCCACGCCGGCGCCGCGACGACGGTGCGCGTGCTCAATCGCGACGACGCGCGCAGCAGCGTCCTCTACGCCGCCGGCAGGAGCGTGACTTTTGGCCTTGACCGGCCTTCACGCGGCAACGATTACGGCATCGTCGACGGCGCGATCGTTCGCGGCGAAGAAGTCATCGTCCCGCTCGCGGCCTTGCAACTCGTCGGCCGCCACAACGCCGCCAATGCGATGGCTACGCTCGCGCTCTGCGAAGCGATCGGCGTCGCGCCGCGCGCCCTGGTGCCGGCGCTCACCGCCTTTACGGGACTTCCGCACCGCGTCGAGCTCGTCGCGACGATCGCCGGCGTGAGCTTCTACGACGACTCGAAGGGCACCAACGTCGGCGCCACGCTGGCGGCGCTGCAAGGCCTCGGCCGCAAGGTCGCGGTGATCCTCGGCGGCGAAGGCAAGGAGCAGGATTTCTCGCCCCTCAAGGCAGCGCTCGCGCAGCACGCGCGCGCCGTTGCCCTGATCGGGCGCGATGCGCCGCTGATCGCCGCGGCGATCGAAGGCTGCGGCAAACCGACCGCACGCTGCGCCGATCTTGCCGAAGCCGTGCGCTGGTGCGCGGGGCAGGCGAAGCCCGGAGACGCGGTCCTGCTCTCGCCGGCGTGCGCGAGCTTCGACATGTTCAGGAATTACGCTCACCGCGCCGAAGTCTTTGTCGCCGCCGTGCGCACGCTCGAAAAGGAGGCGAACTAGATGCTCGCCAGCCTCGCCGAGCGGCGCAATGGCGCTCAGCGCAGCCGCAGCCACAGCCAGGCGGTGGCGCAGGTCGACCTCGCCCTGCTCTGGAGCAGCCTGCTGCTGCTCATGATCGGCATGGTGATGGTCTATTCGGCGTCGATCGCGATCGCCGAGGCCGGCCGCTTCACCGGCAACCACCCTGCGTATTTCCTTGTCCGCCACGGCGTTTTCCTGACCATAGGGCTGGTGGCAGCGGGCTTCGCTTTTCAGGTGCCGCTGCCGGCGTGGCAGCAGGTCTCGCCCTGGCTCTTCGTCGCCGGCTTCGTGCTGCTCACGCTCGTTCTCGTCCCCGGCATCGGCCGCGATGTGAACGGCGCACGCCGCTGGCTCTCGCTCGGCATCGCCAATCTGCAGCCGTCCGAGCTCATGAAGCTTTTCGCCGTTCTTTACGCTGCCGATTACACGGTGCGCAAGATGGCGCACATGGAAAACCTCAAGAAGGCCTTCCTGCCGCTTGCCCTGGCGATGGTCGCGGTCGGCGTGCTGCTTTTGAAGGAGCCTGATTTCGGCGCCTTCGTCGTGATCACCTCGGTGGCGATCGGCATCCTTTTCCTCGGCGGCATGCGCGCGCGGCTTTTCGCCATCCTCATCCTCGTCCTGATCGCCGCCTTTGCCGTCCTCATCATCGTTTCGCCTTATCGCCGCGACCGCATCTTCGGCTTCATGGATCCCTGGTCGGACGCCTTCGGCCGCGGCTACCAGCTCTCGCACGCGCTGATCGCCTTTGGTCGCGGCGAGCTCTTCGGCGTCGGCCTCGGCGCCAGCGTTGAAAAGCTCTTCTACCTGCCCGAAGCGCACACCGACTTCCTGCTCGCGGTGATCGCCGAGGAGCTGGGCTTTGTCGGCGTCGTCGTCGTCATCGTTCTCTTTGGCCTCGTCATCCAGCGCGCTTTCGCGATCGGTCGCCAGGCGGTCGCGCTCGACCGCCTCTACCCGGCGCTCGTCGCGCAGGGAATCGGCATCTGGATCGGCGTGCAGAGCTTCATCAACATGGGCGTCAACATGGGGCTTCTGCCGACCAAGGGGCTGACGCTGCCGCTGATGAGTTTCGGCGGTTCCGGCATCTTCGCCAACTGCGTCGCGCTCGCCATCCTCCTCCGGGTGGATTGGGAAAACAGGCAACTGATGCGCGGAGGCAAATTGTGATGCCGCAAGCACCTATTCATCAGTTGGCTGTTTCGGCGAAGGCTAACTTGCGCAGCAAGTTAAGCGCGCAGCGCGACCGCAGCCAAAACCGCCAACTGATGCGCGGAGGCCAGCTGTGAACTCCTCACTCCTCACTCCTCACTCCTCACCGACGCTCCTCGTCATGGCAGGCGGCACCGGCGGCCACGTCTTCCCCGGCCTGGCGGTCGCCGACCTGATGAAGAGTCGCGGCTGGCGGGTCGTCTGGATGGGAAATCCCGCCGGCATGGAAGCGAAGCTCGTCCCCAAGCGCGGCTACGAAATGGCTTGGCTCAACTTTGGCGCGCTGCGCGGGAAAGGCCTTTTGAAGAAACTGCTGCTGCCGTTGGCGCTCCTCTCCGGCTTCTGGCAGGCTTCGCGCGAGATCCGCCGCGTCCGCCCCGACGTCGTCCTCGGCATGGGCGGTTACATCAGCTTTCCGGGCGGAATGATGGCCGTCCTGCACGGCGTTCCGCTCGTCGTGCACGAGCAGAACTCGATCGCCGGTCTTGCCAACCGCGTCCTCGCCAAGGTCGCGACGCAAGTCGCCTGCGGTTTTCCGGGCGCGCTGCCGAAAAGCACTTGGGCGGGCAACCCGGTGCGCGCCGAAATCGCCAAGCTTGCCCCGCCGGCCGAGCGTTTTGCCGAACGCCAGCCGCCGCTGCGCCTGCTCGTTCTCGGCGGCAGCCTGGGCGCCGCCGCGATCAACGCAATGGTGCCAAAAGGCCTGGCCCTGATCGGCGAGGAAGAGCGGCCGATCGTCGTTCATCAGGCCGGCGAGAAGCACCTCGCCGAGCTGAGCCGCAATTACGCGCAAGCGGGCGTGCGCGCCGAATGCGTCGCTTTCATCGACGACATGGCGGGCGCCTACGAATGGGCCGACCTCGTCATCTGCCGCGCTGGCGCGCTCACCGTCGCCGAACTTGCCGCAGCCGGCGTCGCCAGCATCCTCGTGCCTTTCCCGCACGCGGTCGATGACCACCAGACGACGAACGCGAGATTTCTCGCCTCCGCCGGCGGCGCGATCCTGCTGCCGCAAGACGAAATGACGCCTGAATCGGTCAGCCTCCTGCGCAACTACACGCGCGGGCAGCTCCTGCAAATGGCCGAGCGCGCCAGGGCGCTCGCCAAACCCGATGCCACGGCCGAGGTCGCTCGCATCTGCGAAGAGGTCGCCAGATGAACCACCCAACAAACGCTTTCAACGCAGAGAGCGCAGAGACGCAGAGGACGCAGAGAAAAGCTTTCTTTCGCCTTGCAGTTCACTGCGATCTCTGCGCCTCTGCGTCCTCTGCGTCGAACGAGATTTAAAACCATGAAGCATAAAGTCAAGAACATCCACTTC
>CAZALA010000128.1:441-10466 GCA_964485725.1 uncultured Propionivibrio sp. | reverse complement strand
AGGACGTGCGCGACATCGCGATGACGATGAAGAAGGCCTTTTACATCGCCAACAGCGGCCGCCCGGGGCCCGTCGTCGTCGACATCCCGAAGGACGTCACCGCGGCGAAGTGCGAATTCGAATACCCGCGCGAAGTCCACATGCGCTCGTACAATCCCGTCGTCAAGGGGCACGCCGGGCAAATCAAGAAAGCGATCCAGCTCCTCCTCGGCGCCAAGCGGCCGATGATCTACACGGGCGGCGGCGTCATCCTCTCGAATGCGGCCGAACAGCTGACGCGGCTGACGCGCCGCCTCGGTTTCCCGATCACCAATACGCTGATGGGCCTTGGCGGCTATCCCGCCTCCGACCCGCAGTTTCTCGGCATGCTCGGCATGCACGGCACGCTCGAAGCGAACATGGCGATGCAGCACTGCGACGTGCTGCTCGCGATCGGCGCACGTTTCGACGACCGCGTCATCGGCAGTCCGCTCAACTTCGCTTCGCAACCGCGCAAGATCATCCACGTCGACATCGATCCTTCGTCGATTTCCAAACGCGTCCGCGTCGATGTCCCGATCGTCGGCAACGTCGCCGACGTGCTCGAGGAGATGAACCGGCTGCTCGAAGCCGTCGAAGGCAGGAGCGAACTTGCGCAATGGTGGGCCGAGATCGACGCCTGGCGCGCGCGGCAATGCATGAAGTACGCGTTCAAGGACGACGTGATCATGCCGCAGTACGTGATCGAAAAGCTCTGGGAAGTGACCGGCGGGCAGGCGATCGTCACTTCCGACGTCGGTCAGCACCAGATGTGGGCAGCGCAATATTACAAGTTCGACGAGCCGCGGCGCTGGCTCAACTCCGGCGGGCTCGGAACGATGGGCGTCGGCCTGCCGTACGCGATGGGCGCCGCGCTCGCCAACCCGGATCGGCAGGTCGCCTGCGTCACCGGCGAAGGCTCGATCCAGATGTGCATCCAGGAACTGTCGACCGCCAAGCAGTTCAAGCTGCCGATCAAGATCATCAACCTCAACAACCGCTATCTCGGCATGGTCAGGCAGTGGCAGCAGATGTTCCACGGGAACCGCTACTCGCAGTCCTACATGGACTCCTTGCCCGATTTCGTCAAGCTCGCCGAAGCCTACGGCCACGTCGGCATTCGCGTCGAGCGGCCGCAGGACGTCGAAGGCGCGCTCAAGAAGGCGTTCATCGAGCACAAGGACGAGCTCGTTTTCCTCGACATCCTGACCGACCGGGAAGCCAACGTCTTTCCGATGGTCGCTGCCGGCAAGGGCCTTGCCGACATGATCCTGGCCGAAGATCTCTAGAGGAAGAAGAAGATGCGACACATCATTGCGCTGTTGCTCGAAAACGAAGCGGGCGCCCTCTCGCGCGTGGCCGGGCTGTTCTCGGCGCGCGGCTACAACATCGAGAGCCTGACCGTGGCGCCGACCGAGGACCTCTCGCTCTCGCGCCTGACGATCGTCACGCGCGGCAGCGACGAAGTCATCGAGCAGATCACCAAGCAGCTCAACAAGCTCGTCGACGTGGTCAAGGTCTGCGACCTCTCGGAAGCGACGCACATCGAACGCGAGCTGATGCTGATCAAGGTGCGCGCAAGCGGCAAGGACCGCGAGGAAATGAAGCGCATGGCCGACATCTTTCGTGGCCGCATCATCGACGTCACCGAATCGGCGTACATCATCGAACTCACCGGCAGCAGCGCCAAGCTCGACGCTTTCATCGCGGCGATCGACGCGCAACTCATCCTCGAGACCGTGCGCACGGGCGTGAGCGGCATCGGCGGCGGCGATCGCATTCTGAAGGTATAGCAAGCAGTTTTGGGAGTCAGGAGCAAGGAGCAAGACCTCGCCCCTGCCGTCCTCCTCTCCTCACTCATTACTCCTTACTCCTCACTGTCTCTAGAAAGGGAACACCATGAAAGTCTATTACGACAAGGACGCCGATCTTTCGCTGATCAAGGGCAAGAAGGTCACGATCGTCGGCTACGGCTCGCAGGGCCACGCGCACGCGCAGAATCTGACCGACTCCGGGGTCAAGGTGACGGTCGGTTTGCGCAAGGGCGGCGCTTCGTGGAGCAAGGTCGAGAAAGCCGGCATCAAGGTCGAGGAAGTCGCCAAGGCAGTCAAGGGGGCGGATATCGTCATGATGCTCCTGCCCGACGAAAACATCCCGGCGGTCTATTACAACGACGTCGAGCCGAACGCCAAGAAAGGCGCGACGCTCGCCTTCGCGCACGGTTTCAACATCCACTACAACCAGGTCGTCGCGCGTGCCGACCTCGACGTCATCATGATTGCGCCCAAGGGCCCGGGACATACCGTGCGCTCCGAGTACCTGAAGGGCGGCGGCGTGCCTTCGCTGATCGCCGTGCATCAGAACGTTTCGAAGAAGGCCAAGGACATCGCGCTCTCGTATGCAGCGGCGATCGGCGGCACCAAGGGCGGCGTCATCGAGACGAGCTTCCGCGAAGAAACCGAAACCGACCTTTTCGGCGAACAGACCGTGCTTTGCGGCGGCGTCGTCGAACTTGCCAAAATGGGATTCGAGACGCTCGTTGAAGCCGGCTACGCGCCGGAAATGGCCTATTTCGAGTGCCTGCACGAGCTCAAGCTGATCGTCGACCTGATGTACGAGGGCGGCATCGCGAACATGAATTACTCGATCTCGAACAACGCCGAATACGGCGAGTACGTGACCGGCCCCGAAGTCATCAACGAGGAATCGCGCTACGCGATGCGCGCCGCCCTGAAGCGCATTCAGAACGGTGAGTACGCCAAGGCCTTCATTGCCGAAGGCAAGTCGAACTATCCGTCGATGACCGCGCATCGCCGCCTCATGGCCGAGCATCCGATCGAGACGGTCGGGGCGAAGCTGCGCGACATGATGCCGTGGATCAAGAAGAATAAGCTCGTCGACCAAACGAAAAACTGATTGTTTCGGTGAGGAGTGAGGAGTGAGGAGTGAGGAGTGAGGGGACACCTGCTCCTTCCGCTTTTGCTCCTCACTCCTTTCTCCTAACTCCTCACTGGGCTCTCAATGAACTATCCGCATCCGATTCTGGCTCGTGAAGGCTGGCCTTTCATTGCCGGCGCTTTCATCGCCGCCGTCCTCGCATCGGCGGCCGGATGGTGGTCGCTGCCTTTCTGGCTCGTCCTGGTCTTCTGCGTGCAATTCTTTCGCGACCCGCCGCGCGAAATTGCCGGCGGGCCGAACAGTGTCGTCTCGCCGGCCGACGGCCGCGTCGTCGTCGTCGAGGAGAGCGAGGATCCGTATCTCAAGCGCCGGGCGATCAAGATCAGCGTCTTCATGAACGTCTTCAACGTCCACTCCAACCGCTCGCCGGTCTCCGGCAGCGTGCGCGAAAAGTGGTATCACCCGGGCAGTTTCCTCAACGCCGCGCTCGCCAAGGCCTCGCTCGAGAACGAGCGTTGCGCGCTGCACCTCGTCGCCGCCGGCGGGCGCGACGTCACCTGCGTGCAGGTCGCCGGCCTGATCGCGCGGCGCATTCTCAACTATGTCGAGCCGGGCAAGGAACTCGCCGCAGGCGACCGCTACGGCTTCATCCGTTTCGGCTCGAGGCTTGACGTCTATCTGCCGCTCGAGAGCCGCGTCAAGGTCGTCATCGGCGACAAGGTTTCTGCTTCGAGCAGCGTCCTTGCCGAGCTGTCCTAGTGCCTTGAACGCGAGGGCCTTCCCGGGAAAGGGCGCCTGATGCTGCGCCGCCTGGGCGCGCTGCGCCTGTTTGTGCAGCGCATTTCGGGCCGCTTCGTCGAAGAGCATTTTGCGCTGCTCAGCGCGAGCCTTGCTTACACGACCCTGCTCTCGATCGTCCCGCTCGTCGCGGTCGTCCTCGGCATCCTGTCGATGCTGCCTTTCTTCCCGCAGATGATCCGCGAGCTCGACCAGCTCGTCGCTTACACCTTCCTGCCCGAGCGCAATGCCGGCGTCATCATCACCTATGTGCTCGAGTTCTCGCATAAGGCCGCCAACGTCACGCTCGCCGGCCTTGCCGGACTCGTCGCGGCGGTGCTCGTCCTGCTCCTCGGCATCGAGCGCGCTTTCAACCGCGTCTGGCGCGTGCGCGAGGACCGCGTCTGGTGGAAGAAGGTCCGCCTCGCCGCGGTCGTCGTCGCGCTCTGGCCCTTCGTCGTCGCCGCCGTCGTCTTTGCGATCTATTACGCGGTGACGACTTCGCTCGGCTTCATCGGCGATCCCGAACGGCTGCGCGACTTTCTTTTCAAGCTCGCCGGGCTGGCGGTCGCGGCGCTCTTCTTTGCCGCGCTTTACGCCGCCGTTCCGAATGCGCAGGTGGCGCCGCGCGACGCGCTGTTCGCCGGTTCCTTCACCGCCGCGCTGTTCCTTTTGATGCAAAAAGCCTTCGGCTTTTACTTGGCGCTGTTTCCGACTTTCACGCTCGTCTATGGCGCTTTTGCCATCGTTCCGATTTTCCTGATCTGGCTGTATCTGTCGTGGGCGGTCGTCCTGCTCGGCGCGCTGGTCGCCGCGACGCTCGCGGAATTCCGCGGCGATCGGCAGCGTGCGCGAGTGGCACTCTGACTATCGGATCAAAGGCTCGAGCGGCGTCGCTGCGATCGAAAAAACCTCGATCTGGCTGTTCTGCTCGTCCATTCCCGTGCGCCGCACTTCGCGGATTTCGAGGTTGCTCTTCTCGACGAGCAGGATGAAATCATGCGCATGATTCTCGAGCGCACCGGTCGGCACGACGAGCATTTCGTTCGCGCGCAGCGGCGGAATTTCAGGCAGGATCAACACTGACAAGGGGCTTGCGTCCTTGCATGCGACCGGCATCGCGAGAATCGCGGGGACCGCGCGCGTCGCCATGATCTGCAGGCCGAGTTCGAGATGTTCCTGGTTTTCGGAGAGCGCCCAGCGCACGATGCAGATCTGCCAGCTGTCGCCGGTTTCCGAGCGGATCGCCGTGATATCGCCGACGGCAAGACTGCCCGGCTTGCCCGAGACGTGCATGATCGCGCAGCCGTCCGGACTCTCGTTGGTGATCATCCAGTTCGACGTTTCGACCGCCGCTTCGCCTTCGCGGAACATCCGCCAAAGGCTGCCGAGTCCGGTGCACAGCGCGGCGCGATAGTTTTGCCGGCGTCTCGGGAATTGCCGCTTGCCAGGCTGCCCCCAGAAAACGCCAAGGCGGCGCAGCACGCCGCGGCCGGCAGCGCTCATCACGAAAGCCGGCAGTTGCAGGGGATGCGTCCCGGCCTCGACTTCGACGAGCTGCTCCTTGAGCAGGGCGGCGAGCCTGCGACACGAGAAACAAAAGACCGGGGTTGCCGGCGGCGGCGCCTTGCGCGCGCAGGCGATCGCTGGCGCGTCGCGCTCCGGATCGATCCAGAAAGTCGCCGCGTCTGCGGCGCTCTCATCCCGGCTGTCGGCAAGCTCGCAGGTCTCCATCCGGTCGGCAAAACGCCGGGCGTAGGTGGCAACGAAGCTCACTTCCAGCGAGGTGAATGAGGCAGGCTGCGCGCAACCCAGGAGGACGGCGGCGAAATAGACGTGCTGCGCGGTCGCCGGCTCGTCGGGCGGCGAATAGTCGGTGGCAAGAAGCTTGCGCGAGAGCGCGAAAGTCTGGTGAAAGTCCTTCCAGACGCCGACCCCCGGCGGAGCGGCGGCGAGGTCGCTGATCAGGAGGTGCTGAGCGAGCACCTGCAAGCTGCGCCAGACGATCAACTCGGGCGGCAGTCCCTGGCTGCGCAGCACATCCTCGTCGTGCGCATTGAGCGTCGCCTGAAAGTCCTCGGCAAAGGTCCTGAGCAGGGTTTGCAGGCTGCGAACGAGGTGCCGCGTATTGCGGTGCAGCGGCAGCGACACGCTGTTGAGCGACGCGACGAGCTCATCGACGACGGGAAGGCTGCGCCGGTACAGGCCGTCGAGGGCGCTGATGCGCTGCTCCGGGGTCGCGCCGGAGCGGCGCAAATCGGTCAGGAAACTGCGCAGCGCCGCAAGATCGTCGGTGACGTCGGGCGAGGGCGAGGCAGCGAGCCAGGCGAAAATCGCCTTGAGATTGACCGGCGCGAAAGCGCTGGCGACAAAGTCGGTATCGGTTAGCGTATCGGCCATGATATCGGGCGATCTTATTTAAGCCATTGCAAAAGGCGACTTTTGCACGGCGCGTCGGTACAATGTCATATAGCCTACCAGAGGACGGCCGATAACGCGCTGTTTTCTTGTTGACTTCCGGCCCGGGATAAATATCAGCTTGATTTCTCGCGCTTTCTTGTTATAATTTCGCCCTTTTTCTGAATTCGGAATAGAACCCATGGTTGTTATTCGACTCGCTCGCGGTGGTGCCAAGAAGCGCCCTTTCTACAATCTCGTGGTCGCCGATTCGCGCACTCGCCGTGATGGCCGTTTCATCGAGCGCATCGGCTTTTACAATCCGATCGCGACGGAAAAGGAAGAAGGCCTGCGCATCGCTGCGGATCGGCTGAACTTCTGGCAGCAGCAGGGTGCCCAGTTGTCGCTGACCGTCGCTCGCCTCGTCAAGCAAGCCGGCGCCAAAGTGTCCGCTGCGCCTGCTGCGCCTGCCGCCGCCGCCTGATCGGCGTCAAGGCTCAAGGCTGCGACATCGTTTTGAATGAAAGTCCGGTCGTTGCCGCTGCAGCCGAAATAGTCGTTCTCGGCAAGATCGTCGGCGCCTATGGCTTGCGCGGTGCGGTCAAGATCTTTCCCCACGCTGATGATCCGCTCGCGTGGGGCAAGCTCGGCTACTGGTGGCTTGCCCGTGAAGGCGATGCGGATGCCGCGTGGCAGCGAACGCGAGTCGTCAGTTGCAAGCTGCACGGCGATCTCGTCGTCGCCGAACTCGAGTGTCTGCCCGATCGCAATGCCGCGGAAGCGGCGCGTGGCGTGCTCGTCGGCGTCCCCCGGACGGAGTTGCCGCCGGCCGGCAGCAATGAATGGTATTGGGCCGATCTTATCGGCCTTGCAGTCGAGAACCGCGCCGGTGAGGTTCTGGGCGAGGTGCTCGGCCTGATCGAGACGCCGGCCAACGCGGTGCTCCGCGTCGGTGACGGCGTGAATAAGGAACGGTTGCTGCCTTTTGTCGCGGCGGTCGTTCTCGAAGTCGATTTGCCGGCGCGCAAAGTGCGCGTCGATTGGGAAGCGGATTGGTGAGCCGTGAACGGCGATAAGGGCAAGCGCCTCGTCGCCGACGCGGTGACGCTGTTTCCGGAAATGTTTGCGGCGCTCACGCAGTCGGGAATCACGCGGCGGGCGCTTGAAGAGAAGCGCTGGAGTCTTGACTTCTGGAATCCGCGCGATTTTACGTTTGACAATCATCGCAGCGTCGATGATCGGCCTTACGGCGGCGGACCGGGAATGGTGATGCTGGCCGAGCCGCTCAGCGCTGCGATCGCGGCGGCGAAGGCACGGCAGGCACAGGCGGGAATGCCGTCGAGCCGCGTGCTTTACCTGTCGCCGCAAGGCGCGCTGCTGACGCACCGGCGCGTGATGCAGTTTGTTGACAGCGTCGCAGACGAAGGGCTGATCCTGCTCTGCGGACGTTACGAAGGCGTCGATGAGCGCCTGCTCGCGGGCAGCGTCGATGAAGAAATTTCGCTCGGCGACTTCGTTGTCTCGGGCGGCGAAATACCGGCGATGGCGCTGCTCGATGCCATCGTCAGGCAGCTGCCGGGCGTCTTGAACGCGGCCGAATCGGCAGAGCAGGACTCGTTTGTTGCAGGTTTGCTTGATTGCCCGCACTATACGCGTCCGGAAGATTTTGCAGGACAGCGCGTGCCGGAGGTTTTGCTTTCCGGGCACCACGAGCTGATACGCCGCTGGCGCCTGAAACAGGCGCTCGGGCGAACGTGGCAACGGCGTCCCGATCTCCTGGTCGGGCGGTCGTTGTCGAAAGAGGAACCGCAACTCCTGGGAGAGTTTCAGGAGCAATGCGGTCAGGAATCCAAAAAGGAGTCATAAAATGAATCTGATAGTGCAACTCGAGCAAGAAGAAATTACCCGCCTGGGCAAGACCGTTCCGGCCTTCGCGCCCGGCGACACGGTCGTCGTCCAGGTCAAGGTCAAGGAAGGCGCCCGCGAGCGTCTGCAGGCTTACGAAGGCGTCGTCATCGCCAAGCGCAACCGCGGCCTCAATTCGAGCTTCATCGTCCGCAAGATTTCGTCGGGCGAAGGCGTCGAGCGTACTTTCCAGACCTACTCGCCGCTCGTCGCGGCGATCGAGATCAAGCGCCGCGGCGACGTCCGCCGCGCCAAGCTGTACTACCTGCGCGAGCGTTCGGGCAAGTCGGCGCGCATCAAGGAAAAGCTCTCGCGCAAGCAGCCCAAGGCAGCGCCAGCCGCTTAAGCTGCAAAACGCAAAAAAAACGGGGCCGTCGCAAGACCGCCCCGTTTTCTATTTGGATTTCCTATGGATGCGCCCTTGGCCGGCGCGAGTTTTCGATCAGCGCGTAGGCCGAGTGGTTGTGGATCGACTCGAAGTTTTCCGATTCGACGACGTAGGACAAAATGCGCGGCTCGTTGTTGAGGCGTGCGGCGACGTCGCGCACCATGTCCTCGACGAACTTCGGATTGTCGTAAGCGCGCTCGGTGACGTATTTCTCGTCGGGACGCTTGAGTAGCCCGTAGAGCTCGCAGGAAGCGACGGCCTCGACGAGCTGCACGATTTCCTCGATCCACAGATGCTCGGTGATGCGCGCGCTGACCGTCACGTGCGAACGCTGGTTGTGCGCGCCGCGTTCGGAGATCTTCTTCGAACACGGGCACAGGCTCGTCACCGGGACGACGACGGTAATCGTCGAAACGATTTCGCCGTGGCAGATTTCGCCCGAGAGCGTGACGTCGTAGTCCATCAGGCTTTGCACGCCCGAGACGGGCGCCGCCTTGTTCATGAAGTAGGGGAAACTCATTTCGACGTGGCCGGTTTCCGCTTCGAGCTTGTCGACCATGTCGCGCAGCATCGTCGGAAAATTCTCGACCGAGATTTCGCGCTCCTGACTGTTCAGGATCTCGACGAAGCGCGACATGTGCGTTCCCTTGAAGTTGTGCGGCAGACCGACGTACATGTTGAAGACGGCGATCGTGTGCTGAACGCCGCCCGAGCGGTCGAGGACCTTGACCGGATGGCGCATCGACTTGATGCCGACGCGGTTGATCGCGAGCTGGCGCGTGTCGGCGCTGTTCTGCACGTCGGCCATTGGCGCCGCCGCGTGCGCGGCGTGGGCAGTATGTGGTGCGTTCATTGCGGCTCCTCGCTCTGGTTGCCGGCGGCGGCCTGCTGCACCGGCGCAACGCCTGCCGCTTGGGCTGGCGCCGCGAAAGCTTCACGAGCAGCGCGAACAATGCCGCTCTTGTCCAGACCGACCTCGGCGAGCAGCAGCGCCTGGTCGCCGTGGTCGATGAAGCGGTCGGGCAAGCCGAGGCGAAGGAAGCGGACTGGACGTCGCTCTGCGGGGTCTGCCGCGCCGGCGATCTCTTCGAGCACCCGCGCGACTTCCGATCCGGCACCGCCGATCAGCACGTTCTCTTCGACGCTGATCAGCAGCGAATGTTCCCGTGCCAGCTCGGCGATGAGTGCGCGGTCGATCGGTTTGACGAAGCGCATGTCGGCGACGGTGGCGTCGAGTTCTTCGCCCGCTTCGAGCGCGGGGGCGACCATGCTGCCGAAGGCGAGGAGGGCGACCGCCTTGCCGCGGCGGCGCAGCCGCCCCTGGCCGAGCGGCAGATCGACGAGCGCTTTTTCAGGCAGGACGCCGCTGCCCGTGCCGCGCGGACAGCGCACGGCGCCGCGGCCGTGGCGTAACGGCATGGTTCGAACGCATTTATTCACGCCGGCATTCAATCATTGGTATTGTATGTTTCGCAGCGCTCCGATTCGCGAAGACGGAAGCTTCATTCTGGATTTGCCGCGCTCTCACGGAGAGATCATTGGCCATTGTGATGGTTACTTCTCGGTCCAACCCAAGGCGGAACAAGGCGGGGTCGTACCACAGCCGTTCGATCTTGAGAAAGACGGCCAGACGTTTGAGATG
>CAZALA010000128.1:0-431 GCA_964485725.1 uncultured Propionivibrio sp. | reverse complement strand
TTGGCCCGTCGGCGCCGACGAGGCCGCCGCGGTCGAGCGCGAAAACGACCGGCAAGCCTTGCAGCGCGACGTCGTGCAGCAGCTGGTCGTAACCGCGCTGGAGAAAGGTCGAGTAGATCGCGAGCACCGGCCGCATGCCTTCGCAAGCGAGCCCGGCGGCGAAAGTGACGGCGTGCTGCTCGGCGATGCCGACGTCGAAATAGCGCTCGGGAAAGCGCTCGGCAAAGCGCATCATTCCCGAGCCTTCACCCATCGCCGGCGTGATCGCGACGAGGCGGGGGTCGGCCGCTGCCATGTCGCACAACCAGTCGCCGAAGATTTTCGTGTAGCTCGCCTTGCCGCCGGGCCTGCCGTTGTCGATGCCGACCTCGGGCTCGAAGGTCGAGACGCCGTGGTAGAGGATGGGATCGGCCTCGGCCAGCTTGTAGCCT
>CAZALA010000127.1:0-10475 GCA_964485725.1 uncultured Propionivibrio sp. | reverse complement strand
CGCGGCCTTCATGGCGGCACAGATTTCCTTGTACGTCGTTTCCTTGTTGAGCTCGACGGTGAGGTCAACGACCGAGACGTCGGAGGTCGGCACGCGGAAGGCCATGCCGGTGAGCTTCTTGTTGAGTTCGGGAATGACGACGCCGACGGCCTTGGCGGCACCGGTCGAGGACGGGATGATGTTTTCCAGAATGCCGCGGCCACCGCGCCAGTCCTTGTTGGACGGACCGTCGACGGTCTTTTGCGTTGCCGTCGCGGCGTGCACCGTGGTCATCAGGCCACGCTTGATGCCAAAGGTGTCGTTCAGGACCTTGGCGACCGGCGCCAGGCAGTTCGTCGTGCACGAAGCGTTCGAGATGATCGTCTGGCCGGCGTAGCTGCCGCAGTTGACGCCGAACACGAACATCGGCGTGTCGTCCTTCGACGGCGCGCTCTGGATGACTTTCTTGGCACCCGCGTCGATGTGCTTCTGGCAGGTTTCCTTGGTCAGGAAGAGCCCGGTCGATTCGACGACGACTTCGGCGCCGACTTCGCCCCACTTGAGCTCGGCCGGATCCTTGACGGCGGTCAGGCGGATCTTCTTGCCGTTGACGACGAGGGTGTTGCCTTCAACCGACACTTCACCCTTGAAGCGGCCGTGCACCGAGTCGTACTTGAGCATGTAGGCCAGGTAGTCGGGCTCCAGCAGGTCGTTGATGCCGACGATTTCGATGTCGTCGAAGTTCTGCACGGCGGCGCGGAAAACCATACGTCCGATGCGGCCGAAACCATTGATGCCAACCTTGATTGTCATAATTCCTTTTCCTTATAAAAAAACTGAAGCTTAACGCCAAACCCTTGCGCTGCATTGCGCCTCTCGCCGGCGCACCCGGGTGCGCCGCAATCAGGCCAAGCTTAACCGAAGCTGCGAATTATCCCTTAACTTGGCCGATTTATCCAGCCGGGCGGTGCCGATCCGCTGCGCGGCCGGCACAAAAAGCGAAGTCGCTGGTCACAGGACCAGACAGACGTGCTGCGCGACCCGCGAAAATTTCTGGCGCGAGCCGCAGAACGATAAATAATTGACATAGAATTGGCCGTAGGCTTTATTCGCAGCGGCAAGGCGCAGCATCGCGCCGGCACAAAAGGTGTTTACCGACATGACGATTACAGCATCGAGCGCTTGGGCCGCCGTCGCCGCCCATTGCCACTCTCTCGCACCAATCCCCGAGGCAAATCCAGCAAGCAATTCCCCCGGCCACCTGCGCGAGCTGTTCACTGCCGATCCCCGGCGCGCCGAGTCCATGAGCGTTGCCTTCGACGACCTCTTTTTCGATTTCTCCAAGCAACGGCTCACGCGCGAGACGCTTTCCCTGCTCGCCGCGCTCGCCGATGCGGCGCAGGTGGGGCCGGCGCGCGAGCGCATGTTTGCCGGCGAGCGCATCAACGCGAGCGAGGACCGCTCGGTGCTGCACGTCGCCTTGCGGCGTTTCGCCGGGCCGTTTCCGAGCGCCGCTTTCGACGTCATGCCCGAGGTGCTCGCGACGCGGCGCCGCATGGCAGAACTCGCCGAGCGCCTGCGCTCGGGGCAGTGCCTGGGCTACACCGGCGCACCGATCCGCGACGTCGTCAATATCGGCATCGGCGGTTCCGACCTCGGCCCGAAGATGATGCACCAGGCGCTGCGCGCACTCACCCATCCGCTCCTCGGCGTGCACTTCATTTCCAACCTCGACGCCGGCCAGCTCGCGCCGCTGCTGCAAACGCTCGACCCGCGCACGACGATGTTCATCGTCGTCAGCAAGACCTTCACGACGCAGGAAACGCTGCTCAACGCCAACACCGCTCGCGACTGGCTGCTCGCGACCAGCCTCGACCCGGCGGCGATCGCCAGGCACTTCGTCGCGGTCAGCGCCAGGCCCGAACGCGCGGTCGAATTCGGCATCGCCGCCGAGTCGGTCTTCCCTATCTGGGACTGGGTCGGCGGCCGCTATTCACTGTGGTCGGCGGTCGGCCTAGCGCTGATGATCGCGATCGGCGCGCCGGCTTTCGACGAACTCCTGCGCGGCGCCGAGCGCATGGACGAGCACTTCCGGCAGGCGCCGTTCGAGCGCAATCTGCCGATGCTGATGGCGCTGATCGGCATCTGGAACACGAACTTTCTCGGCGCTACGACGAACGCCGTGCTGCCCTACAACGAGTCCTTGAAATACCTGCCGTCCTTCCTGCAGCAGCTCGAAATGGAAAGCAACGGCAAGTCGGTGCAGGCCGACGGCCAGCCCACCTCGTGCGCGACTTGCCCGATCGTCTGGGGCGAACTTGGCAACAACGGCCAGCACGCTTTCTTCCAGCTCCTGCACCAGGGCGGGCGCATCGTTCCCTGCGATTTCATCGCCGCGGTGCGCGCCGATTTCCCGCTGCCGCTGCACCAGGAAGCGCTGCTCTCCAATTGTTTTGCGCAAAGCGCGGCGCTCGCTTTCGGCAAGAGCGCCGACGAAGTTCGCGCTTCGCTCGCACAGGCCTCGATGTCCGCCGAAGAAATCGAAGCGGCGCTGCCGCCTCGGCTTTTTCCCGGTAATCAGCCTTCTTCGACGCTGCTCCTCGCCAGCCTGACGCCGCGAACGATGGGTTCGCTGATCGCGCTTTACGAGCACAAGGTTTTTGTCCAGGGCGCGATCTGGGGGATCAATTCCTTCGACCAGTGGGGCGTCGAGCTTGGCAAGGCGGTCGCCGCGCGCATCCTGCCGGCGATGCACGAGCCCGGCCTGGCGGGTGAATTCGACACTTCGACGCAAGGCCTGCTATCTTTCTGTCAGCGGCATTTCCCGTAAAGTCCCTGTCCGCCTATCCTTGAAAACCGCTGCGCAAGCTTGAGAGAAGGAATGAGATGAAGGTCAATACGGTTTCGACGCAGCCCATCGCCGGACAAAGACCCGGCACCTCGGGCCTGCGCAAGAAGGTCAAGGTCTTCAGCGCGCCGGGCTACCTCGAGAATTTCGTGCAGTCGATTTTCGACGAGTTGAGCGGCAAGGAGGGTCAGACGCTGGTGCTCGGCGGTGACGGCCGCTACTTCAACGAGCCCGCGATCCAGACCATCCTGCGCATGGCGGCGGCGGCCGGTTTCGGCCGCGTCCTCGTCGGGCAGCGCGGCATCCTGTCGACGCCTGCCGCGAGCGCGGTGATCCGCAAACGCGGCGCCTTCGGCGGCGTCATCCTCTCGGCGAGCCACAACCCAGGGGGGGCGGACGGCGACTTCGGCATCAAGTACAACCTCGGCAACGGCGGCCCGGCCAACGAGAACTTCACCGAAGCCGTCTATCGACGGACGCAGGAAATCAGCGCTTACCGCTTCGTCGATGCGCCCGACGTCAATCTTTCAGCGCTCGGCGAATCGATGGTCGGCGAGATGGCCGTCAGCGTCATCGATCCCGTCGCCGACTACGCCGACCTGCTCGAAACGCTCTTTGATTTCGGCGCCATCGCCGATCTCTTGCGCCGTCCGGGTTTTCGCATCCGTTTTGACGCGATGCACGCGGTCAATGGTCCTTACGCGCACGCGATCCTCGAGAAGCGGCTCGGGGCGCCGGCGGGCAGCGTTGTCAACGGCATCCCGCTCGCCGATTTCGGCGGCGGCCACCCCGACCCCAACCCGGTCTATGCCGCCGAGCTCGTCGCCGCGCTCGCCGATCCGGCGAGCGGCCTTTCCTTCGGCGCGGCATCCGATGGCGACGGCGATCGCAACATGATCGTCGGCCGCAATTTCGTCGTCAGTCCGAGCGACAGCCTTGCCGTCCTCGCCGCCAACTACCGGCTCATTCCCGCCTACTCGACGGGGCTGGCCGGCGTCGCGCGTTCGATGCCGACGAGTTGCGCCGTCGATCGCGTCGCGCGCGAGCTTGGCATTGCCTGCTACGAGACGCCGACCGGCTGGAAATATTTCGGCAACCTCCTCGACGCCGGCAAGGCGACGCTGTGCGGCGAAGAAAGCGCCGGCACGGGCTCGAATCACGTGCGCGAAAAAGACGGTCTGTGGGCGGTCCTCTACTGGCTCAACATCGTCGCCGCGCGCGGTCAGGCGGTCGAGGAGATCGTGCGCGAACACTGGCGGCACTACGGTCGCAACGTCTATTCGCGCCACGACTACGAAGGCATCGACAGCGCGCAGGCCGCAACGCTGTTCGCCGGCCTGAGGCAGCGCCTGCCGACGCTCGCCGGCACCGAGTTTCAGGGCCTGCGCGTCGAAAGCGCCGACGATTTCTGCTATGTCGATCCGGTCGACGGCTCGCGCAGCGAAGGGCAGGGCATCCGCGTCCTGCTCGGCGAAGGCTCGCGTGTCGTTTTCAGGCTGTCGGGAACCGGTACCGAAGGCGCCACCGTGCGCATCTACTTTGAGCGCTACGTCGCCGATCCGGCGCAGCACGAAGTTCCCGTGCAGGAAGCCCTGGCCCCCCTCATCGCTTTCGCCGCCATGCTCGCGCCGCTATCAACCATTTGCGGCAGGGAGGCGCCGGACGTCATCAGCTAGAACCGGATTTGCGTGATTGCGTCACAATGCGTTTGCTTATTGGAGCGAATAAAAATGCTAGAGAGACGAACTTTTCAGTTGCCGGGCCGGGCCGTCGCGCTCGTGCTAGCCGGCGGACGCGGCAGTCGGCTTTACGAACTGACCGACCGGCGGGCGAAGCCTGCCGTCTATTTCGGCGGCAAGTACCGCATCATCGATTTCGCCTTGTCCAACTGCGTCAATTCGGGAATACGGCGCATCGGCGTCGTCACCCAGTACAAATCGCACAGCCTCTTGAGGCACCTGCAGCGCGGCTGGAGCTTCCTGCGCGGCGAAGTCAACGAATTCGTCGATCTCCTGCCGGCGCAGCAGCGCATCGATGAAGAGTCCTGGTACCGCGGCACGGCCGACGCCGTTTACCAGAACATGGACATCCTGCAGACCTACAGCCCGGTGCCCAATTACGTCGTCATTCTCGCCGGCGACCACGTCTACAAGATGAACTACGCCGCCATGCTCGTCGACCACGTCGAGAGCGGCGCCGAATGCACTGTCGCGTGCATCGAAGTGCCGTGCAAGGAAGCGACGGGCTTTGGCGTGATCGCGGTCGACGCGAGCCGCAGGATTACCGACTTCGTCGAGAAACCGGCCAACCCGCCGCCGATGCCCAACCGTCCCGACCATTCGCTGTGCAGCATGGGCATCTACATCTTCAACGCCGCGTATCTTTACAGCGAACTGACGCGCGACATTGCCGACCCGACCTCGAATCACGACTTTGGCAAGGACATCATCCCGCAGGCGGTGAAGAACGGCGTCGCCATGGCGCACTCCTTCGACCGCAGCTGCGTGCATGCGCCCGAGGAAGGCCCGAACAAGGAGAACTACTGGCGCGACGCGGGCACCGTCGACGCCTACTGGGAAGCGAACATCGACCTCACCGCGACCGATCCGGCGCTCAACCTCTACGACCGCAACTGGCCGGTATGGACTTACCAGCAGCAGCTGCCGCCGGCAAAGTTCGTGCACAACCAGATCGACCGGCGCGGCATCGCGATCGAATCGACCGCGGCGGGCGGCTGCATCGTCTCGGGCGAGATCAACCGCTCTCTGCTCTTCTCGAACTGCCGCGTGCATTCCTATACGCGCGTCGATTGGTCGGTGCTCCTGCCCGACGTCGAAGTCGGCCGGCGCGCGCGCTTGAGCCGCTGCATCGTCGACCACGGCGTGCATATCCCGCCCGGGATGGTCATCGGCGAGGACGCCGACGAGGACGCGCGGCGCTTCCGCCGCACCGAGAACGGCATTACGCTCGTCACCCGGCAGATGATCGAAAGGATTACCTGAAGTCCCGGCCGCCGCCGCCCTGCGGCGGCAAGCCGACCGATTGATAACCATACCGACCATCCTTAGCTGAGCGAAGATGCGCATCCTTCACGTCGCTTCCGAAATTTATCCGCTGGTCAAGACCGGCGGGCTTGCCGACGTCGTCGCCGCCCTGCCGCGCGCCCTCGTCAAGCGCGGGCTTGATACGCGCGTCCTGCTGCCGGGGCTGCCCGGCATCCTTGCCGGCATGCAGGGGCTCGAGACCGTCACCCGCATCGGCGCGGTCTTCGGTGCGGCGACGGTGACGCTGCTGCGCGGCCGCCTGCCCGACAGCGGCGTTCCCGCCTACGTCATCGAGGCGCCCTTCCTGTATCGGCGCGCCGGCAATCCCTACGTCGGCCCCGACGGCCACGACTGGAGCGACAATCATCGCCGCTTCGCGCTGCTCTCGTGGACGGCCGCGCATCTCGCCAGCGGCGAACTCGACGAGGCCTGGACGCCCGACCTCGTGCACGCGCACGACTGGCACGCCGGCCTGGTGCCGGCGTACATGGCGCAGAGCCCGGGGCTCACGACGGCGACCGTCTTTACGATTCACAACCTTGCCTTCCGCGGCATTTTCCCGCTCGAGGCGCACGAGGACCTCGGTTTGCCGGTGCGCAAGCTGACGCCGCGCGGCATCGAATTCCACGGCAAGATTTCGTACATGAAAGCCGGTCTCGTCTATGCCGACCGGATCACGACGGTGAGCCCGACTTACGCGCGCGAGATTTGCACGCCCGAATTCGGCTGCGGCCTTGAAGGCGTTTTGCGCGACCGCGACGGTGACCTCTCCGGCGTTCTCAACGGCGTCGATTACGAGGTCTGGAATCCGCAGGACCCGGCGATCGCCGCGCCCTACAGCAGCGCAGATCTTTCCGGCAAGGAGGCGTGCAAGCGCGCCCTGCAGGCCGAGCTCGGTTTGTCGGCGGCCGCCGCCGGCCCGCTCTTTGCGGTCGTCAGCCGGCTCACTTCGCAAAAGGGAATGGACCTCCTGCTCGCGGCGCTGCCCGAGCTCATCCGTGAAGGCGCGCAGCTGGCGGTGCTCGGCACCGGCGACGGCGAGCTCGAAGCCGGTTTCCGCTACGCCGCCGCGGCCAACCCCGATCAGGTCGCGGTGCATATCGGATACGACGAAGACATGTCGCACCGCTTCATGGCGGGCGCCGACGCCCTGCTCGTTCCCTCGCGTTTCGAGCCCTGCGGCCTGACCCAGATGTACGCCTTGCGCTACGGCACGCTGCCGCTCGTGCGCGCGGTCGGCGGACTGGCCGACACCGTCGTCGACGCGAATGCGCAGATGCTTTCGGCCGGGCGCGCGACCGGATTCGTCTTTCACGATGCCAGCCGCCACGCGCTTGGCGCGCGCATTCGCGAAGCCTGCGCGCTCTATCGCGATCGCGAGGCCTGGCGCGAGCTTCAGCGCCGGGCGATGGTGCAGGATTTTTCCTGGGACGATTCAGCGGCGCACTACGAAGCGCTTTACGCGAGCCTGCTTGCCGGGTAATTGAACGTCAAAAATCCACCGCAGAGGCGCAAAGAAAATGAAAATAAACCTTTGCGTAATCTTTGCATCTTTGCGGTGGACGTTTATCGTTCTCGTTCAGCGCTGCGGATTGAGGCCGCTCAACAGCGCTGCGATGTCGCTCTCGGCTTCGATCCAGTCGCGCAGCGGATCGCTCTTGAAGTGGTTGCTTTCGGCGCGATAGTAGGCGGCTTCGGCGACCATGCGGTAGCGCTGCTCGTCGCTGACGACCATTGACTTGCCGCCGCTCTTGGCAAGCGGCGGGGTAAGCGATTTTGCAGCGGCCTTGGCAGCGCTCTTGCCGACTTCAGCTTGCGCCTTCTTGGGAGCGGCAGCCACTTTCTTGCCGTTTGCGGCGGCGCTGACCGCCGCGCTCTTGGCGACGGGCTTGCCGACGGCGACGGGCGCGCTCTTGGCAGCGCTTGCCTTGGCTGGCGCTTTCTTGGCGGGGGCTTTGGCGGCTGGCTTGCTGGTGATCTCGGCCATGCTCGTATCCTTTCAAAGAGGAAACAGATCCAATCGGGATCAAGGCAGACCTCATCATACTACAGCTGGCTTTTTTCCTGACGCGGCGCCCCCCTCAGCCCTTGTCCACCGGCAGCGGTACTCGTCCGTAAAGCTTGGTCATTGCCAGCAGTCGATCGGCATGCCAGGCGTGCACCTGATGCCAGCTGAAGCGCCATTCCCAGGCGCCTTCGGCCTGCCCGGGCTGGTTCATGCGCTTTGACGAGTCGAGGCCGAGGACGTCCTGCATCGGGAAGATCGCAAAGCGGGCGACCGACGCCGACGCGGCGCGGATGAGATCCCAGTGGATTGCCTCGCCGTTCACCGAGAGATAGCGCCGCACGTAATCCTGCTCATCGGCGTCAAGGCTTTGCCACCAGCCGCAACTCGTGTCGTTGTCGTGCGTTCCGGTATAGACGACGGTATTGGGCTCGAAGTTGTGCGGCAGATAGAGGTTGTCGGTGTGCCCGTCGAAAGCGAATTGCAGAATGCGCATCCCGGGGAGTTCAAGCTTTTCGCGCAGCGCGCGCACTTCGGCGGTGATCATGCCGAGATCCTCGGCGATGATGCGCAATCCCGGCCCGCGCTCCCCGCCGCTGCGCTTTTTCACGAGCGCCTTGGAGAGCGCGCTGAAGAGGGCGGCGCCCGGCCCCTTCTTCCAGTGCCCGCCGATCGCCGTCGCCGCGTCGGCGGGAACTTCCCAATACGATTCGAAGCCGCGGAAGTGGTCGATGCGCACGATGTCGCACAAGGCAAATAGCGCGCGCACGCGTTCGATCCACCAGTGATAGCCCTCCTGCTCGTGCGCCGGCCAGGCGTAGAGCGGGTTGCCCCAGAGCTGGCCGGTGGCGCTGAAATAATCGGGCGGGACGCCGGCGATGACGCGCGGCCTTCCGCTGGCGTCGAGGTCGAAAAGCTCCTGGTGCGCCCAGACGTCGGCGCTGTGCGCCGAAACGAAAATCGGCATGTCGCCGATGATATGGACGCCACGCGCATTCGCATACGTCTTGAGCGCCTGCCACTGGCGATGAAAACACCACTGGCAGAAGCGCCAGAAGTTGCACTCGTCGGCGAGCGCCGCCGCCGCTTCGCGCAGCGCTTTCGGTCGCCGCTGCGCGATCGCCGCCGGCCACTCCTGCCAGAGCCTGCCGCCGTCGCCGTAGTTGCGGTCGAGCGCCATGAAGAGCGCGTAGTCATCGAGCCAGTCGGCGCTGGCGCGGCAAAAAGCGGCGAAGGCATCGCGATCGGCGCGATCTGCCTCGGCAAAAAAACGCTCGGCGGCCACGCGCAGGCGCGCGAAGCGAAAGCGCTGCAGGGCCGGGTAATTGACTCGGCGCTCGTCGAAGAAAGGCGGCGCTATCGTGTCGCTCTCGGTCAGCCAGCCAGCAGCCTTAAGCGCCGCAAGATCGATCAGGAGTTCGTTGCCGGCCATCGCCGACGGGCTCATGTACGGCGAGTTGCCAGGACCGATGCCGCCGACCGGCAGGATCTGCCAGAGCGTTTGCCCGCCGGCGACGAGCCAGTCGACGAAGTGGTAGGCGGAGGCGCCGAGGTCGCCCGCGCCGTGCGGACCGGGCAGCGAGGTGGGGTGCAGCAGGATGCCGCTGCGTCTTTGCGAGGTCATCTTTAAAGTTCCGGTTCGTCACTCAGAAGGTGGACGCTGAGCGCGGCGACCGAGATTTGCGTTTCGCGGGCAAGCCGGGCAAACGGCGCCGGCGCGCTGCTGTCGCACAGTTGCAGCCAGCGCCCGGGCGGCAGGGTGAAGGCGAGCGCGTCGGCACCGCGATTGAACAGCACGAGGAGCGCAGGCGCGCGCGCCGCTGCTGCCGCTGCCAGCATCCCTGCCGCGGCCTTGTCCTCGCTGGCGAGGAGAAAGCCGAGGCCGTGCGCGTGCGCGGCCTGCCAGTCTTCGCCGCGCATCTCCCGCCCCGCGGGGTGCCACCAGACCACGTCGCGCACGCCGCTTTGCAGCGCCTCGCCGCTCAGCCAGCGCCGGCTCGCAAGTTGCGGGAAGCGCCGGCGCAGCGCGATCAGGCCGGCGGTAAAAGCGGCAAGCTCGGCGTCCGCTTGTGGCCAGTCGAGCCAGGTCAGCGCGTTGTCCTGACAATAGGCGTTGTTGTTGCCCGCCTGCGTGCGTCCGATCTCGTCGCCGCCCTGCAGCATCGGCACGCCGCGCGAAACGAAGAGGGTCGCGATGAGCGCGCGCTGCAGGAGCGCGCGGCGTCTGAGCACCGTCGCCTCCTTCGTCTCGCCCTCAATGCCGCAGTTCGTCGAATGGTTGTGGTCGTGGCCGTCGCGGTTCGCTTCGCCGTTGAGTTCGTTATGCTTTTGGCGGTAACTGACGAGGTCGCCCCGCGTGAAGCGGTGCGTTCCGCCGACGCCAAGCGCCTGGTCAACAACGCGACGGTCGACGTGAACCAGCTGATGCCCCTGAAGTACGAGTGGGCCTGGGAACACTACCTCAACGGCTGCGCCAACCACTGGATGCCGACCGAGGTGTCGATGCAGGCCGACATCGCGCTCTGGCGAGGGACGGGGCTGACCCCCGACGAGCGCCTGGTGATCATGCGCAATCTCGGTTTCTTCGCGACGGCCGAGA
>CAZALA010000126.1:0-10480 GCA_964485725.1 uncultured Propionivibrio sp. | reverse complement strand
GCGACGACCCAGTCGCCGAGGCGAACGCCCTTGCGGTGGACCTCGTCCTGGTTGTGCAAGGTCGCTTAGGTCACCGTCACGCCGCGGACGAAGACGGGCTGCAGGCGGGCGACCGGCGTCAGCGCGCCGGTGCGGCCGACGAAGACCTCGATGTCGGCGAGCAGCGTCTCGGCTTCTTCGGCCGCGTACTTGTGCGCGACCGCCCAGCGCGGCTCGCGCGAGACGAAACCGAGGCGCTGCTGCAGGGCGACGTCGTTGACCTTGTAGACGACGCCGTCGATGGCGAAGGGCAGCTTGCCGCGAGCTGCACCGATTCTGCGGTGGAAAGCCGCGAGCGCCTCAGCGCCGCGCACGACGGCGCGCTCGGCACACACCGGCAGGCCGAGCGCGGCGAGCGCGGCGAGCAGTTCGCCCTGCGTCGGCGGCGGCAGCCAGCCTGCGACTTCGCCGACGCCGTAGGCGAAGAAGGAGAGCGGCCGGCTCGCGGTGACGCGCGAGTCGAGCTGGCGCAGGCTGCCGGCGGCGCCGTTTCTCGGATTGACGAGCGGCCTCGTGCCGGCGGCGAGCGCGCGCGCGTTGAAGCGCTCGAAGTCGGCCAGCCTCATGTAAACCTCGCCGCGCACTTCGAGCACCGCCGGCGGCCTGGCCGCGTGCAGGCGCAGCGGAATCTGCCTGACCGTACGCACGTTCTCGGTGACGTCTTCTCCGGTCTCGCCGTCGCCGCGCGTTGCCGCGCGAACGAGGACGCCGTCCTCGTAACGCAGGCTGACGGCGAGGCCGTCGAACTTCAGCTCGGCGACGTATTCGAGCGGCGGATCCTCGGGCGCAAGAGCAAGCTCGCGGCGCACGCGCGCGTCGAAAGCGATCGCGCCGCTGTCCTCGATGTCGGTTTCGGTGCGGATCGACAGCATCGGCAGCGCATGCCGCACCGGGCGGAAGGCGGCAAGCGCCTTGCCGCCGACGCGCTGCGTCGGCGAGTCGGCGGTGAGGAGCTCGGGGTGGGCTTCCTCGAGCGCCTTGAGCTCGCCAAACAGGCGGTCGAATTCGGCGTCCGAGACGGTCGGCGCGTCGAGGACGTAATAACGGTAGTTGTGCTCTTCGAGCGCGGCGCGAAGCTCGCTGGCGCGCTGTCGCGGGTCGTTCATCAGGAGAACAGGCGCTGCGCCAGCGGACTGCCGGCGGGAAGCTGGCGCGCGAGCATCATCGCCTGGTACTGGGCGACCTGGCGGCGAATCGGATCGAGCGCGCCGTCGGCGAGCGGCCGCCGGTTGTCGTCGACGAGCGAACCGCGCAGCACTTCGGCAAAGCGTTTGGCAAGCTCGACCATCTGACTGAAAACGCGCTCGCCGTGCGCTACGCGCGGCACGTCGAGGAGAAAGGTCACGCCGTGCGTGCTCAGCGTTTTCATCGTGTCGACCGAAAAGCCTAGCGCCTCCTGGTTGAGGAGCACGTAAAGCACTCTGCCCTCGTCGTCGCAACGAACGAAGCGGCCGTCGCTGTCGATGACCATTCCCGCCGATTCGGCGAGCGCGCGCAGCTTGGTGCCCGGGAAAACGAGCGCGCCGCTGACGACGTTGATGCCGATCTGGATGTCGACGCTCGCGCAGAAGGCGTCGAGGCTCGCCGCGCTCTCGAGCGCCGCCTGGCAAGGCGGCAGGTCGGCAACGGCCGGCCACTCCTCGGCGAGCTTCTGCATGGCATCGTGAAAAATCGCCAGCTCGCCGGCGCCAACCGGGCCGCGGCGGTCGACGAGCTGCAGGCCGACGCGCAGGTGCCGGTAGTCGCGCTCGCGCGCTTCGCTCACCGCTTCCCACTCGCGCAGGCTTTCGTTATAGCCGAACCAGTGCAGCGCCTTGCCGACGGCGACGAGGTCGGGCTGCTGCGAGGTGAGAATTTCGCTCGCCGGCTTCGCCTCGGTCGCCTCCATCGTGACCACGTAATCGATGAGCGGCGAGAGGAACTGCAAGGGGTCGCTCTCCATGTCGCCTTTTTCGGCTTTCTCGAAATTGGCCGCTGCCGGCTCGCTGACGGGCGGCAGCGGCGGCATTGGCGCCCGCTCGACAGCCTCGCGCACCGAGGGCTCGCGACGCCCGTCGTCGGCCACGTCGACGGCGGCGTGGAAAACCGGCTCGCGCCGGCCTTCGCGCGGCCGCTCGACGGCCGCCTCGAGCGACGCTTCGGCGACCCGCGCGGCGACGCGTCCTGTATCGGCGGCGGGCGGGTAGCTGAACGGCGGGACGGATTCAGCGGCGCCGGCCGGCAGCTGCTCGTCGGCCGCGGCCCACGCCTGCCCTGCGTGCGCCTCGTCTCTTTCCGCGGCCTCTGCGCTCGCGTCGGGCGACGGCGCGGCAGATGCGTCGGCCTCGAGCAACACGTCTTCGTGCGTGCCGCCGAGAACTTTTTCGGCCAGCTTCTTCTGCCGGTATTCCTGCCAGGTGTTGTAGGCCATGACGCCGACGATGGCGGCGGCGCCGAGGCCAATCAAACCGATCTGCAGTTCGCTCATGTCTCGTCCTAAACGATCTGTTCGCGCATGCGCAGCGCTTCTGCCATGTCGACTTCGACGATGCGCGAGACGCCCGATTCCTGCATGGTCACGCCGACGAGCTGCTGCGCCATTTCCATCGCGATCTTGTTGTGGCTGATAAAGAGAAACTGGGTATTCGTCGAAATGCGCCGGACCATCGCGCAGAAACGCTCGGTGTTGGTGTCGTCGAGCGGCGCATCGACTTCGTCGAGCAGGCAGAAAGGCGCCGGGTTCAACTGGAACATCGCGAAGACGAGCGCGATCGCGGTCAGCGCTTTTTCGCCGCCGGAAAGCAGATGGATGGTCGAATTCTTTTTGCCCGGCGGCTGCGCCATGACCTGAATGCCGGCGTCGAGAATTTCCTCGCCGGTCATGATGAGGCCGGCTTCGCCGCCGCCGAAAAGCACCGGAAAGAGTTCGCCGAAGCTCTTGTTGACGGCATCGTAAGTCGTCTGCAGCAGCTCGCGCGTTTCGCGGTCGATGCGGCGGATGGCGTTTTCGAGCGTCTCCATCGCCTGCGTCAGGTCCTCCGACTGCGCGTCGAGAAAGCCCTTGCGCTCGCGCGCCGATTCGAGCTCCTCGAGCGCCGCGAGGTTGACCGCGCCGAGCGCCTCGATGCCGCGCTGCAAGGCCGCAATCGCGTTCTGCAAGGGGCCCGCGCGGGCGCCGCCGAGCTCGCCGGCAAGACTCTCCTCGTCGGCATTGACTTCGGCAAGCTGCGTCGCGAGCTGCTCGTAATTGAGCGCTGCCGCCTGCTCCTTGAGCCTGAGCTCGCCGATGCGGTCGCGCAGCGGGTTAAGCCCCTGTTCGACCTTCATGCGCGCTTCCTCGAGCCCGCGCAGCGCCGCGGTCGCCGCTTCCAGCGTGTCACGCGCCGCGGCGAGCGCCTGTTCGCGCAGGACGCGCTGTTCGAGGGCGGTTTGCAGCCTGGGTTCGAGCTCGTCGGCGTGCGTGGCGTCGGCGTTCTCGGCGCAACGCGCAAGTTCTTCGACGATGCGCGCGATCTGCTGGCAGGCGAGCTCGCGATTGGCCTGGATCTCGGCGAGCTTGGACTGGCATTCGCGCTGCGAGAACTGCGCTTCGCGCAGCTCGCGTTCGATCCGGCTCACCTGCTCGCGTGCTTCGCGCCATCGGCCTTCTTCTTGTTCGAGGCGGGCGATCGCGGCGCCGGCGAGCCCCTGCACTTCCGAGACGCGTTCGCGCTCGCGCTCGATCGCCTCGGCCGCTTCGGCGAGGCGTTCTTGCTCGATGACTTCTTCCGCGGCCATTTCGGCCATGCCGGCGTCGATCTGCGCCTGTCGCTCGGCGAAGCGGTCGAGCGCCTGCGAGAGCTTCAAGGTCTCGACCTGGATCGCGTGCGCCTGCTCCTGGAGTTCGTTGATCTCGCGCCGCGACACCTGCAGCGCGTTCTGCGCTTCCTCGATCGTCGCTTCGAGCTCGGCGAGTTTTTCCTGTTCGGCTTCAACGCGATCTTCGCGCTCGGCGATGATGCCGGCGAGTTCGCCGATCTCGCGCTGCCGCTCGAGCAGCCCGTGCTCGGCAGCGTCAGCGGCAAAGAGCGTCACCGACTGCCGGCTGACAAGATCGCCGGCCGGGGTGACGCAGCACTCCAGGGCAGCGAGGTGTTCGCGACGCTCGAGCGCGCTCGCAAGGTCGGGCGCGGTGTCCACACCGGCGAGCCACTCGGCGAGAATCGCCGCGAGCTGCGGGTCGGCGCAGCGGATTTTCGCGAAAAGGCCGGCCGGGCGTTCCGGCGCGCTCGCCCCGGCGAGCGGCAAAAGCAGCGTCATCTTGCTGCCGGGACGATCGTCGCTCCACGACGCGCCGGTCGCTTCGGCCGGCAGCGCGCCGAGGCGCTCGCGCAGCACGGCCTCGACGGCGTCGTCCCATCCGGCCTCGACGGTGAGCGATTTCCACAGCGGCTGATGCCGGTCGAGGCGATGGCGATGCAGCCAGTCGGCGAGCTTGCCCTCGCCCTGGACGCGCTTTTGCAGCTGTTCGAGCGCGGTGCGCCGGGCCTGCGCTTCGGCACGCTCCTTTTGCGCGTGCTGCACGCGCAAAAGGACTTCGCGGCGCTGCTGCTCGAGGAGCGGCATTTCGCGCTGCCTTTCGGCGAGCGCTTCCTGCCCCTCGGCGATGCGCTCGCGCAATTCGGCGAGGGCCTCCTGCTTGAATTCGAATTCGCTGCCGTCCGGCACCGGCAGCGCTTCGCGCTCCTGGTCGAGGCGTTCCCTGCGGCCGGCGATGATTTGAAGCGAACGCTGCGCGTGCCCCTGGTGCGTGAGCTCGACTTGCAGCCGCTGATTGACTTCGGCAAGGCGCGCGCGCTCTTCGTTGGCCGCCGCCTGCGCCAGCGCGTGCGCCTCCTCGGCGAGCGGCAGCGCTTCCTGTTGCGCCGCGAGGCGCAGCGCTTCGCTCTCGACGCGCTCGTCGGCAAGCGCGGCAAGCTCGCTCCAGCGCGCGCGATCGGCGTCGAACTTTTCCACCTGGCCTTGCCAATGCACGTGATCGTCGGTCAGTTGCGCCAGGCGCGACTCGTACTCGAGGTGCGATTCGCGGCGGTGGCGGATCTCGGCTTCGAGCTGCGCGACTTCGGCGCTCGCCTTGTAGTTTTCGGCCTGCGCCGACTGCAGAGCGTCACCGGCGGCAAAATGGCGCTCGCGCGCTTCCTCGATCGCCGCTTCGGTCTCTCGCAGCACGGCGTTCTGCGCCTCGAGCTCGGTCAGCGCGCGCTCGACTTCGCGCGCGGCGCGTTCGCGCTCGCTGCCGGCGTCGTTGCGCTTCAACAGCCAGAGCAGCTGCTGCTTGCGCGTGAGCTCGACGCTCTGGTCGCGATACTGGCGGGCGACCGCAGCCTGCGCCTCCAGCCTTTCCATCTGCCCGCCGAGCTCGAGCCGGATGTCCTCGACGCGAGAGAGGTTGTCGCGCGTGTCGCCGATGCGCGTCTCCGTCTCCTTGCGCCGCTCCTTGTACTTGGTGACGCCGGCCGCTTCCTCGAGAAAGACGCGCAACTCGTCGGGGCGCGCCTCGATGATGCGCGAAATCGTCCCCTGGCCGATGATCGCGTAAGCGCGCGGACCAAGCCCGGTGCCGAGAAAAAGGTCGGTGATGTCCTTGCGCCGCACGTGCAGGTTGTTGATGTAGTACTCGGACTGGCCGCTGCGCGTGAGCACGCGCTTGACCGAAAGCTCGGCGTATTGCGACCATTGGCCGGCGATGCGTCCGAGCGAATTGTCGAAGACGAGTTCGACCGCGGCGCGCGAGACCGGTTTGCGCCCGCCCGAGCCGTTGAAGATGACGTCCTGCATCGACTCGCCGCGCAGCTCGGAGGCTTTCGACTCGCCGAGCACCCAGCGCACCGCGTCGATCACGTTCGACTTGCCGCAACCGTTCGGCCCGACGACGCCAACGAGCTGTCCGGGCAAAGCTATCGTGGTGGGATCGACAAAGGACTTGAAACCGGCAAGTTTGAGTTTTGTCAGGCGCATGAAATAGAACGCAGCCACTACGGCTGCTCGGATATGGGTTTCCAAGGCGTCGCACACGTGCACACGACGCCCGCCGCACTGGCATAATTCGCCGCCTATAATAGCATTTCACCCCCTCCCTCCGCTCGACCCCGGATTGCCGATGACCACCCAGCCGACGAAAAACCTCGAAACCTTTCCCAATCCGGCGCCCCAGCGCGACTTCCATATCCATATGGAGATTCCGGAATTCACCTGCCTGTGCCCGAAAACCGGGCAGCCCGATTTCGCGACGCTCGTCCTCGATTACGTCCCCGACAAGAGCTGCGTCGAATTGAAAAGCCTGAAGCTCTACATCTGGTCTTTCCGCAACGAGGGCTGTTTCCACGAGGCGGTGACGAACCGCATCCTCGACGACCTCGTGCAGGCGACGAAGCCGCGCTTCATGCGCCTGACCGCGAGATTCTTCGTGCGCGGCGGGATTTTCACCAACGTCGTCGCCGAACATCGCAAGAAGGGCTGGCAGGCGCCGGCGCGCGTCGAGCTTGCCGATTTCGATTCGTCTGCTTGCACGCGAGGCTGAAAACCATGAGCAAAGAACAGAACACATCTTCCGAAGCCGCAGGCGAAGAGCGTAACGATCTTGATCTTCTCGACCGCCTTGAAACCGTTCTCGAGGATCCCGAGCTGAGCGAGGCGATGCGTCTCGACGAAGCGCAGGCTTTCCTCTGCGCTGCGCTCGCCGGCCCGCAGGCGCTCGCCGCGGAGCGCTGGCTGCCGCTGGTCCTCGGCAGCGAGGAGGCGATGCAAACGGCGATCGGCGCCGAGGCCGCCGGCCTCCTGCGCAGCTTTGCCGCCGCGCTCGAGGACGAGCTCGCGGGTGAGGAGCCGCCCGACCTCATTCTTTACGCCGAAGCAGGCGACGAAGGCGACGAGGCCGACGGAGCCGACAAAGAGGGCCGCAGCGATTACGCAGCGTGGTGCGAAGCCTATCTTGCCGGCGTCGATGCCGCCGAAGAAGACTGGTTCGACGCCCTCGGCGACAACGGTGACGCGAACGCAGACGAGGACGACGAGGAAATCAGCTTCGTCGACGAGTGCCTCTTCCCGATGCTGATGCTCAGCGGCGAAGCCGAGGCGGCCGCGCGCGAGCACGGCGAAGAATGGCCGCAGGGCGAAGAACTGCTGGCGCTGAGGAGCGACTGCGAGGACGACTTGCCGCAGGCGGTGTGGGAACTCTACCGCTTCTGGCGCGCCAAGCGCGGCACGCCGCCGCTGCGTCGGGAAGGGCCGAAGATCGGCCGCAACGATCCCTGCCCCTGCGGCAGCGGCAAGAAGTTCAAGGCCTGCTGCGGGGCCAGCTAACAAAGCAAACCACCAAGACACCAAGAAGCACCAAGACCGACCAGATCTTGCTTTTCTTGGTGAAACTTTGTGTCTTGGTGCCCTGGTGGTGAAGGCTTAGCTTTTTCAAAAAGGCTGAGGCCGTGTCGCAAAGTGGACAACGCCCGAGGCAGCCGTTACCATCGCAAACTCCCTCCGATCAAGGCGCGCGCGCCTTTGCATCGCCCTATCATAAGGACCGAAAATCGTGGCCTACATCAACGAAAATTATCTGAAACTCCAGGCAGGCTACCTCTTTCCCGAAATCGGCCGGCGCGTCAAGGCTTTCGGCGAAGCGCATCCCGAGCTTGCCGCGCGCATCATCCGCTGCGGCATCGGCGACGTCACCGAGCCCCTGCCCGCCGCGTGCATCGCCGCGCTGCACAAGGCCGTAGACGAGATGGCCGCGCGCGAGACCTTCCGCGGCTACGGGCCCGAGCAAGGCTACGATTTCCTGCGCAACGCGGTCGCCGAAAACGATTTTCGCGCGCACGGCATCGACGTCGATGCCGACGAGATCTTCATTTCCGACGGCGCCAAATCCGATTGCGGCAACCTGCTCGACATTTTCGGCGCCGGCAACCGCGTCGCCGTGACCGACCCCGTCTATCCCGTCTATGTCGACACCAACGTGATGCTCGGCAATACCGGCGAGCCGCTTGCCAACGGCGCTTTCGCAGGCTTGACCTACCTGCCCTGCACGGCTGAAAACGGTTTTGTCCCGGCCCTGCCGCAGGGCCCGGTCGACTTGATTTACCTGTGCTATCCAAACAACCCGACGGGCGCCGTCGCGACCCGCGAGCAGCTGCAGCAATGGGTCGATTTCGCGCGCGCCTGCGGCGCCGTGATCGTTTTCGACGCGGCCTACGAGGCCTATATCAGCACGCCCGGGATCCCGCATTCGATCTATGAAATTCCCGGCGCGCGCGAATGCGCAATCGAGCTGCGTAGTTTCTCCAAGAACGCGGGCTTCACCGGCTTGCGTTGCGGTTTCGCGGTCGTTCCGAAAACGCTGATGGGCGTCAAGCGCAACGGCGAAAAGCACCCCTTCCACGCGCTCTGGTCGCGCAACCACACGACCAAGTTCAATGGCGTCGCCTACCCGGTGCAGCGCGCCGCCGAAGCCGTTTACTCGCCGGAGGGAAAGGCGCAGATCGGCGAACTCGTGCGCTTCTACAAGGACAATGCGCGCCTCCTGCAACAGGCGCTGCAGGCCGCCGGACTCTCGGTGTATGGCTACAGCGATTCGCCTTACCTGTGGATCCGCGGGCCGCAAGGCGCGACGAGCTGGGCGCTTTTCGACCGCATCCTCGCGCACGCGAACATCGTGACGACGCCGGGCAGCGGTTTTGGCGCCGCCGGCGAAGGCTATTTCCGCCTCTCGGCTTTCAACAGCCGCGCCAACGTCGAAGAAGCCTGCCGGCGCCTCGTCGATCCCGAGCTCTTCGCGGTCTTCAAGTAGGCAGGACAAGCGCGCCGGACTACACCGCTCGGCGCGCTTACTTTTTGGCCGCCTCGCTCGCCGGCTCCATCTTCGCCGAGAGCACGCCCGCGGCGACGATCATCGCGCCGCCGGCGAGCTCGCGCACGCCGAGCACTTCGTCTGCGAGCAGCCAGGATGAAAGCGCCGCAAAGCCGACCTCGGAAAGCATGATGACGATCGCCCGGTTCGAGGCGACGCGCGCGAGCCCGTACTGAACGACGAAGTTGACGACGACGAGGACGAGGCCGAGCAGCGCGATCAGCCAGAGAGCGCTCAGCCAGCTGCCCGGGAGCGCGGCGGCGCCGGCATTTGCACCGATGCCGGCGAGCATCATCAGGCCGCCGATGACGACGACGCCGGCAAAGGAGACGAGCGACTTCATCTCGATCGTGATCTCGCTGATGTAGCGCGAGAGCACGTTAAAGAGCGCGAACGAAAAACCGGCGCCGAGCCCGAGCCAGTCGGCCGCATCCTGCGGCAGCGGCACGCCGGTCTGCGCTTGCCAGAGGATGGTGGCGGCGCCGGCGAGCGAGAGTGCGACGACGAAAGCGCCGACGCGGCTCAAGCGCTCGCCGAGCAGCAGGCGCGAGAGCAGCACGGTCCACAGCGGCGCGAGATAGAAGAGCAGGAGCACGCGCACGACTTCGCCGCCGAGCGTTGCCAGCACATAACCCAGGTTGCAGCCGCCGGCCGCGAGCACGAACCATAAGAGCGGCCAGCTTGGCGTGAGGCGCACGAGCTTGCCGCGAAAAAGGACGAGGCCGAGCGCGAGCGCAATCGCGTAAGTTGCCGTCGAAGCGGCGATGCCATCGATGCCGGCGTCGCGCAGGATGCGGTAGGGATACCAGATCAGCCCCCAGACGAGCGCCCCGGTGAGCAGCGCGAGGATCGCCGCGCGCCGCTCGCGCGTGCCGGCCGGGGGCGGCGGCTTTTCCTTCGTCTGCGTCATCGGTGGATGCCCTTTATAATCGTCCATGCGTGCGCTTCGTCCGGATCGGCGCGAAGCGCGAGAATTATAAGGCGTCTTCGTGTATGCTTTATGCCTTCTGCCTAAATCGCCTTTTCGCAGTCCAACAACAACGGGGGCCCCATGATTCTGGACAAACTTTTCCAGCTGATGGCCGAGAAGCAGGCTTCGGATATCTTCATCTGCGCCGGGGTCCCGATCCACATCAAGATCAACGGCAACACGATCCCGGTCAATCAGCAAGTGATGGACCCGGCGACGATCGAGAAGATCGCCTTCGAGCTGATGCAACCCGACCAGCTGAAGACCTTCGAAGCGACGATGGAAATGAACCTCTCGTTCGGCGTCCCCCACGTCGGCAATTTCCGCATCAACGTTTTCCGCCAGCGTTCGTCGATTTCGATCGTCGTCCGCTACATCCTCGGCAACATCCCGGCGCTCGACACGCTGAACCTGCCGTCGGTGCTCTCCGAACTGATCATGGAAAAGCGCGGACTGATCCTCGTCGTCGGCTCGTCGGGCTCGGGCAAGTCAACGACGATCGCCTCGATGCTCGACCACCGCAACGCCAATCGCAGCGGCCACATCCTGACCATCGAAGACCCCATCGAGTTCCTCTTCCGGCACAAGAAGTCGATCGTCAACCAGCGCGA
>CAZALA010000125.1:469-10582 GCA_964485725.1 uncultured Propionivibrio sp. | reverse complement strand
CACGGATCTACCTGAGAGGAACTGAAATGGCCTTCACCGAACAGGCTGCCCCTGCCGCCGACAGCGCTGCCCGGTTGCGGCGGCCGCGCCACCTGGTGGACCACGAGTGGCGGGGGTCGGGGCCAGCGGCGAACTCGGGCTCGGTCCTTTCTCGCATCTGCTCGGCAAGCGCACGCGCATCGTCGCCATCACGCAGCTTTCGAACGCGCTCGGAACGATCGTGCCGCTGGAAAAAATTATCGCGCAGGCGCACGCCGTTGGCGCGGTCGTCCTCGTCGATGGCGCGCAGGCCGTCGCCCACCTTGCCGTCGACGTGCAGACCCTCGACTGCGATTTCTACGCGTTCTCCGGACACAAGCTCTACGGCCCGACCGGCATTGGCGTGCTTTACGGCAAGGCGGCGCTGCTCGAAGCGATGCCGCCTTACCAGGGCGGCGGCGACATGATTCGGCAAGTCAGTTTCTCCGGCAGCACGTGGAACGAGCTGCCCTACAAGTTCGAGGCCGGGACGCCGAACATCGCCGGCGGCATCGGCCTTGCCAGCGCCATCGATTACGTCTGTGGCGTTGGCATCGCAGCGATCGGCGCGCACGAGCGCAAGCTCCTCGACGTGGCGACGAGCCGCGCCGCGGAGTTGCCGTGGCTGCGCGTGATCGGGAGCGCGCGAGAAAAGGCGAGCATCCTGTCCTTCATCGTCGACGACGTGCACGCGCACGACGTCGGCACGATTCTCGACCTCGAAGGCATCGCCGTGCGCACCGGCCACCACTGCGCGATGCCGGTTATGGATTACTTCGGCGTCGCGGCGACCGTGCGCGCATCGTTTGCGATGTATAACACCGAGGCCGAAGTCGAAGCGCTCTTTGCCGCGCTCGACAAGGTACGCGAGGTCTTCGCCTGATGTCCGAAATGTCCAGGATTTCCGAGATGTCCGAGACCTTCAACGCCCCCGATCTGCGCGAGCTCTATCAGGAAGTCGTCATCGACCACGGCCGACGGCCACGCAACTTTGGCGTGCCGGCGCATTACAACCATCGCGCGGAAGGCTTCAATCCGCTCTGCGGCGACCGGCTCACGCTCTATCTCGACGTCGAAGATGGTGTCGTCGTCGGCGCGGGCTTCGAAGGCGCCGGGTGCGCAATCTCGATGGCGTCCGCCTCGCTCCTCACCGAAGCCGTCAAGGGCAGGACCGAGGCCGAGGCGCGCGCCCTGTTCGCGGCTTTCCACGGTCGTCTCACCCAGCAGTCGACGCCGGCCCCCGGCGCGCTCGGCAAGCTCGAAGTGCTCGCCGGCGTGCGGGAATTCCCCACGCGAATCAAATGCGCTATACTCTCCTGGCATACTTTGCAGGCAGCGCTCGACGACGAAGAGCGGTCGGTTTCAACGGAGTAAGGACGATGTCTGGCAATCGAGTTCAAGCTGTTGCGACCACGCATGAGGCCGGCGATGCGCTGGAGGCGCGGGTCATCGAAGCGCTGCGCGGCGTCTTCGACCCGGAGATCCCCGTCAACATCTATGACCTAGGTTTAATTTATTCGCTCGCTGTCGATGCCGTCACCCATGACGTCGCCATTCAGATGACACTGACTGCGGCGGGCTGCCCGGTCGCCCAGACCTTCCCGGCGACGGTCGCCGCGGCGGTCGAGGCGGTGGGCGGAGTCGCCAAAGCCCGCGTCGATGTCGTCTGGGACCCGCCGTGGTCGCAGGAAATGATGAGCGAAGCGGCGCGCCTGCAGCTGGGACTGCTCTAGTAGATGACTGGCGCGATGAACACAACGAATGAATGGATCGACGTTGCGGCGGCCGGCGATTTCGCGCCCGGGACTTGCCGCACGGTCGATGCCGACGGCGTGACGATCGCCGTTTTCAACGTCGCAGGCAAGTACTACGCGATCGAGGACCTCTGTACGCACGAGGCCGAATCGCTCTCGCAAGGAGAAGTGGAGGATCACATGGTCATCTGTCCGCGCCACCAGGCGCGCTTTTCGCTCACCAGCGGCGAAGCCCTGAGCCCGCCGGCCTACGAGCCGGTGGCGACTTTCCCGGTGCGCGTCATCGGCGGCCGCGTCCAGGTTCGCGACGGCCGTCTAGACGCTTGAACTTCGCTGCCCGCGGCCTATCCAAAACACTCAGCCATATTATGCCAATGCGCATTTCCACCGCGGCGACGCACTGAAGCATCCCTGGCGCCGCGCCCGTTCAACCAAGCAAGGACTGGAGACCATCATGTCTTTACATATCGGAGACGACGCTCCCGACTTCACCGCCGAGACGACGCAAGGAAGAATCAATTTTCATGAATGGATCGGCGACAGCTGGGCCATCCTTTTTTCGCACCCGAAGGACTTCACGCCGGTGTGCACGACCGAACTTGGCTACATGGCCAAGCTCAAGCCCGAGTTCGAAAAACGCAATACCAAGATCATCGGTCTCTCGATCGATCCCGTCGGCGATCATCAGCGCTGGAGCAAGGACATCGAAGAGACGCAGAACTGCAAGATCGACTACCCGATGATCGGCGATGAGGACCTTCACGTCGCCATGCTCTATGACATGATCCATCCGAACGCCAGCAGCAAGGTCGGCCCGCGCACGGCGCAGGACAACGCGACGATCCGTTCGGTCTTCATCATCGGCCCGGACAAGAAGATCAAGCTCGTTCTCACTTACCCGATGAGCACCGGCCGCAACTTCGACGAGGTGCTGCGCGTGCTCGATTCGATCCAGCTGACGAGCCAGCACAAGGTCGCCACCCCGGTGAACTGGAAGAACGGCGAAGACGTGATCATCCCGACTTCGGTCTCCGACGACGAGGCGAAAGAGAAATATCCGCAGGGCTTCAAGACGCACAAGCCCTATTTGCGCACCGTCAGCCAGCCGAAATAACCCGGCGGCCCAGTTCATGGCGATCGGCAACGGCATAGCAGGGATCATCGGCAACACGCCGATGATCCGGCTCGGGACGCTCAGCGATCAGACCGGCTGCGAAATCCTCGCCAAGGCCGAATTTCTCAACCCGGGCGGTTCGGTCAAGGACCGGGCGGCGCTCTACATCATCCGCGAGGCGGAACGGCGCGGGCTGCTCGAAGCCGGCGGCACCGTCGTCGAAGGCAGCGCCGGCAACACCGGCATCGGCCTCGCGCACCTGTGCACGGCGCTCGGCTATCACTGCATCATCGTCATTCCCGACAATCAATCGACCGAAAAAATGGAGGCGCTGCGCCTGCTCGGCGCCGAAGTCCGCCCGGTGCCACCCAAGCCCTACGCCGACCCGAACAATTACCAGAAGATCGCGAGCCGGCTAGCCGCCGGGCTGCCGAACGCGATCTGGGCCAACCAGTTCGACAACACGATCAACCGCCGGGCGCACTACGAGACGACCGGACCCGAGATCTGGCGCGACTGCGCCGGCAAGGTCGACGCCTTCGTCTGTGCCACCGGCACCGGCGGCACGCTCGCCGGCGTCGCGCGCTACCTCAAGGAGCGCTCGGCCAATACCCGCATCGTCCTCGCCGATCCGCAAGGCAGCGCGCTCTACGACTGGGTGAAGACCGGCGAACTGAAGGCCGAAGGCAGTTCGATCACCGAAGGCATCGGGACCACGCGCATCACCGCCAACCTCGAAGGTACGCCGATCGACGACGCGGTGCGCGTCGACGACCAGACCTGCGTCAGCATGGTTTATCACCTGCTGCGCCGCGAAGGGCTGCTCGTCGGCGCCTCGAGCGGCATCAACGCCGCGGCAGCAGTCGCCGTGGCGCGCAGCCTCGGCCCCGGGCATACGATCGTGACGTTGCTTTGCGACCGCGGCGGTCTTTACGTCAGGCGTCTATTCAACTGCGACTGGCTCAAGGAAAAAGGCCTGCGGCCCGATCGCCGCTCGCCGATCAGGCATCGCTACGAAATGGCAGATGATCGGCGGCTTCGTCGCGATAGGACTCGACTGCGGCGCCCTGCGCCTTGAGGTGCTGCGCGAGCATGCGGCGCATTGAAGGGTCGGCGATCCAGTGCGCCGAACGCACGACGGTCGGGGTGAAACCGCGCGCGATCTTGTGCTCGCCGCCGGCGCCGGGCTCGAAACGGCGCAGCCCTTCGCGCAGGCAGTAGGCGATCCCCTGGTAGAAGCACAGTTCAAAGTGCAGGCTGTGATAGTGGCCACTCGTTCCCCAGTAGCGGCCGTAGAGCGCTTCGTCGCTGCGAAAGCACAGCGAGACCGCGACCGGCTCGCTGCGCTCGCGCGCGATGAAGACGACCATGCGCCGGCCGAGGACCGCTGCCAGCTCGGCAAGGCAGGCCGCGGACAGGACGGCGGTGTTGCCGAATTTGTCGAAAGTCGATGCATACAGCGCGTGCAGCTGCCGCCACTCGCGCGCATCGACTTCGTCGCCGTGGCGAACTTCGATCGCCAGGCCGGATTCGGCGACGCGCCGCCGCTCGGCCCTGACCTTGCGCCGCTTCTCGGCGGTGAAGCTCGCAAGATAATCGTCAAAATCGCGGCAATCGCCGGCGAGCCAATGAAACTGGACGTTGTGGCTAAGGATGAAGCCGGCGCGCGCGAGCAGCGAGGCTTCCTCGTCAGGCGGAAAAGCGACGTGCCACGACGAAGCGTCGTATTCGTGCGTCAGCGCTTTCGCGGCATCGATCAGCGCGCCGGCGACGAGCGCATGCTGATCTGCGTCGCTGCCGGTGAGAAGGCGCGGACCGGTCGCCGGCGTATGCGGCAGCCCGGTCAGGAGCTTCGGGTAATAGGCGCGACCGAGCTGCCGGTAGGCCGCTGCCCAAGACCAGTCGTGGATGAAGTCGCCGTGCGAATTGAGCCGCAGGTAAAGCGGCAGGATGCCGACGATCACGCCCGCCTCGTCGCTTGCCACGAGGTGCGTCGCGATCCAGCCACACGCGCGCCCGGCGGCGCCATGACGCTCGAGAACGTCGAAGAAGCCGGCGTTGAGAAAGGGGTGATGCGGCGGCGTCAGGCGATTCCAGACATCGGCGGCGATCGCCGCGGCGGCGCTTCGGGTACTGATCGTGAGCCGGGTCATCGCACGAGCTGCCTGCAAAGTCACTCCCCTCCGAACCGCAAGTTTGCGCTTTGGTTCCCGCGCGCCGAACTGCGAGCCTGCATTCGCATCCAATGAAGCCACCCACCCAATTGCATCGGAGGAACCATGAAGCCTGCGCAATGCGACCTGACGCTCAAGCACTGCACGCCCTGTGAAGGCGGCGTCGCGCCGCTCGAAAAAAGCGAAATCGACCGCCTGCTCGAGGACCTTCCCGGCTGGATTTTCGAAGCCGGCGAAATCGTCCGCACCTACGCCTTCAAGAACTATTACGAGACGATCGCTTTCGTCAATGCGACGGCGTGGATTTCGCATCACGAAAATCACCATCCCGAACTCGAAGTGTCTTACCGGCAGTGCCGCGTCCGCTACTCGACGCACGCCATCCGCGGCCTCTCGGAAAACGACTTCATCTGCGCCGCCAAGCTCGACGCGCTGTTCGCGCCGGCGAGCGCCTGATGCGCGAGCCTGCCGGGGGCAGTCAGTTCAGCGAGATCAGCCAGGTCAGCCGGCGCACGCTCGCGCATTACGAGGAGAACGCCGAGCGTTTCCGCGCAGCGACGTGCGAGCACGACGTCAGCCAGAATATCGACGCCCTGCTGCGGCACATCGTCGGCGCGCCGCCTTTCGATATCCTCGACTTCGGCTGCGGTCCCGGACGCGATCTGGCGAGCTTCACCCGGCTCGGCCATCGCGCCATCGGCCTGGACGGTTCGGCGCGCTTTGCGCAAATGGCGCGGATGGGCAGCGGCTGCGAGGTGTGGCAGCAGGACTTTCTCAGTCTCGATCTTCCCGACGCGCGCTTTGACGGCATCTTCGCGAACGCTTCACTCTTCCATGTGCCCGACCGCGAACTGCCGCGCGTGCTGCGCGAGCTGCACGCGAGCCTGAAGCGCGACGGCGTCCTCTTCTGCTCGAACCCGCACGGCGCCAACGAGGAAGGCTGGAACGGCGGCCGCTACGGCGTTTATCACGACCTCGACCACTGGCGCGCGCAGATGACGGCTGCCGGTTTTGCCGAGCTCGAACACTACTACCGGCCGGACGGGCTGCCGCGCGAACAGCAGCCCTGGCTCGCGAGCGTCTGGCGCAAGAGCGTTTAGTAAAACGCGCTGCGCTGGGTAAACGGTGCAATGCGCTCCGCTGATGCACGGACCGGTGCAATACGGTAAACGGTGCAATGCGCTCCGCTTATTGCACCCTATGTCCGCTCTTCGACCACGGGCTATAGAGCGCAATAACCGAAGGGTCCCCCAAGGGGATTTCCTTCGGGGCACATTGCGCCGTCAGCATCGACTAGCGGCACCATGCCCTTCGGTTCTTGCGCCCCATATCCCTTTAGAACGTGAGCTGCACCTTCATTTGCGACTTGCGGTCGGCGGCCATCTCGAAAGCCTCGACGGCGCGCTCGACCGGGAGCGTCGCGGTGATGATCGGCTTGACGTTGATCCGGCCTTCCTTGATGAGGCGCGCGGCGAGCGCGTATTCGCCGTGGAAGCGGAAGGAGCCGACGAGGCGGATTTCCTTGCCAACGAGCGCGTTGATCGCGATCGGCACTTCACCCGAGACGCCGACCTGGATCAGCGTCCCGCGCGGGCGCAAGGCCGGAATCACGTCGCGCAGGACGACGCCGGCGCCGGTGCACTCGATCGCCACGTCAAAATAGCCTTTGTTGGCGGTGAATTCGTCGGCTTTCAATCCCGGCTCGACCGAGACATTGACCGTGCGCGTCGCGCCCATCTCGGTCGCTTTCGCGAGCGCCGCGTCGTGCAGGTCGGTGGCAACGACTTCGAGCGCGCCCGCGAAACGCGCGGCGGCGACGACGAGCGCGCCGATCGGTCCCGAGCCGGTGACGAGGACGCGTTTTCCGATCAGCGATCCTGCCTGCTGCGCGGCGTGCAGCGCCACCGAAAGCGGCTCGGCGCAGGCGGCTTCGCCGAGGCTTACCTTGTCGCCGACGGGCTCGCACTGGTATTCGTCGACGACGATGAGCTCGCGGAAGGCGCCCTGGCTGTGCGGCATGCGCATGGCGCTGCCGTAGAACCACATATCGACGCAGTGCTGGTGCTCGCCGGCCTGGCAGAACTTGCACTGGCCGCAGGGACGGCTCGGGTTGAGCGCAATGCGCTCGCCGGGCTTGACGCGCGTCACCTTGGCGCCGACGGCTTCGACGGTGCCGGCGACTTCGTGCCCGAGGACGATCGGCTGCTTGACGCGAACGACGCCAAAGCCGCCGTCGAGATAGTAATGCAGGTCGGACCCGCAGATACCGCCGGCGCCGATGCGCACGAGGACCTGGTCGTCCTTCATCTCGCCAACCGCAACGGGTTCGATGCGCAGATCCTTCTTGTCGTGCAGCACGCAGGCTTTGGCTTCCATTTCTGACTCCTGTATTTATCGGTTGAGCGCTGCGCCAGCGGGCCGGCCGCCGTCGAAGCAATTGATCCGGCCGTTTACGAGGTTTGACGACTTCGTCTGAAGCGCCCCGGCCTTGCGAAGGATTTCGCTTTTGACCCGGGCCCCGCCCTCATCGTTCGCAACGATTGCCGCTTCGTTTCAGGCCGGATTGTAGCAGGCCGTCGACTCGGGGTCGGGGGGCAGGTCTTGTGCGAACCGAGGTCAGGGCGGCGCGAGTTCGAGCTCGCCGCCGCCGCTGCCAATGCCCTGCACCGCCGCCTGACCGAGCTTGGCAAGAACCTTGTTCGACTCGCGCAGCCGCGCCAGCACTTGCGCGATCAGTGTCTTCCGAAAGCGCTCCTGCACCTCGTCGGACGAGAGCTCGAGCGCGGCGCTGTTGATCTCGAGGAAAAGCGTCGGCTCGAGCGTCGTCACCGAGGCGAAACGCGTCGGGTCGGTCGGATGCAGGAAAGCCATCTCGCCGACGATGTCACCGGCGCCGAGCCGGCAAATCGATTTGCCGCCGACCGCGACTTCGACAAAGCCGCTGACGAGGACGCCGAAGATGCGGTTCTTGGTGCCCTCGCGGATCAGCGTGACCTTTTCGGCGACTTCGCGCCAGACGCTGATGCGCAAGACTTCCCAGAGCTCGATGTCCTCGAACTCGGCAAAGAAGTCGAGCTTGCGCAGACGCTCGAAGTGCGTCGTGTCCTGCTCGGTCGAATCTTCGTCGAGGATCTGGTACCTCACCGTCGACAAATCCTTCGCGAACTCGGCGCCGTTGCGATAACGGCTGTAGAGGTCCTTCTCGAGCGCCTTCTTGAGGATGGGGTCAAGACCCGGCGGCAAATTCGGATTGAGCGCGCAGACCGACGGCGTGTCCATATTGACGATCTTGTAGACGAGCGCCCCCTGGTTGTTGGCGCGGTACGGCAGGCGGCCGGTGAGGAGCTGGAAGAGCAGGACGCCGAGCGAATAGATGTCGGTTTTCTGGTTGAGCGGATAGTTCTTGATCTGTTCGGGCGACATGTAGGCCGGCGATCCGACGCCCATCACGAAGGTCGAATCCTTGCTCATGTCCTTGTGCAGATTGAGCGCGAGGCCAAAGTCGGTGATCTTGGGATTGTCGTCGGCGTCGATCAGGATGTTCGCCGGCTTGATGTCGCGATGCACGACGCCCTGTCGGAAAGCGTGGTCGAGCGCGAGGCAGCACTTGAAGATGATGCCGATCACCCGATGCATCGGCATCAGGCGATTGATCGCGCAGTACTGCTCGAGCGGCGTCCCGTCGATGAACTCCATGACGAGATAGGCCTGGTCGCCCTCGACGACGGCATCGTAGATCTTCACGATGTTCGGATGGTCGAGCCGCCGGCCGATCGCATCCTCGGTCTGGAAGAGCTTTCTCAGCCGGCGCGACATCGCGGCGTTCTCTTCGCCGAAGCGGATCAGCTTGATCGCGACCTCGGTGCCGGCGTCGGGATCGCGGGCGAGGTAGACGACCGCCGTTGCGCCCTTGCCAAGCGTGCGAATGATTTCGTACTTGCCGATCTTGTCAGGCATACCGATAGGAAGCTGGGCTTTTTCTCGTGGGGCGAATCTTAAAATCCTTGCAGGCAAAAAGCAGGGCTGAAACAGAATAACCGCTTTCAGCGCAAAAACGCGAGGCAAAACGCTTGAAATCCGAAACTCCGCCCCAAGTTAGTCGAAGTTTTCCGGAGACCTGACATGCACAAGCACCAACAGCACGAAAAGCACAAGCCCAACGAAGCCCAACCCGGGCAGACGCCCGACCCGGCCGCAACAGACGCTGCCGCGGCGCTCGCCGCGGCCGGCGACACAGACACAGCCTCGGCAGACGCGGCAGGCGAAGCGGCCACCCCGAGCATCGAAGAGCGTCTGCTCGCCGCCGAACAAAAAGCCGGCGAGCATCACGACGCTTGGCTGCGCGCCAAGGCGGAGACCGAGAACGTGCGCCGCCGCGCGCAGGAGGACATCGCCAAGGCGTCGAAGTTTGCCGTTGAACGCTTTGCCCGCGAGCTCCTCGCCGTCAAGGACAGCCTCGAGGCAGCGCTCGTCGCCGACGCGCCGAGTGTCGAGAGCCTCAAGGCCGGCAGCGAACTCACGCTCAAGCAGCTCGTCTCGGCCTTCGAGAAATCGGGCCTGAGCGAAATCAACCCCGCCGTCGGCGACAAGTTCGATCCGCATTTTCAGCAGGCGATCAGCATGGTCGATGCCGAGCAGGAGCCGAACACCGTCGTCAGCGTTTTGCAAAAAGGTTATCTGATCGCCGATCGCGTGCTGCGCCCCGCGCTCGTCATGGTCGCCAAACCGAAAGCTTGAAATGCCGCTCGCGGGCCCCATCTAGAGGCCATCGAAGCGCACCACACTGAAATAACCCTCTCTTAAAGGATTCTGACATGGGCAAAATGATCGGCATCGACCTTGGCACAACGAACTCCTGCGTTGCCGTCATGGAAGGCGGAAAGCCGAAGGTCATCGAAAACTCCGAAGGCGCGCGCACGACGCCTTCGATCGTCGCCTATACCGAGGACTGCGAAATCCTCTGTGGTGCGCCGGCCAAGCGCCAGGCTGTGACCAACCCCAAGAACACGCTCTACGCGGTGAAGCGCCTGATCGGTCGTCGCTTCGAGGAAAA
>CAZALA010000125.1:0-459 GCA_964485725.1 uncultured Propionivibrio sp. | reverse complement strand
AAGGAAGTCCAGAAGGACATCGACCTGATGCCGTTCGGCATCGGCAAGGCCGACAACGGCGACGCCTGGGTCGAGGCCAAGGGCAAGAAGGTCGCGCCCCAGCAGGTGTCGGCCGAGGTCCTGCGCAAGATGAAGAAGACCGCCGAGGACTACCTCGGCGAGGAAGTGACCGAAGCCGTGATCACGGTGCCGGCCTATTTCAACGACAGCCAGCGCCAGGCGACCAAGGACGCCGGCCGCATCGCGGGTCTGGAGGTCAAGCGCATCATCAACGAGCCGACCGCGGCCGCGCTCGCGTTCGGCATGGACAAGGTCAAGGGTGATCGCAAGATCGCCGTGTACGACCTGGGCGGCGGCACGTTCGACGTCTCGATCATCGAGATCGCGGAAGTCGACGGCGAGCACCAGTTCGAAGTGCTGTCCACGAACGGCGACACGTTCCTGGGCGGCGAAGACTTC
>CAZALA010000124.1:0-10589 GCA_964485725.1 uncultured Propionivibrio sp. | reverse complement strand
CACCGAAGGCCTGCTCGAGGAATTGCACATCACGCATATTCGCAACAATTCGGCCGCTTCGCTCTCGGGCGGCGAACGCCGCCGCGTCGAAATCGCGCGCGCGCTGTCGACCGATCCGCGCTTCATCCTGCTCGACGAGCCCTTTGCCGGCATTGACCCGATCGCCGTCCTCGACATTCAGAAGATCATCCGTTTTCTCAAGGAACGCAACATCGGCGTCCTCATTACCGATCATAATGTCCGCGAGACGCTGGGCATTTGCGACCACGCCTACATCCTCAACGAGGGCAGCGTTCTCGCCGCCGGCAAGCCGTCGGATATCATTTATAATGAAAACGTCCGGAAGGTCTATCTTGGTGAGAATTTCCGACTTTGACGCCGAGGCCCGGGCTCCCGGCAAACGGTTGCGGCGCTTTGCGCCCGCCGCTGGCCGCTCGCGAAAATGAAACCATCGCTCCAGCTTAAGCTCTCGCAGCATCTCGCGCTGACGCCGCAGTTGCAGCAGTCGATCCGCCTGCTGCAGCTCTCGACGCTCGAGCTCGAGCAGGAGCTCGAAAACTACCTCGTCGAAAATCCGCTGCTCGAGCGCATCGAGGACGAATACTCGGTGCCCGCGCCGGCGTCGGAGAACGCGGGGCCTGGCGACGGCGAAGCGAACGCCGCCGAAGACACCGACAAGGTCAGCGAGCCCGCCGAACTGCCGAGCGAGGACGAGAGCTGGCTCGGCGAAGAGACAAGCTACGCGAGTTCGTCGGGATCCTTCGACGACGACGAGGGCGATTACCACGACGTGCAGGCGGCGACGACGTCCTTGCGCGAACACCTGTCGTGGCAGCTCGGGCTGATGAGCATCCCCGAACGCGACCGGCAGCTCGTGCAGTGCCTGATCGAGGCGCTCGACGACGACGGCTATCTGACGCAGTCGCTCGAGGAACTTGCCGAAACGCTGCCCGAGGAACTCGAGATCGAGCCGGAAGAACTGCAGATCGCCTTGAATCGCCTGCAGTATTTCGATCCGACCGGCGTCGGCGCGAGAAACGCGCAGGAATGCCTGGCGCTGCAGCTCAACGCGCTGCCGGCCGACGCGACGCAGGTGCTGGCGCTGAAGATCGTGCAGCAGCACTTGAATCTCCTCGCCGGCCGCGATTTTGCCAAGATCAAGAAGCTCGTCGATTGCGACGACGAGGCGCTGCGCCAGGCGCAAATGCTCATCCGCAGCCTCAACCCGCGTCCCGGCGCCAAGTATTCGGCGCTCGCGGCGCGCTACATCACGCCCGACGTCGTCGTGCGCAAGATCCGCGGCCAATGGGTCGTGAACGTCAATTCCGACGCTTTCCCGCGCCTCAGGATCAACAGCCTCTACGCGCAAATCCTTTCGCGCCAGCGCGGCTCGGGGCTCGCCGGGCAGCTGCAGGAAGCGCGCTGGCTGATCAAGAACGTGCAGCAGCGCTTTGACACAATCCTGCGCGTGGCGCAATCTATCGTCGACCGGCAACGCCAGTTTTTCGATCACGGCGAAGTCGCGATGAGGCCGCTTGTGTTGCGCGAAATCGCCGACATCCTGGGCCTGCATGAATCGACGATCTCCCGGGTGACGACGCAAAAATACATGGCTACGCCACGCGGAATTTTCGAACTGAAGTACTTCTTCGGCAGCCACGTCGCGACCGACGCCGGCGGCGCCTGTTCGGCGACCGCGATCCGCGCGCTGATCAAGCAGCTGATCGGCGCCGAGGGCTCGAAGAAACCGCTCTCCGACAGCCAGCTCTCCGAGATCCTCGGCCAGCAGGGCATCGTCGTCGCGCGCCGCACCGTCGCCAAGTATCGCGAGACGCTCAACATCCCGCCCGTGAAGCTGCGCAAGACTCTTTGATTTTTTGCCCGAAAAAAATGGACGTTTGGCTTTCACCCCCACCCTTGACCCCGCAGTCGACCGCGGGCGAAGGGCGTTTCAACAGTCGCAGCAGCGGCTATTACCATGCTAAGGAGCCACATCATGACCTTGCAAATCAGTGGACATCATCTCGAGGTCACACCGGCGATTCATGCCTACGTGACCAGCAAGCTTGAGCGCGTCACGCGTCACTTTGACAATGTGATCGACGTCAATGTGATTTTGTCGGTCGACAAGCTGAAGCAGAAAGCCGAAGTGACTGTTCACCTGTCCGGCAAGGACGTTTTCGTCGAAGCGATTGACGAGGACCTTTACGCCGCCGTCGATTGTCTCGTCGACAAGCTCGACCGCCAGGTCCAGAAGCACAAGCAGAAGCTCCAGGACCATCACCGCGGCCAGAAGATGAGCCACGCGGTCAACGAGTAAGCCATCAACGGGCGGCTCTCAACGGGAGCCGCCCTTTCTTCACCGACCTTTCTTCACTGACCCTTCTTCACTGATCTTTCCAGCCTGCAGGCTTTCCCGAAGTTTCAACCCTTTCAATCCTTTCAATCCTTTTAACCCTCCGCATGAGCCACATCAGCCAACTGCTCCCGCCTGAAAACATTCTTCTCGACCTTGACGCCAGCAGCAAGAAACGCGTCTTCGAGCGCGTCGGCCTGCTTTTCGAGAACAATCAGGGGATCGCGCGCAGCACGGTTTTCGACAGCCTGTTCGCGCGCGAAAAACTCGGCTCGACCGGGCTCGGACAAGGCATCGCGATTCCGCATGGCCGCATCAAGGGGCTCAAGGAAGCGCGCGGCGCTTTCTTGAGGCTCGCTGCGCCGGTGCCTTTCGACTCGCCCGACGGCAAGCCCGTCTCGCTGCTTTTCGTGCTGCTCGTTCCCGAACAGGCGACCGAGCAACACCTGCAGATTCTCTCCGAACTCGCCGAACGCTTCTCCGACCGCGCCTGCCGCGATGCCCTCGCGAGCGCGCCGACCCCGGAAGCGATCCATCAGATCTTTGCCCTCCAAGAGTGCCATTGACATGATCACGACGCGGACGCTGTCCATCACCCAACTCTACGAAGATCACCTCGAAAAGCTGAAATTCACCTGGGTTGCCGCGGTCGGCGTCGAGCGTCAGGTCGAACTCAAGGACCAGGAAATTTTTGGCCCCGACGTCGTCGGCCACCTCAACCTGATCTACAGCCACCGCGTCCAGGTCATCGGCAAGGCCGAACAGCGCTGGGCCGAACAGGCCGGCCTCGAGCGCTGGCAGCGGCAGATCGAGGACCTCATGGCATCGCGCCCGCCGGCGCTGATCATCGCCGACGGCATCGAAGTGCCGCCGGGCGTGCGCGAAATCTGCGAAGAGACCGGCACCCCGCTCTTTGTCAGCCCGAAAGCCTGCTCGGCGGTGATCGACCTCTTGCACCTCTACCTCGCCCGCCGCTTTGCCGACACGGTGTCGGTGCATGGCGTCTTCATGGACGTGTTCGGAATGGGCGTGCTGATTACCGGCGATTCGGGCATCGGCAAGAGCGAGCTTGCGCTCGAGCTCGTCTCGCGCGGCCACGGGCTGATCGCCGACGACGTCGTCGAGCTCGCGCGCATCGCGCCGACGACAATCGAGGGCCGCTGCCCGGGCATGCTGCGCGACTACCTTGAAGTGCGCGGCCTGGGACTCCTCAACATCCGGACGATTTTCGGCGAGACGGCGGCGCGGCGGAAAATGAAGCTCAAGCTCGTCGTGCATCTGCAAAGGCATCTCACCGGCGACGATTCGCCGCGGCTGCCGCTCGACTCGCAGGCGCAGGAACTGCTCGGCATCCCCGTGCGCAAGGTCGTCTTCCACGTCGCCCCGGGGCGCAACCTCGCGGTGCTGCTCGAAGCCGCCGTGCGCAACTCGATCCTGCAGATGCGCGGCATCGACAGCATGAGCGAGTTCATCAACCGGCAGCAACAGGCGGTACTTGACGATGACATATAAAAGGCGCATATAGTCGGCGCAGGCGCCGGTCTTTAGCGCCCAGGATTCTCCGTTCCACCAACCACAACAAGGAGCCATCGATGAAAGCAATGATCGTTCTGTTCAGCCTCGCCCTGGCGACGAGCTTTTCCTACGCCGCCGACGCCGAAAAGAAAGCGCCTTCCCCCGCCCAGCAGGCGCAGCAGGAAAAGATGAAAGCGTGCAACGCCGACGCCGGCAAGAAGGAACTCAAGGGGGACGAGCGCAAGAAGTTCATGAGCGACTGCCTCTCCGCCAAGGCGGCCGCACCGACGCAGCAGGACAAGATGAAGACTTGCAACGCCGAGGCCGGAACGAAAGCGCTCAAGGGCGACGAGCGCAAGAAATTCATGAGCGACTGCCTCAAGGCCGAGAAGACGTAAGCGGCGAGGCCTCGTGAAAACGGCGGCTCGTGCCGCCGTTTTTCTTGCTGCTGCGCGACTGTCAGAGCTCTTCGAACTCGATGCGATCGACGTCCTCGCGGCCGGCGGAGGCAGCAAGGCAGATCAGGCCCTTGCCGAAGATGACGCGCGCGTCACGGCGCAGCAGGATTTCGCGCTCGCCCTTGAGGGTGAGGTAAGTGCCGTTCGTGCTCTCGTCGATCAGAATGAACTTGTTGCCCTTCCATTCGATCTTCGCGTGGTTGCGCGAGGCGCGCTTGCCCTTGATCGTCAGGCCGTTCTCGACGTCGCGTCCGATCACGAGCAGCGGGCGCTGCTGATCGACGACGAGGACGGCGCCGCCATAGCGCAGCAGCAGGCGCGCGCCCGGCTCGATCAGGCTGTCGTCGGCGCCCGGGGTTCTCTCTGCTGCCGGCGTATGCCCGGCGCTCACCTCAAACAGCGTCGTTCCGGGAAACTTGCCTTGCGCCGGGACCGGCCCGATTTCGCGCAAGGCGGCGCGCAGCGCCGGCGGCAGCGCTGCGCAGACTTCGAGGCTGGTCAGCGTCTGGCCCGGCTGCGCGAGCCCGGCAAGATGCGCCGCGACGTTGACCGCCTCGCCGACGGCCTGGTCCTTCTCTTCGCTGACGCTGCCGTGCGAGAAAGCGACGCGGATCGAGAGCTTGATTCCGGAGACCGCCGGCAGATCGCCGACGCGCTGCTGCATCTCAAGCGCGGCGTGCAAAGCCTGGTCGGCACGGTCGAAAACGACGAGCAGTTCATCGCCGACGGCCTTGACGATTCTGCCCTCGTGCGCCTCGACCGAACGCTCGACGCGCTTCAGGCAGCGGTCGACGGCGCGCTGGGCCTCGGCGCTGCCGAGTTTTTCGTGCAGGCGCACGCTGCCCGCCACATCGACGAAAAGTACCGATCCCGAAAATCCTGCCTCATCGATCATGATCCCGGCGCCATGACATTCGGTTGCAGTGCCAGAAGAGCCCTCTCCCAAGGCCTCGTCCCCCATTTCCAATTCCCCGATCCCCTCTTGCGCTCATGCTTTATGCCGATGATAACACCGTGCCCGGCACTTGCGAGAGTGGCGCGGCGGCGCCCGCGTTTCGCTCAGCGCAAGAGGACGATCGGCGCCAGCGGCTGTTCGTCGAAGACTGTGTCGCCGCCGTCGATTTCATCAAGCGCGGCGCCGACGGCCAGGGCGCGGAAATCGAAGAGCGCGGTATCGGCAAGATGCGAAGGAACGATGTTCTGCAGCGCCGTGAACACCGACTCGGTGCGCCCGGGATAGCGCCGGTCCCAGTCCTGCATCATTTCGCGGATCTTCTGGCGCTGCAGATTGTTCTGCGAACCGCACAGATTGCAGGGGATGATCGGAAACTCCATGCCGCGCGCAAAGCGCGCGATGTCCGCTTCGCTGCAATAGGCGAGTGGCCGGATCACGACGTGCGCGCCGTCGTCGGTGACGAGCTTGGGCGGCATCGCTTTCAGCTTGCCGCCAAAAAGCAGGTTCAAGAAAAGCGTGTGCACGATGTCGTCGCGATGGTGGCCGAGCGCGATCTTGTTCGCGCCAAGTTCCTTGGCGGTGCGGTAAATGACGCCGCGGCGCAGCCGCGAGCACAGCGAGCATGTCGTCTTGCCTTCCGGGATCTTTTCCTTGACGATCGAATAGGTGTCCTGTTCGACGATGCGGTACTCGACCCCCAGCCCCGAGAGGTATGCGGGCAGGACATCGGCCGGAAAGCCCGGCTGTTTCTGGTCGAGGTTCATCGCGATCAGGCGAAAATCGACGGGCGCGCGCTCGCGCAAGGCCATCAGCGTCGCGAGCATGGCGTACGAATCCTTGCCGCCCGAAATGCAGACGAGGACGGTGTCGCCGTTTTCAATCATGTTGTAATCGGCAATCGCCTTGCCGACATTGCTCTCGAGGCGCTTTTTCAGGCGCAGCAGGGTCTTTGAGTTTTCCACGGGTTTTCCAGTTGGATTGCGACGGGCCTACAAATGCGCGGTACGGCCGCCATCGACGTTGATCACCTGGCCGGTCACGTAAGCTGCCTCTTCAAGCAGGAAGCGAACGACGCGGGCGACGTCGTGCGGACGGCCGGCATGTTTCAAAAGGGTGTGGCTGACGATGCTCTCGCGCGCCTCGGCGGCGAAGCTGGCGCCGCCTTCGGGCCACAGGATGGGGCCCGGGGCGACCGCGTTCACTCGCACTTCGGGAGCGAGTTCGACGGCCAGCGCACGCGTGAGTCCCAGCAAACCGGCTTTCGCCGCGCAATAAAGCGGGTAGTTGGCGAGCGGGCGCTCGGCGTGCACATCGGTGATGTTGACGACCGCGCCGCGCGCCGCTTTCAGGTGCGGCGCAGCGGCCTGCGTGAGAAAGAGCGGCGCCTTGAAATTGCTGCCGACAAGGTCGTCCCACGCCGCCTCGTCGATCGCGCCGAGCGGCGTCGCATAAAAGCTCGAAGCGTTGTTGACGAGCGCGTCGAGTCGGCCGAAGCGTGCGATGGTCGCAGCGACCAGCGCCGACAGGGCGGCAAGATCGAGAAGATCGGCCTGCCGGGACGCCGCCGATCCGGGGCGGCGCGAATTGAGTTCGCCGACGAGCGTCCTGGCGTCTTCGGCGGCGCTGCGGTAATGGACCATGACGAGCGCCCCGGCCTCGTGCAGCTCGCAGGCGATCGAACGGCCGACGCGCTTCGCAGCGCCGGTCACCAGGACCACTTTACCGATCAAGAGCGCCTCCAGAAATTTGCGGGGCTCGCCCGCAGTCGCCAGATTTTAATGGATTATCGGCAAAAAGGCCCGCCAGCGCCGCCGGCTGCGCGCCGCCGCAGCCCGATCGCCGCCAAGGCGGGCGGGAACGAGCGCTTTCCGCAAACCGCGCGAGGCGCTACACTCGCGGCAATCCAAATCCTTAGAGGCATTGCGATGCCTGAGAACCTCGCCCCGCTCGACTCCGACGACCTGATGAACTATTCGGAGCGCATCGGTGCGCTCGCCGCGAACGACGCCGAGTGGGTCGGCGCGCTCTTTCAGGAATGCCTGCGCGCGCGCATGCACGAAGCCGAACTGCTCTGCGGCATCGGTGAAGTTGCCGACGACGTCGCGCACAGTCCGCCCGACGAAGCGACGGCGCAACTCGCCCTCGATTGCGCCGACTGGCTCAAGACCCTGTGGAACGTCGGCTACATGGGCGCGGGCAAATTCCCCGCGGCGCCGCGGACGGCCTTCCCGGTAATCGAAATCGAGGACGTGCTCAAATCGGCGCTCTTCGCGCGCATCCGGCAGGGCAAGCGGCCGCTGCCCTTCCCGCCACCGACGCGCCACGGCCTGCCCTGGCATGACCTGCTCGAAGCGCCCGAGGAAAACCACGTCGTCGAGGCCGAAATCCTGCGTGACGAAGCGGGGATCGTGCAGGGCGCGATCATCGAAGCCTGCAACGACTGGCGGATCGTCGAGGAAGTCGCCGCCGGCGGCGAATACATCGTCCAGCACCACGGCAAAGGCCCGCTTTTCCGCCTCACGCTCGCGCCAGCGCAAAGCCGTTTGCGCCGCGAGCCGCCGGGGTGGACGCGAACAATCCGCTTGCAGGAGCGCGGCGGCTTTCGCAGCTATTGCCTCGAGTGGCCAGCCGAGCAGGGCAGCGGCGGCAGCGGGGAAAGCGCGGTGCAGCTCGTACCGCTGCGCGCCGCAACCTGGGAGCGCGCCGAGTCGGAAGCGGCGTACTGGGTCGCCAACCATCACCCGCAGATGTACGGCCAGATCAGCTTCACGCACGCCGGCGAGTAGAGCGAACTTGCAGGAGCGCAGCTCTGCTGCGCGATGCGGCGTTTGCCGTGGGCCGAGGCAGCATCGCCCGATAAATCGGGCTCCTACAAAGAGCGCAGTGTCGAAGCGCAAGATCCGCCATGTAGGAGCGCAGCTCTGCTGCGCGATGCGGCGTTTGCCGCGGGCCCAGGCAGCATCGCCCGATGAATCGGGCGCCTACAAGAAACGCGATCCACCATGTAGGAGCGCAGCTCTGCTGCGCGATGCGGCGTTTGCCGCGGCCGAGGCAGCATCGCCCGAGGAATCGGGCGCCTACAGAAACACCGGCTCCGGCTCGAGTTCGACGCCGAACTTTTCGCGCACGTCCTTCTGCACCGCGCGCATCAGCGCAAGCACCTCGGCGCCTTGCGCGCCGCCGCGATTGACCAGGACGAGCGCCTGTTTGTCGTACATGCCGACGGCGCCAAGATCGCGCCCTTTCCAGCCGGCTTTCTCGATCATCCAGCCGGCGGCGAGCTTGACGCGCCCGTCGGGCTGCGCGTAGCACGGCAGCCCGGGGTGGTCGGCGGCAAGCTGAATCGCGAGAAGCGGGCCGACGATCGGGTTATGAAAGAAGCTGCCGGCGTTGGCGACGACCCTGGGGTCGGGGAGCTTGCGCTCGCGCACGGCGGTCACGGCCTCAGCGATCAGCTGTGCGGTCGGCTCGACGCTGCCGCGCGCGTCGAGTTCGCGCGCAAGATCGGCGTACGCCGTCAGCGGCTGCCACAGGCGCGGCAAGCGGAATGTCACCGCGGTGATCGCGTAGCGGCCGTCAAGATGCCAGCCCTCGCGCTTGAAGACGCTGTCGCGATAGCCGAACCGGCAGGCCGCGCGATCGAATTCACGCGTCGTGCCGTCCTTGAAATCGAAAGCGCTCAGCGCATGGAAACGCTCGGCGAGCTCGAGGCCGTAAGCGCCGATGTTCTGGATCGGCGCGGCGCCGACCGTGCCCGGGATCAGCGTCAGGTTCTCGAGCCCGTACCAGCCCTGCGCGAGCGTCCAGGCGACGAAATCGTTCCAGTTTTCGCCGGCCTCGGCGCGCACGTAGCGCGCGTCGGCGTCCTCCTTGACGAGGGCGCGGCCGCGACTTGCCATGCGCACGACGAGGCCGTCGAAGTCGCCCTTGACGACGACGTTGCTGCCGCCGCCGAGGACGAAGCGCGGCAGGCCCTTGCCGGCGGCGAAGCGGGAAAGTTCGGCGAGCTCGCTGGCGACGCCGATCTGCGCCAGGAAAGCGGCGCGGCCGGGCAGCGCCAGCGTCGTGCGCCGGGCGAGGTCCGCATCACGCTGGACGAAAGCGGGGATTTGCATGGTTCGACTTTTCGTTTAGAGCAGCGGCGCCAGCCAGCGTTCGGCTTCGTTCAGATCCATCCCGGCGCGCGCGGCCCAGTCGGCAACCTGGTCGCTGCCGATCTTGCTGATCGCAAAATAACGCGCGTCGGGATGCGCAAGATAGAAACCCGAGACCGAAGCGGCCGGCGCCATCGCGAACGATTCGGTGATCGCCATCGCGGCGTTGCCGGGCGCGTCGAGCAGGCGGAAAAGATCGCCCTTCGCGGTATGGTCGGGACAGGCCGGATAGCCGGGCGCCGGACGGATGCCGCGATACTGTTCGGCGATCAGCGCGTCGCGGTCGAGGCGCTCGGCCCCTGCGTAGCCCCAGTGCTTCCTGCGCACTTCGGCGTGCAGCCATTCGGCGCAGGCTTCGGCGAGGCGGTCGGCGAGCGCCTTCAACATGATCGCGCGGTAGTCGTCGTGCGCGGCGGCGAACTCGGCGAGCTTCTTCTCGATGCCGATGCCGGCAGTGACCGCAAAAGCGCCGACCCAGTCGGGCGCGCCGCCCTCTTCTGCGCGCGGCGCGACGAAGTCGGCAAGGCAAAGATGCGGCTTGCCGGCGGGCCGCTCGTGCTGCTGGCGCAGGTTCTTCCAGACCATGAGCTTTTCGGCGCGCGCTTCGTCGGCGTAGATTTCGATGTCGTCGCCGAGCGCGTTCGCCGGATAAAGGCCAAAGACCGCGTTGGCTTCGAGCCAGGGCTCGTCCTTCGGCGCGGCGAGGATTTCGGCGAGCATCGCCTTGGCGTCAGCAAAGACGGCTCGCGCCGCTTCGCCGACGAGCGCGTCGTCGAGGATCTTCGGGTAGCTGCCGGCCAGGTCCCAGGTCTGGAAGAAGGGCGCCCAGTCGATGTAGTCGGTGAGCAGCGCAAGGTCCACGCGGCGCTCGACCTGCAGGCCGAGCGTCTGCGGCGCGGCCGGCCGGTAGGCCGGGTCGGCGTTCCAGACGAAGCGGTTGGCGCGCGCTGCGGCGAGCGGCACGAGCGTCACGCCTTTCTTGCCGGCGTGCTGGGCGCGCACGCGCGCGTAATCAGCGGCGACTTCTTCCTTGTACGCGGCCGCCTGATCGTTCGAGAAAAGTTTCATGACGACGCCGACCGCGCGCGAAGCGTCGTGGACATAGACGACCGGCCCCTGGTAGCGCGGCGCAATCTTGATCGCCGTATGTA